>CAIMWH010000099.1 GCA_903845065.1 uncultured Rhodospirillales bacterium | reverse complement strand
GTTGCCGGCGAGGAGATCGTTGTGGGCGAATACGAGGCGCCTGGGGCCGCTGGCGGCTTCGAGGGCGGCGGCGGCGGCGGCCAGGCGGGGGAGGGTGGGGGTGTGGCGGGAGCCGGTGCTGCGCAGGGTGTGGATGTAGTTGCGGATGACGTGGAAGACGTTGAAGGCGAGCACGGGGCCGCGCAGGTGGGGGGCGATTTCGTGGTGGGCGCGGCGGACGAGGGCAAGGCAGGGTTGGCGATTGGCGCGGATTTCCTCGGGGGTGAGGGTTCGCCCGTGGATGAAGTCGATCACCAGGATTCCGGGCGCGGCGTAGCGGACTTGCGGGGAGATGCCGGCGGTGGCGGCGGCGAGGCTGGCGGCGTGTTCATTGAAGCGCATCACGCCGTGGATGGGGATGTCGCCGCCGAGGCGGACGACCAGGCTGCGACCGGCGTCCGTGACAAGGAAATTACGGTTGGTGATGCCGCCGGTGAGGGGCACGATATCGATGCGGCCGCGCCAGATCGGCAGGGCGCGGATGCGGTCGTTCGGGTCCTCGGACGGTGGGGCGGACATGGGGCTCCCCGGG
Source organism: uncultured Rhodospirillales bacterium (assembly GCA_903845065.1). GTDB lineage: Bacteria > Pseudomonadota > Alphaproteobacteria > Acetobacterales > Acetobacteraceae > CAIYPH01. Next base: position 10,389 of record CAIMWH010000099.1, on the reverse strand, counting down.
GCGGGTTGGGTTGCGAGACTAGCGGGACGCGGCGGCGGCGCAATGTGGTCGTGTCGTCAACGCGTCGTTGACCGGAACCATCGTATGGCCGTAGCACTGCACGGCGGAATTGCGCGCTGGTCATGGCCGGATGCGTCGACGCAAGATGAGAAATAACAAACTGGAGGACTGCCGATGAAAGGCCTTCTCGCGACAACGTCGCTCGCTGCCCTGCTTGCATTCGGTGCCGCGCCGCAGGCCCGCGCCGACGCGCCGGCTTCCCTGGTGGCCGCTGCCAAGAAGGAAGGGCAGTTGACCGTGATTGCCCTGCCGCATGACTGGTGCGGTTACGGGCCGATGATCGAAGCCTTCAAGAAGAAATATGGCCTGAAGGTCAATGAGTTGAACCCGGACGCCGGCTCGGGCGACGAGGTTGAGGCGATCAAGGCGAACAAGACCAACAAGGGTCCGCAGGCGCCGGATGTGATCGATGTCGGGCTGTCGTTCGGGCCGTCCGCGAAGGCGGAAGGGCTGCTCGCGGCGTACAAGCCGAGCACCTGGGCCTCGATCCCGGCCGAGTTGAAGGACGCCGATGGCTTCTGGGTGGGTGACTACTACGGGGTGCTCGCCTTCGAGATCAACAAGGACCTGGTGAAGAAGATGCCGGCCGATTGGTCGGATCTGCTGGGCCCGGAATACAAGAACAGCGTGGCGCTGGCGGGTGATCCGCGGACGGCGAACCAGGCGATCCTGGGCGTGTATGCCTCGGGTGTGGCCGCCGGCGCCAAAGGTGGTGCGGCGATCGGCGATGCCGGGTTGAAGTTCTTTGCCGAGATGAACAAGCGCGGCAACTTCGTCCCCGTGATCGGCAAGGCGGCGCCGCTGGCGCAGGGCACGACGCCGATCGTAGTTCGCTGGGATTACAATGCGCTCGCCGATCGGGACACGCTGAAGGGCAATCCTCCGGTGGAGATCGTGGTGCCGAAGACGGGCGTGGTGGCCGGCGTTTATGTGCAGGCGATCAGCGCGTTTGCGCCGCATCCGAACGCGGCGAAGCTGTGGATGGAGTATCTGTACTCCGACGAAGGGCAGCTTGGCTGGCTGAAGGGCTACTGCCACCCGGTTCGCTTCAATTCGATGGTTGCGGACAAGAAGGTGCCGGCTTCGATGCTGGAGAAGCTGCCGCCGGCGGCGAGCTATGCCAAGGCGGTGTTCCCGACGCTCGACGATCAGGGCGCGGCCAAGGCGGTGGTCTCCAAGCAGTGGGACAGCGTGGTTGGTGCCAGCGTGAAGTAGGGCTGGGCGCGGCGTTTTCGCGTGAATACGAGGGGTGGCGCGGCGCCGCAAACGGGTTCGTCCCGTGTGCGGTTGCCGCGCGCTTTCGTGCAGACGGTGTTCGGCGTTGGGCCGTTCGCGCTGTTCGCGGTGCTGTTCCTGGTGCTGCCGACTTCGAACCTGCTGGTGGGTGCGTTCCAGGACGGGGAGGGGAACTTCACGTTCGCCAACCTCGCCGGGCTGATGACGCCTTCGGTGGTGACGGCGTTTCGGGTGAGCATCACGATCAGTTTGGCTTCGGCCGTGCTGGGGGCGGCGGCAGGGTTGGCGGTTGCGCTGGCGTTGCGCGGCGATGCGGTGCCGCGGCCGATCCGCCAGGCGGTGCTGACGTTGTGCGGGGTGACTTCGAATTTCGCCGGAGTGCCGCTGGCGTTTGCGTTCCTGGCGACGGTGGGGCGGGCGGGGCTGCTGACGGCACTGCTTGTGCGGTATTTCGGGATCAATATCTATGACGGCGGGTTCAACCTGCTGAGCGTGGTGGGGCTGACGTTCACCTATCTGTATTTCCAGATGCCGTTGATGGTGCTGGTGATCATGCCGGCGGTGGAGGGGTTGAAGCGGGATTGGTCCGAGGCGGCGGCGATGCTGGGGGCTTCGCCGGCGCAGTTCACGTTGCGGATCGTGGCGCCGATCCTGGCGCCGAATGTGGTGGGAGCGACGTTGTTGTTGTTCGCCAATGCGTTCGGGGCGGTGGCGACGGCGTATGCGTTGACCGGGAGTTCGATCAATCTGGTGACGATCCTGTTGTTCGCCCAGATCCGCGGCGATGTGCTGCACGATCCGGGGCTGGGGTTCGCACTGGCGCTGGGCATGGTGGTGGTGACCGGGGTGTGCAACATCCTTTATCTGCGCCTGCGGGCGTTTTCGGACCGGCGGTTGCGATGAAGGCTGGCAAATTGTGGCGGCGCATCGTGTTGGCGGTGATGGCGCTGTATGTGCTGGTGCCGCTGGTGGGGGTGGCCGAGTTTGCGTTGCGGATGCGGCGCGGGGTCTACAGTTTTGATGCGTTCGTCGAGGTGTTTGGTGACGATCGGTTCCAGGAGACGTTCCTCTATTCGTGCGGGATGGCGCTGGTGACGGTTGTGATCGGCGTGGTGCTGATTGTGCCGGCGGCCTACGCGGTGCGGCTGCATGCGCCGCGGCTGCGGAGTTTCGTGGAGTTCGTGACGCTGTTGCCGTTGGTGGTGCCGGCGATTGTGATCGTGTTCGGGTATTTGCGGCTGTACGGGTCCGATTCGTTCCTGCCGTTGACGGATACCGATACCGGGGCGGATGCGCTGCTTGCGTTCGGATATGTGACGCTGTCGCTGCCTTATATCTATCGGAGTGTGGATGCGGGGCTGACCTCGATGGATGTGCGGACGTTGACCGAGGCGGCGGAGAGCCTGGGGGCGCGGCCGTTGACGGTGATGTTGCGGGTGGTGTTGCCGAATATCCGCACTTCGGTGCTGAGCGGGGCGTTCCTGACGGCAGCCATTGTGCTGGGGGAATTCACGTTCGCCAGCCTGCTCGATCGGCCGGCGTTCGGGCCGTATATGCAGTTGCTCGGCGCCAATCGTGCCTATGAACCGGCCGCCTTGTCCTTGGTGGCTTTCGCATTGACGTGGGGCCTGATGGCGCTGATCGGCGCCTTTGGCGGCCGGCGGCCCGGGAGCTGATAGATGAGTTTCCTTACCCTTCAGGGCTTGCGGAAGTCGTTCGGGGCCAGCGTGGCGGTGCAGGATTTCTCGCTGGAGGCGGAGCGTGGCGAGTTCATTTCGCTGCTTGGGCCGTCCGGCTGTGGGAAGACCACGGTTTTGCGGATGATCGCCGGGTTCGAGGCGCCGTCGGCCGGGCGGGTGGTGATCGACGGGGAGGATGTGACGCATTTGCCGAGCCGGGCGCGGCGGATCGGCATGGTGTTCCAATCCTACGCGTTGTTCCCGAACCTGACAGTGGAGGGGAATATCGCCTTCGGCCTCAAGGTGGCCGGGATGGCGAAGGACGCGATCGCCGAGCGGGTGAAGGAGATGCTGGCGCTGATCGGGCTGCCGCAGCTCGCCGGGCGGTTTCCCTCGGAATTGTCGGGTGGTCAGCAGCAGCGTGTGGCGTTGGCGCGGGCGGTGGCGATACGGCCGCGGATTTTGCTGCTCGATGAGCCGTTGTCCGCGCTCGATGCCAAGATAAGGGTGTCGTTGCGGGAGGATTTGCGGGCGATCCAGCGCGAGTTGGGGATTACCGCGATTTTCGTGACGCATGACCAGGAGGAGGCGCTGGCGCTGTCCCATCGGGTGGTGGTGATGAGCGAGGGGTGGGTCGAGCAGGTGGGGACGCCGGCGGAGGTTTATCGGACGCCGCGGACGCCGTTTGTGGCGACGTTTGTGGGGACGGCGAATGTGTTGCCGTGCCGGATTGTGGATGCGGTGAGTGGGCGGGTGGCGCTGGGGAGCGTCGAGATCGACGCGGCGCATGCGCTGCCGGAGCGCAAGGTTGGGGATACGGTGGTGCTGGCGTTGCGGCCGGAGGCGATTTCGATCCTGCCGTTCGATGGGGCGACCAACAGCATCGCCGCGGTGGTGCGGGATGTGACATTCCTCGGGCCGGTGGCGCGGTTGCGCCTGGTGATCGACGGGGATGTGGCGGTGACGGTGGATCTGCATGGCGAGGCCGCGCGTGCGTTGCCGGATGCGGGGGCGCGGGTGGTGCTGTGGTTTCGGCCGGAGAGCCTGCAGTTTCTGGATCGACGCGAGCACAACCTCGAAGCCGGCTAGTTCGAGGGGCGGCTGGCGCGGACGTTATCGAACGTAGCGGACGCCGCGGCCTTCGGGCGCATGCGGCTGGGTTCCGCCTCCAACCAGTGCAGCACGGATCAGGGCGATGCCTTCGGCGTGCCAGCGCTGGATTGCGCGATGGTCGGCGCCGAGCAGGGTGCCGAGGCGGCGCCATGAGTGCTGGTGTTTGCCGGTTATGGGGTTGAGGAGCGCGCGGGCACCCAAAATGCGGCGGAGCAGGTAGCGGTCGGCCGGGATCAGTTGGAGCCAGGCGAAGGCTTCGTCCATGCGGGTGATGGCGGCGGAGGTGGGCATCGCCGGGCGGAGGCGACCGCCTTGGTCTGCCGAGGTGCCGCTCGGTTCTGCGAGAGTGTCGAGCCGGGTAGTGCGCAGGGCGGTGGTGTAGCCGCTGCGCGGCAGGGCGAGGAGGGTGGCGCCGGCTTCCTCGAGGCGGGCGACCAACCATTCGGCCGGATTCGGGTCAATTCCCCAGGGGTGCGGCGTGATGGTGCGGGGGAGCGGGGCTGCGTGGATTGCGGTGTTCATGGGGGCACCTTGGTTGGGGCGGCGGGGAGATACGTGGTGTCATAATAGGAAATTTGTCTTGTATTTCGTCGCGCGGTTGGTGCTCAGGCGGTTCCATCGAGTGGGCCACCGGTTGCGTAGCGCAGCGGATACGCGGTGCCTTCGAGCAGGGTGCCATCGGTGAGGACGGCCCAGGCGAGCGGGTCACCGGCGGGGAGAGGATCACGATCGGCCTCGATTTCGGGGTCGGGCGGGAGAGGGGTGAGGCGCGGGATGGCGAGCGCGCGGGCGCGCTCGATGACAGAGCTTCGGCTGAAGCCGAGGTTGGCGGCGATGGTGTCCCAGCTACGGCGGGCGGCCCTTGCGGTGGCGATCTGGCGATCGTCGCTAGTGGTCCAGAGGCGTTTGACTGGCATGGCGGGGTCCATCGCTTGTGTCAGTGAGTGTTAGTATAAATGACATTTGAATGTCAATTAAAATAACTATCATGGTTAGAAAAATTCACCTAGGATGTGGGCAGCAGAATCGGAGGCGGGTATGGACGGTGGTGTGGGCACGCGGATCCGAGTGGCGCGGCAGGCGGCTGGGCTCACCCAGGCCGGACTGGCGGCGCTGGTTGGGGTGACGCGAAGCGCGGTGGCGCAATGGGAGACGGATCGGGCGGGGCAGGTGGGGGGGAACCTCACGCGGATTGCTGCGGCGCTCGGCGTGTCCGCGCAACATCTCCTGACTGGGGATGAGGGGCCGCAGGGTGGCAGGGCGGCAGAATCCGGGGACGAACTGGCCTTATTGCATCTTTATCGTGGACTCGGCGCGGCGGACCGCCAGGTGCTGCTGCGTTTGGCGGTGCGGCTATCGCGGGATGGGGTGAATCCCACGGAATGAGTGGTGTTCCGCCCATTGGGATTGATTTGTCGAATCATGCGAAACGATCGTCCGGTGGCCAGGGGTGCTGCGGGCGATCCGCGCTGCCCGTGGATCACCGCTAAACGTCGCAGTTTTCTGCGGTGAATGCGGCCGTAGGCAGAATGAGAACGTCAGGTTGATGGCTGCGCGGTGCGTTCGTAAACATATGCGTGAGCGCAGGAACCTGGGACGTTAAGCTTTATGCAACCGGTGGCTGTGCCGTGTTATGTTGCGTAACACTGACATTGTTTGATATCAATGTCTTATAAAATCATGTTGCGATGTAGGCCGGATATTGATGGGAAATTTTTGCCCAAAAAATGTGTTGTGAGTCTTAAAAATCTCGCATATCCCATAAATCTGGTTTTCCGCCGCGAAAACATGCTTGCTTTTGTGCGGTGCAACGCCTTAAGAAGTGTTTACCGAAGTTAATTGCCCGGGGGCTTCTACCCTATGACGACATTTGTGACAGTGAACACGAGCGCATCCTCCTCGGTTCTGGTACCATTCACCTCAGCCGCGAATGCGCTTCTCGCGCAGGCTGCGATGAATGCAACGGCCAACACACCAGCGACGCTGGGCGTGCTCCAGTACTACCAGCCTGATGCGAGCGTCTCTGGTTCCGTCACTGTCCCGTCGGTGTTGTTCCTGGGGGCGGTTGCGCAGTCCTTCGACAACACCATCAACTACGGGTTGGTTGATCCGAGCTACCACACCGTGGTCAACGGTTCGGTTACGTCGCCTGGTGCGACGGCCACTGGCGGCCAGGGCTTCATGGTGATGGTTGGTTCGTCGGCGACGACGCTCTTCTCGGGGCAGAACGCTACGACGATCTACCTGAACACCAACGCGCACGGCGCGGCCTTCCTTGGTGGTGGCCCGTCGGTGATCAAGAACGCCTTCTCGTTCGCCAACATCAACGTGAGCATGGATGCGGGCCCCGGCGGCGGCCTTGGCAGCTCGACGTTGATCGTTGACGACTCGATCGGCGGCGGCGCGACGGTAACGGCGGCGGGTGGTTCGCTGATTCAGGCGATCTCCGGCGGGTCGGACTCGATCGTTGGTAACGGCGGCACGGTTGTGGTTGAAGGTGTTGCCGGTGCTGGCACCGCGCATGGCGCCCTCACCGTTTCGGCGGCCTCGGCCAGCACTGACCTCTGGGTTGGTACGCAGGGCGCGCCGATCTACATTACTCCGGGCGCAGGCAATGCCTTCGTGTTCCAGGGCACGGCCGGCCACGACAATTCGGCGACGCTGTTTGGCGGCACCCGGGTGTTCGGCGGGCAAACCCTCACCGCGGCGGCCTATACCGGCAAGACGACGGTTCTGGCCGGCTCGGGCTACTTTGAGTCGGGTTCGGCTGGCGGCAGCATCATGACGACCAGCACGACGCCGGGGGCGGCGACCCTGGTTGCCGGTGGCGCGGGCGACATCCTGCAGCTTGGTGCGGCCGGCGAGACGGCGAACCTGGGTAATGGCCTGGGCGTGCTGGCGGCGACGGCATCGGTGGTTAGCGGTGCGCAGACCCTGATTTCCGGGACCGGCGCCTCGACGGTGGCCAACGTGTTCCACGGCGAGACTTTCGACCTCGGCTCGGGTTCGGGCACGGCGATTGGCGCGCAGGGTGGTTACAACACCTTTGTCATCCAGGGCTCGGGCAACTACACCGTCGCTGGCTTCCACGATCTGAGCAAGGGCGTGACCCAGGCCGGGTTCCTGCATGGCTCGCTCTATATGGAAGCGTCGACCGCGGGTGGTGCGAACATCACCATTGTCGACTTCATCCCGCAGAACGGTCTCGTGTTTGATCAGTTCGACCTAGGTAGCCGGACGGCGACCATCACCTCGACATTGATTGGCGGATCGGGCGCGTCGTCGATCTTCAACAACACCGCGGTGCTGTCGGATGGCACGACCATCAACTTCCTGAATACTCAGGGCACTGTGCATCAGCAGGGTACGTTCATCGTCTAAGAATTCGGGCGACCGAGTGGCGGAAAGGGCGGCGAGGGAACTCGCCGCCCTTTTTGCGTTTGAGTGGGTGGGGGTTACTGCTCTTGATGCAGGTAGTATCCGCCCATTGCGCCGACGGGCGGCGATCGAGGGTCAGGCCGTAGCGAGAGCGTGGTGCCAGTTGGTTAGAACGACCTCGAGTGCTCGCGGTTCGCTGCTGTAGGGCAGGACCAGCCAGGCATCGCCATTTGTCCAGCGCCAGGTTGTGAGTGTGTCGGTTTCTGGGGGATGGAAGCCGGGGCCGAAAATCGGTGCGGCGAAATCCAAGTGGGCGCCGTTGATTTTCACCGAGGTGAGGCAGACCCCAAATGGGCGTGTGTCGCTGGGGTCGGCGGCGCGGCGCGGGGTGGAGCGGATGCGGACCGGGCCGGTGCGTGCCGGCAGCGTGCAGGTGAAGGCGAGTGGTTCCGGTTCGGCCAGGGTGATCTTGTTGCCGGCGGCCACGATCGTGATGGGATCGGGAGGCGGCGCGGGCTTCGGCAGGGGCTGCGGCGCGTAGGGCGGTGGCGGGTTGGCCTGGATCGGGAGGTCCGCCTCGGCTGCGCGGAGGGCGATGCGCTTGCGGTGGTCGTTCAGGGCGTCACCGGGCGGGAGGATTGGAATACAGGTGTGCGGGCGTGCAGCATCCGGGGAGGGAGGGAGCCTCGCGGTTCCGATCGCGGTGCCGTTGGCGCGAATGACGGCGTGGCTGCCGAGGTCGATGGTCCACCACAGGTCGGGTGGGTTTGTGCGGGTAACGGATGCCGAGTTCAGGAGTGCGGCGGCCGGTACGAGGTCGGCCGAATCATCAAGCATGACCAGGCCGTCGGGCGGCAGGACGAGATCGCGGGTGGGAACGCCGGGCGCCAAGGCGTCGGCACGGATATGGACGGCAAAGCCCGGTGACGCTGGCGCGGCGCGGTGGATCCCATGGATGGGGATGGCTTCGCCTGTGCCGGCGTGGATTAGTGCGCGATCTGTGTTGGAGAGCGACTCGACTGGTAGTGCGACCGGTGTGCCGGTGTCGTCAAGGATGGTGATGAGCGTGCCGGATGGGACGGCGCCTTCGCCGGGAGTGAGTGGCCGGCCGGCGCTGCTTGCACTCACGATTTGCGCTCGTACGGGTTCTCGGTACCGGGCGGATAGGCGGTGGTGGTGAGATCCGCCGGGACGACGGGCCAGGCGAGGGTGCATGGGCCGGTTTTGTGGGCGAGAACTGCGGTGCCCTCATAGCCGGCGGCGCGTTCGGCCCAGGCTTTCACGTCTGTCGTGATGAAGGGGACGATGAACTGCTCGCCCTCGAGGTGGCGGCGGAGGATCTTGAACCCGGTTCGGGCGTTGAACAGGGCATCCCACGCGGTGTCGGAAAACCGCCAGAAATCCCACGGCGTGTCATGCATGCCGATGGTTTGGTGGGTGTGAATGAGGACAATGCCGCCGGGTTTGAGGATGCGGTGGATTTGCGGGATCACGGCCCATGGCATCATCAGGTGTTCGAACACCGAGACCGAATAGACGGCATCGAAGCTTTCGGGGGGGATGATCGACATGTCGTGGGCATCGGCGACGATGTCGACGTTGTCGCCGGGAAGGATATCGAGGACGCTGATATCCCCGGCGACGAAGGATTGGCTGCGATCGATCGCGGAGCGGGAGCGGCCGCCGATGTCGAGGATGCGGGGGGATGGGCGTTCGGCGACGGCGGCACGGAAACGGCGGACCATCTCGTGGCCCGGGTAGAGTGCGATGCGGTCGGCGCAGAGGGCGCGTAGGGCGATCGTGGTGGACCAGCCGTTTGCCGAGGTGAAGGTGAGCGCGGCGGACTCGGGGATCAGTTCCTCGGCGCGGAGAATATGGAGCGAGAATCCCTTGTTCGCGCCGAGTGTGGCGACGCCGGCATGTGGGACGTTGACCTCGGTGATCACGCCGAGCACCGGTTGGCCGGAGAAGGTGACCGACTTCAGGCGATCGCCGGGGTGGTGGAACCACCCCGAGATATGAAGCGTGTTGAAGAACTTCGCCGCAGTGTCGAGCATGAAGCTGTAGCCGTCGACATTCATGCGCGGGGCTGCTGTCTGATCATCGGCGTAGGATACCGGAGCGGCGGCGGCAGGGGAAGCGCCTGCGTCCGCCGCGATGGCTGCCGATTGTGGCAACTGCGGGCTAGAGGGCGCTCAGGCTGACGACCGCAACGCCCTGGGAAAGGATGCCGAGATCGGCGGCGGCGGCGCGGCTCAGGTCAATGATGCGGCGGCGGGTGCCGGGACGGTCATTGATGACGACGATCACCGAGCGATCGGTGCCTTCCAGGGTGACGCGGACCTTGGTGCCGATGGGCAGGGTGGCGTGGGCGGCGGTGAGCTGGTTCTGGTCGTAGCGGACGCCGGACGCGGTGAGCTTGCCGTGCCAGCGGTTGCCGCCGTACCAGGAGGCGACGCCGGTCTGGCGCCAGACGGTGCCGGAGTCGGACAGTATCGGGGCGGCGGCAGGTTCGGCGCTGGCGAATGTACGGGCTTGCGAGATACGCGGCGCGGGGTGGGTTGTTGCCTTGCGTGATTCAACGGCCGGCTTGCGGGTGACCGGTGGCAGGTTAGTCGGTTCGGCAAAAGCGAGGCCGGGGGTCGCGAGCAGCACGGCAAATGCCATGCCAGGAAGTGCAAGTCTGGCACGTGACAGCATGTTAGAACTCCATCCGTCTCTTCGTTCGGCCCATCTCTGGTCCTCACGATGTTCGTCCTGTGACACCTCGCGAGGGGCATTTTCATGCACTCGCGAGGCCCGGCACGCACGTTGCGTGCCTATTCGGCAGAAGGGGCCGGGACCAAACGGAGGCCATTGAGCCAAGAGGAGGGGGGGAGATCAACCCTCAAATCGCAGGGCGGGAGCGGACGAAGTTGGACCG
>CAIMWH010000098.1 GCA_903845065.1 uncultured Rhodospirillales bacterium | reverse complement strand
CGAAGCCATTGGATAAAAAAATTTTTGCTTCTTTTTTCAAAAAGAAGCGCTTGCCTTCACAATGGCTCCAGGATCGACACGTAGTTCGCCACCGCCGCCCCGCCCATATTGAACACCCCCGCCCGATCCGCGCGCGGCAACTGCATCGTCCCCGCGCTGCCGGTGAGTTGCATGGCGGCGATCACGTGCATCGAAACCCCGGTAGCCCCGATCGGATGCCCCTTGGCCTTCAGCCCGCCCGACGGATTGACCGGCAGCCGCCCGTCCTTGGCGGTCCAGCCTTCCAGCACCGCGCGGGCGCCCTGGCCGGGGGCGGTGAGGCCCATGGCCTCGTATTCCAGCAGTTCGGCCACCGTGAAGCAGTCATGGCTTTCGACGAACGAGAGGTCGTCCAGCGTCATCCCGGCATCTTCCAGCGCGCGGCGCCAGGCGATGGCGGCGCCGGTGAATTCGGTGGGGTCGCGACGGGACAGCGGGAGGAAGTCGTTCACCTGGACGGCGGCGCGGAACTTCACCGCCTTGCCCAGGGTGCGCGCGGTTTCCTCGTCGGCCAGGATCATCGCGGCCGCGCCATCCGACACCAGGGAGCAGTCGGTCCGCTTCAGCGGCGGGGCGACGTAGGGGTTTTTCTCGCTGAGGTTGCGGCAGAAATCGAAGCCGAGATCACGCCGCATCTGGGCGTAGGGGTTGTCAACGCCGTTCTTGTGGTTTTTGGCGGCGATGGCGGCGAGGGCGTCGGACTGGTCGCCGTAGCGTTGGAAGTAGCGTTCTGCGATGCGGCCGAACACGCCGGCGAACCCGGCCGGAATGTCGCCCTCCTCCTTGCGGTAGGAGGCGGAGAGCAGGATGTCCCCCACTTCGGCGGTCGGCGTCGCGGTCATCTTCTCGGCGCCCACCACCAGGGCGAAGCGGCCGCGGCCGGCGGCGAGGAAATCGCGCGCGCCATGCACGGCGGCGGAACCCGAGGCGCAGGCGTTCTCGTAGCGGGTGGCGCGCTTGAAGCGCAGCTCGGGCACGGACTGCATCACCATCGAGGCCGGGAAGTCCTGCTTGGAGAAGCCGTTGTTGAACAGGCCGACGAACACCCCGTCGATCTCGGCCGGATCGATGCCGGCATCGTCGATCGCGGCGCGGGACACCCGGCCGATCAGGCTCTCGACATCGGGGTCTTCCAGCTTGCCGAACGGCGTGTGGGCCCAGCCAACGATGCAGGCTTCGGTCATCTCGCGCTCCCTCATGCGGATCAGGTCTGCCCATATAGCGCATCCCTGGCCCCTGGTCAGGTCCACCGCCGCGCCGCAGACTGTGTGCGGGATGGAAACGCGACGTTTGCTGGAACCGGATATAATCCGGCTATGGGTTATCGGCGGCACCAACAACGTGGTGCGTTGGCTCGAACTGCTGGCGGCCGCGCTGTTCACCTATGAACTCACCCATTCCGGCCTGGTCGTCGCCGCCGTCACCGCCGCGCGTACCCTGCCGATGCTGATGTTCGGCGCCTTCGCCGGGGTGCTGACCGAGGCGGTGGACCGCAAGCGGATCATGCTGACCGGCATGCTGATCACCGCCTCAACCTCCGCCATGCTCTGCGCGCTCGCGCTACTGGCGCTGGTGGAACCCTGGCACATCGGGCTGGCCAATTTCGTCTGCGGCACCGTGTGGTCCACCGAAATGTCCTCGCGCCGGCGCATGGTGGGGGATCGGGCGGCCCCCTCGCTGCTTGCCCGCGTGATCGCGGTGGATAGCCTGGCCGGCGCCACCACGCGGATGATCGGGCCGCTGCTCGGCGGCGTGGTCTACGACCAGGTTGGGCTGCGTGGCGCCTACGCCATCACGCTGGCACTCAGCCTGATGAACTTCGCCCTGGCCTGGCCGCTGTTCCACCGCCAGGTCAGCCGGCGCCTGTCCATCGCCGGCGCGGCGCGGGACCTGCTGGATGGCGTGCGCTCCGCCATAGCCATTCCCCAGGTGCTGGCGGTGCTCGCCGTCACCATCGCGATGAACGCCTTCGTGTTCTGCTACTCCGCCCTGGTGGCGCCGATCGCGCTGACGTTGTTCGGGGTGGGCAATTCGGAGGTGGGGTTCCTCGGCGCCGCCGAATCGGCCGGGGCCCTCATCGCCGGGCTGGCGCTCACCCGCGGCACGCCGCCGATTCCACCACGCACCATGATGATCGGCGGCTCTGCGCTGTTCGCCACCACGTTGATCCTGATGCCGTTCGTGCCCGGATTCTGGCTCGCCTGCCTGGTGCTGCTGGCCGGCGGCACCGGCACCGCGGCGTTCAGCAACATGCAGACCATGCTGGTGCTGAACGGGGCGCCGCCGGCGATGCGCTCGCGCATGCTGGGGCTGATCACGGTGTGCATCGGCACCGGGCCGCTTGGGCAACTGCTAGCGGGGGGGCTGGCGGATACGTTCGGATTGCGCCCGGCGATCGAGATGGTGGCGTGCACCGGGTTGGTGACGATCCTGGCGATCGGGGTGGTTTGGGGGCGGTCGGAGCAAAAGGACGAAGGCGAGCAAGGCTCCGCCGGCTAAGGGCCGCGGGCCCTTAGAACCCATTTCGTTTGCGCGGTTGGGGCGATGGCCTTCAGTTGAGGGGACGGGCGAAGCCAATCGAGCGATGCGGGCGGGGAATGATGGCCGGCGGCGCAAGCAAGGACGGGGTTATCACCCGAAGGCCTGTTCTGCAGCCGCAAGCAGTGGCGGGTTCCAAGGGGCGGAGGCCCCTTGGCCGGCGGAGCCTTGCTTTTACACTGTCCTTGTATGCATCGGAAAATGCGTATTCGGCCCGGTGAATGGCGGGAAGTGCTTGAAGTCATCCCGCATCTCGTGCCGCACTGGCGAGTTCAGCGCGGCGGTGAGGCCGGCCTGGTCGTCGAACACCACTTTGTTGCGTTGCATGTGATGGACCGGGGTCAACGGCACGAAGCCGATCCAGTCGATGCGGGTGCAGATCTCGATTTCGCGGATGGCGGGGAAGCGGGCCATGATGACGGGGTGGGAGCGCAGGTAGTAGTCGAGCCAGGCGTTGAGGTCTTCGGCCTGCCCCTCGTAGGACACCAGGTAGGTGCAGGGGAGGCTGCCGGGTGGGGTGCGGAACACTGGGTCGGGCACCGGGAAGGCGCGGGCGAGCATGGCCTGCTGGGTGGCCTGGGTGACGCCGGGGAGGAGGGCGGGGCTGGCGAGGCGCTGGAGGTGGCCATCGGGGGCGAGGGCGGCTTCGAGGGCGGCGATGTCGTCGAAATAGAGTTGCAGGGCGAGGCTGGGGGGGGCGCCGTCATCCAGGTACGGGTCATGCGTGCTGGCGGGGGTGTGTATCAGCACGTCCCCCACGCCCGGCGTGTCCGCGAGGTGGACGGCGAGGGGGTCTAGGGCGGCCTCGGGGAGGGCGTTGCCGCGGAAGTTGGCGAACCAGCAGATACGCATTCAGGCGCCTCGCGTGTTGAGATAGACCGCATACAAGCTGGTGGTGCCGCAAATGAACAGGCGGTTGCGCTTGATGCCGCCGAAGCAGCAGTTGGCCACCACCTCGGGGATGCGGATGATGCCGAGCAGGGTACCGTCGGGGGCGTAGCAGCGCACGCCGTCTCCGGAGCTGGTCCAGATGTTGCCTTTCACATCGACGCGGAAGCCGTCGAACATGCCCACTTGGCTGTCGGCGAAGACGGCGCCGCCGCGCAGCGTGTCGCCGTTCACGGTGAAGCTGCGGATGTGCTGGGGGAATTGCGGGCCGTGGCTGCGGCCGGTGTCGGCGATGTAGAGGGTGGTTTCGTCCGGCGAGAAGGCGAGGCCGTTGGGCTTGGCGAAGTCATTGGCGACCAGGGTGACGGCGCCCGATTGGCCATCGATGCGGTAGACGTGGCAGGCGCCGATTTCGGAGGGGGCGGCATCGCCTTCGTATTCGGAATCGATGCCGTAGGAGGGGTCGGTGAACCAGATGCTGCCGTCGGATTTCACCACCGCGTCATTCGGCGAGTTGAAGCGTTTGCCCTGGTAGTGGGTGGCGAGGACGGTGATGCTGCCGTCATGCTCGGTGCGGCTGACGCAGCGGGTGCGGTGGTGGCAGGTGACGAGGCGGCCCTGGCGGTCCGTTGTGTTGCCGTTGGAGTTGTCGGAGGGCGCGCGGAAGACCGAGACCGAGCCGTCGGTTTCGTCCCAGCGCATCATGCGGTTGTTGGGGATGTCGGACCAGACGAGGTAGCGGCCGGCGCCGAACCAGGCGGGGCCCTCGGCCCAGCGGCAGCCGGTGTAGAGCTTGTCGACATGGACGTTGCCCATGGCGAGGGCGCGGAAGCGGTCGTCCAGCACGACGAAATCATCCAGCAGCATCGGGTTCCCCGTTTATGGTTGGTGGTTCGTGAGGCGGTTGTGCAGATACTCGCCCAGCGCGAGGGCGGCGAACAGGGCGGCGACGCGGGGCAGGGGTTCGAGGTCGGCCACACCGAGCCTGTCCGCGATTTCGCCGCCGGCGATCCAGGCGAGCCAGGCCAAAGCGATGGCGGCGAGGGTGAGGGCGGCGCTTTTCACGGCACCACCACGGTGGCGAGGTCGGCCAGGAAGACCAGCATGTCGCCGTGGCGTTCGACGGTGCCGTCGATGCGGACGCGCAGGCCGACGTAGCGCAGCATTTCCTCGCCCATGGGGCCGCCGGCGTGGTTGGCCATCAGCAGGAAGGAGGTGCCGGCGATGGGGGCGGTGGTGACGAATACCGGGGGGACGCCGCCCTCGATGCAGAAGGCGGCGCAGGCGCGGTGGGCGAGGCCGGTGCCGGGGCGCATCAGGCCGGCGTAGCACTGGCCGTCGCAGATTTCGCCAGTGAGGCGCCAGCGGCCGAGGTTCTCGACGGCGAGGGGGGCGGTGACGGGGGTGGCGCGGGTGGGGGGGGAGGTCATCTGCACCATGTCGAGCGCGCCGCGGCGGACGAGCCAGCCTTTAGCGGTGACGGTGGTGCCGTTCCAGTCGGGCGGCACGGCGACGGGGTATTTGCCCACCACGCTCAGCATCAGCACGTGGCCGTTGGGCTGGTGGAGCAGGGCGTAGGGCTGGGTGGTGACGATGCCGGTGAGGGTTTGTTCGCCGGCCGCCCAGTCCCCGCCGCCGGCGCCGGAGTCGTCGATGGTGCGGACCAGGCCGAGCGCGAGGAGGAGCATGGCGAGGAGGAAGAAGGCGGCGGTGGCGGCGAGGGGGCGGCGGTGGGGGCGGGGCACGCGTTCGGCCCAGCCGATGAAGAAGTCGTCCGGGGCGGCGCTCATGGGGCGACCTCCAGCGGTTCGACGGGGGTGCCGGGCGGGTTGGCGCGGCGGTCCAGCCAGACATGGCCATCGGCGAGGCGGAGGTTGTAGGTGGCGAGTTTCTCGGTGAACGGGGCGGGGGCGCAGCCGTCGGTGAGGCGGTACTGGTAGCCGTGCCAGGGGCAGGTGATGCAGCCGTCGATGACGCGGCCTTCGCCGAGGGGGCCGTTCTGGTGGGCGCAGTGGTTGCTGATGGCGGAGAGGTGGGCGCCGTCGCGGAATATCGCGGCCGAGACACCGGGGGCGAGGGGGACGATGACGCCGCGCCCGTCGGCAATGGCGGCGAGGGGGCCGGCGTCCACCCAGTCATCGGTAGGCATGGCGGTGGGCCGGTGCCGGGCGGCGACGTGCAGGGTGCAGAGCGCTGCCACCGAGGCCGCCAGCACCATCGCCAGCAGCGGGTTGGCGGTGCTTTGCAGGGCGCCGAGGCCGACATGGACCACCGCCAGGGTGTAGGCGGCGTAGATGCCCATGTGCAGGCGCTTCCACACCGGGGGGGTGAGGAAGTTCAGCCAGAAGTCGTGGCTGGTGAAGGCGAGGGCCGCCATGATCAGCAGGGCGGCGATGCCGAAGGGGATGAAGGGGAAGCCGCGCAGCTGGAAGAACGCGGTGTCCGCCGTCAGCAGCCCCTCCAGCGGCGGGGTGGCGGCGAAGGCGAAGTACCAGTCGAGCACGGTCCAGGCGTGGCCGGCGGCGACGGCGCAGGTGATCACCCCGAAATGGCGCCGGTTGAACAGCAGCGGCAGCAAACGCGGGTCCAGCCGGGCGAGCGGGCCGATGGCGAGCACGAAGCCGAGCAGGAGGAAGGCGCAACTGCCGAACGCCTTGATGGCGATCGAGCCGCCGTCGGGCGGGGCGATGGCGGGTTGCAGGCGGGCGCCGAGGTGCAGATAGATCAGCAAATAGGCCAGCACGCCGGCCACCAGCACGGCGTCATACACCAGCTTGGTGCGGCTCCAGCCGACCGGGGCGTAGCGGACGCTCATGGCGAGGAGAGCCGCACGGGGGCGGCTTCGCTGGGGCCGTTCTGGCGGATCGCCATGGCGCCCAGCACCAGCAGCGGCAGGATCACTGACAATGCCAGCCACACCCGGCGATGGGTGGCGCGGAACTCACGTGGCGGCGCGGGGGGTGTCATCACCCGCCACAGCACCAGCGGCCACAGCAGAACGAGTCCGGGCAGCAGCAGTGGGCGGAAGGCGTAGGCGCCCTGTGCCATCGGGTCGGCCTCGATGCGCAGCAGCAGGAACCACGCCGCCACCACGGCGCCGAGCGCGCCATAGGCCTGGATCGCCAGGACGATGCTGTGTCCCATCAGAAATCGGTCTTGAAGCCGCCCTCGCTTTTGCGCCTTGCCACGTAGGAGGCCAGTTCCTCGGCGATGGCAGGATCGATCGGCGGCGCCTCGTAGGCGGCGAGGCATTCCTTCCACACGCGGGTGGCTTTCTCCATCGCGGTCGGGCTGCCGGCTTCCTGCCAGGCTTCGAAATTGCGCCAATCCGACAGCACCGGGGCGTAGAAGGCATCGCGGTAGCGCGCCTGGGTGTGGGGGGTGCCGAAGAAATGGCCGCCCGGGCCGACATCGCGCACCGCGTCCAGCGCCAGGGTGGCGTCATCCACCACCAGCGGTTCGAGGAACTCGGCCACCATCTGCAACAGGTCAACGTCGAGGATGGTTTTCTCGAACGAGTTGGTCAGCCCGCCCTCCAGCCAGCCGGCGGCGTGCTTGATGAAGTGGCCGCCGCCCTGGATGGCGCCCCACAGGGAGAACACGCTCTCGTAGGCGGACTGGGCGTCCACCGTGTTGGCGGCGCACACGTTGGAGGTGCGGTAGGGCACGTTGTATTTGCGCGCGAGCTGGCCGCCTACCATGGCGGCCTTCATGTATTCGGGGGTGCCGAAGGCGGGGGCGCCCGATTTCATGTCCACATTGGAGGTGAAGCCGCCATACATCACCGGGGTGCCGGCCTGTACCAGTTGCGAGAAGGCGATGCCGGCCAGGGCCTCGGCGTTCTGCTGCGCCAGGGCGCCCACGATGGTCACCGGGGCCATGGCGCCCGCGAGCGTGAAGGGTGTCATCACCACGCACTGGCCGCGCCGGCCCATTTCGATGATCCCTTGCAGCATCGGGTCATCCAGGCGCAGCGGGGAACTGGAATTGATGATGGTGAGCAGCGAGGGCTCGCGGTTCATCTGCTCGTGCGAGATGCCGCGCGCGATGCGGGCGATCTCGATGCCGTCGCAAATGCGGTCCCGCCCGAGGGAGTAGGCGTGGAACACCTTGTCGGTCAGAGTGGCGAAATCATGCAGGCAGTCCAGATGGCGGACCGAGGCGTGCAGGTCCACCGGCTCCACCGGGTAGCCGCCGGAGAGGTGGAGGATGTTGAAGCTCTGGCCGAGTTTCACCAGGTTGCGGAAATCCTGCTGGTTGCCCGGGCGGCGCCCGCCCTCGGCATCGGAGCAGTTGGGCGCGCTCGCCATCTGGGCGAAGGTGACGTGGTCGCCGCCGATGCGCACGTGATGGGCGGGGTTGCGGGCGTGCAGGGTGAATTCGGCCGGGCAGGTGGTGATGGCTTGGAGGACCAGGCCGCGATCCATGCGCACCCTTATGGTGCCGGGCTCCACGGTGGCGCCGGCCTTCACCATGATGTCCCGCGCCTCGGCGTTGAGGAAATCGATGCCGATCTCCTCCAGGATGGTCAGCGAGGCATCGTGGATGGCCTCCAGCGCATCGGCCGAGACGATATCGGTGGTGGGAAAGCGGCGCCGGGGCTGGCGGAACGGCTTCTGGTCGATCGGGAAGGGCAAGGCGGCGCGACCGGCGCGGCCGGTGCGCCCGCCACGGCGGCGGTGGTCGGAGGGAACCTCGGTCTCGCTCATCCGCGTCTCCTGTTGGTGCGCCGCTCGCGGGCGGGGGCTGCCGCCGGCAGGGTAACCGCGAGGGCGAGATGAGGGAACGGCTCGATTGCGTTGGGCATCGCCATGGCGCTGACGAAATGCTCCTGGAAGCGCGGCTCCAGCGCGGTCTCGATTTTCTCGACGCGGCGGACCAGGGCTTCGATCTCGGCGCGGTGGGTGCGGCTGAGGAGGGCCATGCGCGCGCCGGTGCCGGCGGCGTTGCCGATCGAGGTGACGCGGTCGAGCGGGCAATCGGGGATCATGCCGAGCACCATGGCATATTTCGGCTCGATATAGCTGCCGAAGGCGCCGGCGAGCTTGATCCGCTCGACGTGATCGACGCCGAGATGATCCATCAGCAGGCGGGCGCCGGCGTAGAGGGCGCCCTTGGCGAGCTGGATGGCGCGGATGTCGGTCTGCGTCACCGCGATCTCGATTTCGCCGCGCCACAGCACATAGTCGAACGTGCGGCCCTGGGGGCGCACGCGGTCGGACGCGACGGGGTTGATGGTGCCGTCGGCCGCCACCACGCCGGCGAGGAAGAGTTCGGCCACGGCCTCGATGATGCCGGAGCCGCAGATGCCGGTGATGCCGGTGGCGAGGGTGGCTTCGGCGAAACCCGCCTCGTCCGACCAGGGATCGACGCCGAGCACCTTGATACGGGGCTCGAAGGTGACGGGATCGATGCGCACCCGCTCGATGGCGCCGGGGGCGGCGCGCTGGCCGGCGGAGATCTGCGCGCCCTCGAAGGCGGGGCCGGTGGGGGAACTGGCGGCGAGCACGCGGGCGCGGTTGCCGAGCAGGATTTCGGCGTTGGTGCCGACATCGATCACCAGCGTCACCTCGTCATGGCCCTGCGGCCCCTCGGCGAGGGCGACGGCGGCGGCGTCGGCACCGACGTGGCCGGCGATGCAGGGCGGCAGATAGACGCGGGCGGCGGGGTGGAGGGGCAAATCGAGGTCGCGGGCTTGCAGGCGCAGGGCGCCGGAGACGGCCAGTGCGAAGGGGGCCTGGCCCAAGGGGCTCGGGTCGATGCCGAGGAACAGATGGTGCATCACCGGGTTGCCGACGAACACTGCTTCGAGGATGTCGGACGCCGCGATGCCGACCTGGCCGGCGAGGCGGCTGATGAGGGTGGCGATGGCGCCGCGCACGGCTTCGGTGAGGGACCCGAGGCCGTCCGGGTTCATCATCACGTAGGAGACCCGGCTCATCAGGTCCTCGCCGAAGCGGATCTGCGGGTTGGCGGTGCCGGCGGAGGCGACGGCGCGGCCGGTGGTGAGATCGACGAGGTGGCCGGCGATGGTGGTTGAGCCGATATCGAAGGCCACGCCGAAAATCGAGGTGTGCACGCCCGGCCACAGCGCGATGATGCAGGGCGGGCCGGTGTCCTGGTGGATGGCGGCGGTGATTTCGCCGGACTGCACGATGGGCTGCACGGTGGTGAGCAGGGCGGTATCGAGGGTCAGGCCGCGATAGGTGCCTTGCGCCTCGATGGCTTCGATCAGGCGGTCGGCGTCCCCGATCGGGTGTTCCATTTCGGCTTGGGGCAGGCTGACGCGGACCAACTTGGTGGCGGTATCGAGCGCGATGCGGCGGGTTTCGGCGCGCTTGCGGACCACCTGGCGGTTGACCGCGAATTCGCTCGGCACGTCCACCACCAGATCGCCCATGATGCGGGCCTGGCAGGACATGCGGCGGCCCGGCGGCACTCGCCAGCGGCGCTCGCTGTCGCCGGGGGGGCTGAGGTGGTCGGCGCGGCTGGTGATGCCGTGCTTGTCGAACTGGCCTTCGGTGACCTCGATCTGGCAGCGCGCGCACATCGCCCGCCCGCCGCAGACGCTCTCGATATAGACGCCGAGCGCGCGGGCGGCGTCGAGCAAAGGGGTGCCGATGGCGAAGCGGCCGCGGCGGCCGCTGGGCTGGAAGACGACCAGGCGTTCCTCGCTGTCCATCAGGCGGCGGCCCCGCCGTTTTTTACCAGGGCGGAGAGGCGGGGCAGGTCATACTCGGCCTCCAGCGCCACGCGGGCGGCTTCGGCCTCGGCCTCCAGGTCATCGCCGCAGGGCTCGGGGGTGCCGCGGCGCCATTGTTCGAGATAGGCGTCCGAGCCGTGCATCCCGGCGGTCATCGCGGCGGCGTCCACCGCGATGGCGAAGCGTTCGGCGAGTTCGCGCTTGGCGGTCGTGCGGCCCTGCCGGACGATCACCTGGGTGGGAATGTCCCGCCAGAAGAGAATGATGCGTTGTGCCATGGCGAACCGGACGAAACCTCGCTAAATGATCGCACAGGGCAAACTGGCCCCGAGGCGGCCGGACACAATACCGGCCGGCGCACGGAGTTGGCGAGAGGGGTTGGCGCGTGGCGATTATCGAGGATTTCCTGCACGAACGCGGCTGGCTGCTCGCCGATGGCGCGACCGGGACCAACCTGTTCGATCGCGGGCTGACCGCCGGCGAGGCGCCCGAACTGTGGAACACCGCGCGGCCCGAGGAAATCCGCCGCCTGCACCAGAACTTCGTCAATGCCGGCGCCGATATCATCCTGAGCAATTCCTTCGGCGGCACCTCGCGCCGCCTGCGCCTGCATGACGCGCACACCCGCACCCACGAACTCAACAAGGCCGCCGCCGGGCTGGCGCGCGAGGTGGCGGATAAATCCGGCCGCCGCATGCTGGTGGGCGGTTCGGTCGGGCCGACCGGGGATTTGTTCGCGCCGCTGGGGGAACTCACCGAGGCGGATGCCATCGAGGTGTTCGCCGAGCAGATCGAGGGGCTCAAGGCGGGCGGGGCGGATGTGGTGTGGATCGAGACGATGTCGGCGCTCGAGGAAATGCGCGCCGCCGCTGTCGCCGCCACCCAGTGCGGCATGGAGTACATCATCACCGCCAGCTTCGACACCGCGGGGTCCACCATGATGGGCCTGTCGCCGGCGGCGATGGCGACCTCCACTCTTGGCTTCGATCCGCCGCCACATGGGGTGGGCTGCAACTGCGGGGTTGGCGCGTCCGACCTGGTGTGTGCCGTGCTGTCGATCACCGAGGCGGAGCCCGATGCCATCGTCATCGCCAAGGCCAATTGCGGGGTGCCGCGGGTGAAGGGCGATGCGGTGGTTTATACCGGCACTCCGGAACTGATGGCCGAATATGCCCGTCTGGCGCGCGATTCCGGCGCGTCCATCATCGGCGGCTGCTGCGGTACTTCGCCCGAACATCTTGCCGCCATGCGGCAGGCGCTGGATCATCATAGCAAGCGGACGCGTCCCGATCTTGAACAGGTTGTGGCCGCGCTCGGCCCGCTGGTGGCCCCGCCGTCCACCGCTGTTTCCACCCGTCGTCCCAATCGCCGCCGCGCTTCCTGAGGAACCCGCATGTCCGACGCCGAAATCAATCTGTCCGAGCTTTCCGATGACGACCTCGTCGCCCAGATGCATGATGATTTGTATGATGGGCTGAAGGCGGAGATCGAGGAGGGCGTCAATATCCTGCTCGGCCGCGGCTGGACGCCCTACAAGGTGCTGACGGTGGCGCTGGTCGAGGGCATGCGCATCGTGGGCGAGGATTTCCGCGACGGTATCCTGTTCGTGCCGGAAGTGCTGCTGTCGGCCAATGCGATGAAGGCCGGGATGTTCATCCTGCGGCCGCTTCTGGCGGAAACCGGGGCGCCGAAAATCGGCAAGATGGTGGTGGGCACCGTGAAGGGTGACATCCACGATATCGGCAAGAACCTGGTGGGCATGATGCTCGAAGGCGCCGGGTTCGAAGTGGTGGACCTCGGCGTGAACACCTCGGTGGAACGCTTCCTGGCCGCCATTGACGAGCACAAGCCGGAAATCCTCGGCATGTCGGCGCTGCTGACCACCACGATGCCGTACATGAAGGTGGTGATCCAGGCGCTGAAGGACAAAGGTATCCGCGACGATATCGTGGTGCTGGTGGGCGGGGCGCCGCTGAACGAGGAATTCGCGATGTCGGTGGGGGCGGACGCCTATTGCCGGGATGCCGCGGTGGCGGTGGAAACCGCGCAGACGTTCATGAAGCGGCGTTCCAACCAGGCCGGATTGTCGGCTCCCGAACCGGCGTGACACAGGCAACGGACAAAAAGTTTTTGCTTCTTTTTTCAAAAAGAAGCGCTT
>CAIMWH010000097.1 GCA_903845065.1 uncultured Rhodospirillales bacterium | reverse complement strand
GGTGCTGGCGCGCGCGTTCGCCGCGGCGGCGGAGGCTGCGGGCGATGCGGCGGGGCTGGCGGGGCTGCGCGACGCGGCCGAGCGGGCGGCGGTTTCGTGCGGGGCGGTGGTGATCGCAAGCGGGGCGGATCGGTTGCCCAACACGACGGCGCTGGCGTTGCCGGGGGTGCGGGCGGAGACGCAGGTGATCGCGCTGGACATGGAGGGGGTGTCGGTTTCGGCGGGGGCGGCGTGTTCGTCGGGCAAGGTGGGGCGCAGCCATGTGCTCGATGCGATGGGGCTGGGGGGGCTGGCGGGGGAGACCATCCGGGTTTCGCTGCCATGGAACGCGACGATGGCCGATGTGGAGGCCTTTGCCGTCGCATACCGGACCGTCGCCGGCCGCCTGCTGCGTGCGGCGGCTTGAGGAGGCACCATCCGGTTATGACAACGCGACCCAATCGGCCGATCTATCTTGATAACCAGGCGACCACGGCGTGCGATCCGCGGGTGCTGGCGGCGATGCTGCCGTTTTTCTCCGAGCGGTTCGGCAATCCGCACAGCGCCGAGCATGCGATGGGGCGGGATGCCGAGGCGGTGGTGGAGGAAGCGCGGGGGGATATCGCGGCGCTGATCGGGGCGGAGGAGCGGGAGATCGTGCTGACCTCGGGGGCCACCGAGAGCAACAACATCGCCATCAAGGGGGCGGCGCGGTTTGCGGCCTCGCAGGGCAATCCGCGTCGGCGGATCATCACCGTGGCGACCGAGCATAAGTGTGTTCTGGAGTCGGTGGGCGACCTGGCGGCGGAGGGGTTCGAGCCGGTGGTGCTGCCGGTGGGGGCGGATGGGCTGCTCGATCCCGACGCGCTGCGGGTGGCGCTGGAGGTGCCGACGCTGCTGGTGAGCGTGATGGCGGTGAATAACGAGATCGGGGTGATCCAGGATCTGGCCGGGCTGGCGGCGCTGGCGCGGGGGGCGGGGGCGCTGTTTCATACCGACGCGGCGCAGGCGTTCGGGAAGATCCCGCTCGACGTGGGGGCGATGGGGATCGATCTGATGTCGATCTCGGGGCACAAGATCTATGCCGCCAAGGGGGTGGGGGCGCTGTATGTGCGGCGGCGGCCGCGGGTGCGGTTGAGCCCGTTGTTTTCGGGCGGCGGGCAGGAGCGGGGGTTGCGCTCGGGCACGCTGGCGACGCCGTTGATCGTGGGGCTGGGGACGGCGGCGCGGTTGGCGCAAGCGGAGATGGCGGAGGATGCGGCGCGGATCGCGGGGTTGCGCGACCGGATGCTGGGGGCGCTGGAGGCGGCGCTGCCGGGGCTGGCGGTGAATGCTAGCCGGAGCGCGCGAATTGCCGGCAATCTCAACCTGACGTTTCCCGCCGCGACGGCGGAGGCGCTGATGCGGGGCGCGCCGGAATTGTGCGTCTCGACCGGTTCGGCGTGTTCGTCGGCCGAGGTTGAGCCCTCCTATGTGCTGCGCGCGTTGGGATTGTCGGAGGACGCGGCGGCACGGACCTTGCGTATCGGGATTGGACGCTTTACCTCCCCCGCCGACGTCGATGCCGCCGCCGCGATGCTGATCGCGGCCCATGCGGCGTCCCATCCCTAGATCAAAGGCCGACGGATTATGCCCAGGATGACTTTCATCGAGCGCGACGGCGGGCGGCGCGAAGTCGAGGCGCCGAACGGGTTGTCGGTGCTTGAGATCGCCCACAAGCACGGTGTCGATATCGAGGGGGCCTGCGAGGGTTCGCTGGCCTGCTCGACCTGCCATGTGATCGTGGATGCCGAATGGTTTCCCAAGCTGGGCACGCCGACGGAGGACGAGGAGGATATGCTCGATCTCGCGTTCGGGCTGGAGCGGACGTCCCGGCTGGGGTGTCAGATCGTGATGTCGGACAAGCTGGATGGCCTGGTGGTCAAGCTGCCGCCTGGCAGCCGCAACATGATGCTGGGGTAGCACGCGCGATGCGCATCGTGGTGGCCATGTCGGGCGGGGTGGATTCGAGCACGGTGGCCGGGCTGCTCGCCGAGGC
Organism: uncultured Rhodospirillales bacterium; assembly: GCA_903845065.1. GTDB lineage: Bacteria > Pseudomonadota > Alphaproteobacteria > Acetobacterales > Acetobacteraceae > CAIYPH01. The sequence goes on along the minus strand of CAIMWH010000097.1, from coordinate 4,280 downwards.
GGGCCATGATGTGATCGGGGTGACGTTGCAGCTGTACGATCATGGCGCGGCGGTGGGGCGCAAGGGCGCCTGCTGTGCCGGGCAGGATATTCATGATGCGCGGCGGGTGGCGGACCATATCGGCATTCCGCACTACGTGATCGATGCCGAGGCGCGGTTTCGCGAGGCGGTGATCGCGGATTTCGCCGATAGCTATGCGGCGGGGGAAACGCCGGTGCCGTGCGTGCGGTGCAACCAGACGGTGAAGTTCACCGACCTGCTGGCGCTCACCGCCGATCTGGGCGCCTCGCATATGGCGACCGGGCATTATGTGCGGCGGGTGGATGGGCCGGATGGGGCCGAGTTGCATCGGGCGGCCGATCCGGGGCGGGATCAGAGCTGGTTCTTGTTCGCCACCACGCAGTCCCAACTTGATCGCAGCCTGTTTCCGTTGGGCGGGATGGTGGACAAGGCGGCCGTGCGGGCGGAGGCGGTGCGCCTCGGGATCGCGGTGGCGGAGAAGCCGGACAGCCAGGACATCTGCTTCGTGCCCACCGGCAGCTATGCCGATGTGGTGGCCAAGTTGCGGCCGGAGGCGGCGATGGCCGGCGAGATTGTCACCGCGGATGGGGCGGTGGTGGGCCGGCATGACGGGATCGCACGTTATACTGTTGGGCAGGCCAAGCGGCTGGGCAACGCGGCGCAGGACGGTGAGACGCGCCGGGTGGTGGTGGCGCTCGATCCGGCGTCACGCCGGGTGGTGGTGGGGCCGCGCAGCGGGGGGACCACGGAGGTTCGGCTGCGCGATGTGAACTGGCTGACGGCGCCGCGGGCGATGCGCTGCACGGTGAAACTGCGGGCGCGCGAGGAGCCGCATCCGGCGATGGTGGTGCCTGACGGTACCGGCGCGCTGGTGACGCTCGATACGCCGGCGCTGCCGGCACCGGGGCAGGCTTGCGTGTTCTATGATGGATCGCGCGTGCTGGGCGGCGGGTTTATTCGCGCCTAGCGAGCACTTCTTTTTTCAAAAAGAAGCGCTGACTTGTTATCAGCGCTCCTCGTCGCCTGATTCGCTCTCGATCTCGACTTCGATGCCTTCGGCGCCGTCTTCGAGGTCCGAGGTATCTTCGAGGACATCCTCCTCGCCCTCTTCCTCGGCGGCTTCGACCTCGACGTCGGTATCCTCCAGGCCGGGGACGACGGCGGCTTTGGGGCGTCGCTTTTCGTCGGACAGGTTGCCGGGGGCGCGGCGCAGGCGCGGCTGTTCGGCCGGCTGCTCGGTGGCGCATTTCGGGCAGGTGGCCGGCTGCTTCATCAGATCGAAGAAGCGGGTGCCGCAGGAGACGCAGATACGCTTGGTGCCGAGTTCAGGCTTTGCCATGGTCGCCTCGCGAAGGGGGGCTGAAGGGCGCGCCGAATGCCATCGCGCGGCCGACCTGTCAAACAGGATCGTGCCATGGCAGGGCAGACGTGCTAAGCGCGCGCCCGTCATGCACATTCTCAAGCCGCTCCGCGCCTCCCGCCCTGTTGCCCCGCTTGTGGGGACCCTCACCGTTCCGGGTGATAAATCCATCAGCCATCGCGCCTTGATGTTCGGCGCGCTCGCGGTGGGCGAGACCCGGATCAGCGGGCTGCTGGAGGGGGAGGATGTGCTGCGCACGGCCGCCGCGATGCGGGCGCTGGGGGCCGAGGTGATCCAGGATGGACCAGGCGCGTGGCGGGTTTCGGGGCGCGGGGTGGGCGGGCTGACGGAGCCGGCCGACGTGCTGGACATGGGGAATTCGGGGACGGCGGCGCGGTTGCTGGCGGGGATTTTGGCCAGCCATCCGTTTTTCTCGGTGATGACGGGGGATGCGAGCCTGCGGCGGCGGCCGATGCGCCGGGTGACCGATCCGCTGGCGGCTTCTGGGGCGCGGTTTTTGTCCCGCGAGGGGGGGCGGCTGCCGCTCGCCATCGTGGGGGCGCAGGATGCGATGCCGCTGGAGTATCGGGTGCCGGTGCCGTCCGCGCAGGTGAAGTCGGCGTTGTTGCTGTGCGGGTTGAATGCGGCGGGGGTTACGCGGATCGAGGAGCCGGAGGCGACGCGGGATCATTCGGAGAACATGCTGCGGCATTTCGGCGCGACGGTGAGCGTGGAGCAGGTGGGGGCGAGCCGGATTATTTCGCTGACCGGGCAGCCGCATCTGGCGGCGGCGGATGTGGTGGTGCCGGGCGATCCTTCGTCGGCGGCGTTCGCGGCGGTGGCGGCGGTGCTGGTGCCGGGGTCCAAGGTGCGGATCGTGGGGTTGGGGCTCAATCCGTTGCGATGTGGGTTGTTCACCACGTTGCGGGAGATGGGGGCGGACCTGGTGGTGGAGAATGCGCGCACCGAGGGCGGTGAGCCGGTGGGGGACCTGGTGGTGCGGCATGGGCCGTTGCGGGCGGTGGATGTGCCGTGGGATCGGGCGCCGTCGATGATCGACGAGTATCCGGTGCTGGCGGTGGCGGCGGCGTTCGCGACCGGGACGACGCGGATGCTGGGGCTGAAGGAGTTGCGGGTGAAGGAGAGCGACCGGCTTTCGGCGACCGCGGCGTTGCTGGCGGCCAATGGGGTGCGGGTGGAGATCATCGGCGACGACCTCATCGTGCATGGCAATGGCAGGGCGCCGGCGGGGGGCGCGATGGTGGAGACGCATATGGATCATCGGCTGGCGATGAGTGCGCTGGTGTTGGGGCTGGCGTCGGTGGCGCCGGTTGCGGTGGATGATGCGAGCTTTATCGACACCAGTTTTCCGGGGTTTGTGGATTTGATGAACGGGTTGGTGGGTAACGGCGGGACGCCGGCGATCAGCGCGGCATGACGCCGCTGATCATCGCGGTGGATGGGCCGGCGGCGGCGGGCAAGGGGACGCTGGCGCGGCGGTTGGCCGGGCATTTCGGATTGCCGTACCTGGATACCGGGCTGCTGTATCGGGCGGTGGGGCGGCGCGTGCTGGATGGCGGCGGCGACCCGCGCGATGCGGGTGTTGCGGAGGCGGCGGCGCGGGGGTTGCGGGCGGAGGATTTGGACCGTTCGGATTTGCGCGGGCCGCCGGCGGATGATGCGGCGAGCAATGTGGCGGCGCATCCGGGGGTTCGGCGGGCGCTGGTGGAGTTTCAGCGCGGGTTCGCGGCGGCGCATGGCGCGGTGCTGGACGGGCGGGATATCGGGACGGTGATTTTTCCTGACGCGACGGCGAAATTATATGTGACGGCGAGCCCGGAGGCGCGGGCGCGGCGGCGCTGGCTGGAGGTGCGGGCGCGTGATCCGCGGGCGGATCTGGCTGAGATTACCGCCGAGATGGCGGCGCGGGATGCGCGGGATGCCGGGCGGGGTGCGGCGCCGATGAAGCCGGCGTTCGACGCGCTGGAACTTGATACGACTGAGATGGATGCCGATACGGCGTTCGAGGTGGCGATTGCGATGGTGGCGGAGAAGTTGGCGACGCCTTGAAGTGATATCGGCGCTGGTGCGCGGCGGTGGCGCTTGACTCTGGGGGCGCCGCGGCGTTTTCTCCGCCCGCGCTGGCCCGTGTGGGCGGCGTGTCCCTCAACCCGGCCTGCGCTAGCCTGAGTTGGCAGCGCGGGCATGTCGTGCTTTGAACAAAGCGCGCAAGCCAGACCGCCCCGCCATCTCGCGCGGGGCGCCGATCAGGAACCTCCCGACCCTATGGCCTCCGCATCCACGCGTCCATTTGAAGATTTTGCGTCACTGCTTGACGAGACCCTCGGCAAGGACACTGGCTTTGACGGCTCCGTCGTCACCGGCCGCGTTCTGCGCCTGACCGACGAATTCGCTATCGTCGATGTCGGCCTCAAGAGCGAAGGGCGCGTTGCGCTCAAGGAATTCGGCCCGCCCGGCAGCGCCCCCGAGGTGAAGCCCGGCGATGTTATCGAGCTGTTCGTTGAGCGCTACGAGGACCGTGACGGTTCGATCGTGCTCTCGCGCGAGAAGGCCCGCCGCGAGGAGGCCTGGACGGCGCTCGAGAAGGCGTTCGAGGCGCAGCTTCGCGTCAACGGCACGATCTATGGCCGCGTCAAGGGTGGGTTCACCGTTGATCTCGGCGGCGCCGTGGCGTTCCTGCCCGGCTCGCAGGTTGATATCCGTCCGGTGCGCGACGTTGGGCCGCTGATGGGCCAGCCGCAGCCGTTCCAGATCCTCAAGATGGATCGCGCCCGTGGCAACATCGTTGTCTCGCGTCGCGCCGTGCTGGAAGAGACGCGCGCGGAGCAGCGCAGCGAGCTGATCCAGGGCCTGAAGGAGGGCATGATCCTCGACGGCG
>CAIMWH010000096.1 GCA_903845065.1 uncultured Rhodospirillales bacterium | reverse complement strand
GCGAGAAGAATTCTTCCTTCTCGCCGTCTCGCCGTCTCTTTGTGTCCTTTTATCCCCTCACCCCACCGGCATCGTCCGCGCCAACGGCGCCAACGTCACCGCATGGGCATACCAGGCCGCCAGCTTCGGATGCCCCTCCCGCCAGGCCTCATGCCCGAAGCGGAAATCGAGATACCCCAGCGCGCACCCGATGGTGATCTCGCCAATCGTCGTCAGATCACCCAACGAACCGGCCTGCCCCTCCAACACGTCCAAAGCCCGATCCACCTTGGCCTTCTGCGAGGCGATCCACTCCACCCGGCCGGTATCCTGCGGCAGCGCGATCTCGCGGCGGCGCGGCTGGCTCGCGTCCATGATGCCGTCCGCCAGCGCCTGCTGCACCAGGGCTGTCCAGCGCGCCGGCCCGGCCGGGGGAAACAGCGGCGCGGCGGACCCGATGCTGTCGATGTATTCGCAGATCACCGGGCTGTCGTAGATCGCCATCCCGGCATCGGTCACCAACGTGGGCACCTTGGCCAGCGCGTTGGTGGCGGCCAGCACCGGGTCGGAGGTCTTGATCCCCCATTGCTCGATCTGCCCCTCGATCCCGCGGGCGATGGCACATGCCATCACTTTGCGAACGTACGGAGAGGCGGGAGAAAATGCGAGTTTCATGGCGTGTCCTTGGGTTTTCTACACATTGAGCGAAGCAAAGTTACGCCCCGCCGCCACCATTTCAAGCAGCAGCGGCGCCGGCGCGAAATCCGGCCCATCGGCCTCCATCCGCCGTACCGTCTCCAGGATCACCTTCAGCCCGATCCGATCCGCCTCATGCATCGGCCCGCCGCGCCAGGCCGGATAGCCGTAGCCATGCACCAGAACCACGTCGATATCGGATGGCCGCAGCGCGATGCCCTCGGCGAGCAGCTTGGCTCCCTCGTTGACCATCGCTGCCAGCGAGCGCGCCACGATCTCCTCGGCCGGCACCGCCCGCCGCGCAATCCCGCGCTCCGCCGAAGCCCGCTCCACCAGCCCATGCACCACCGGATCGACCACCTTGCCGCGCCCCTGGTGGATGTACCAGCCCGAGCCGGTTTTCTGCCCGAACCGGCCCATTTCGCACAGCCAATCGATGATTTTTACATCGCGCGCCTTCGGGTCCCGGGTCGCCGCCCCCGCCTTGCGCCCGGCCCAGGCGATATCGAGCCCCGCGAGATCGGCCACCGCATACGGCCCCATGGCGAACCCGTAGCCCTCCAGCGCGGCATCCACCTGCTCGGGATACGCTCCATCCTCCAGCGCGAAATCGCACTGGGCCCACCAGCGCCCGAGGATGCGGTTGCCGATGAACCCGTCGCACACGCCGGCGATGACCGGCTGCTTCTTCATCCGCCCGGCCAGTTCCAGCGCGGTGGCCAGCACCTCCGGCAACGTTCGATCGCCGCGCACGATCTCCAGCAGCCGCATCACATGCGCCGGGCTGAAGAAATGCAGCCCCACCACCCGCTCCGGCGCATCCACCATGTCGGCCAGCCGGTTGATATCGAGCCGCGAGGTATTGGAGGCCAGGATGCAATCCCGCCGCACCGCGTCCGACAGCGCGCGAAACACCGCCTGCTTGGCGGGCAATTCCTCGATGATCGCCTCGATCACCAGGTCCGCATCCTTCAGCCGCCCATAGTGATAGCTGTAGGACAACCGCCGCAGCCGATCCTCCACCGCCGCCGCCGTCAACCGCCCCGCCCCCATCTGGCGCGCATGCACCGATCTGATCCGCGCCTCGGCGGCGGCCGCCGTATTGATCCCGGTTTCCACCAGCGTCACCTTGTAGCCGGCTTCCAACAGCGCGATGGCGATGCCCGAGCCCATGGTCCCGCCGCCGATCACGCCGATATGCTTCATCGGCCAGGCCGCCGGCGCCCGCCCGGCGCTCTCCGGCATCCGCGCCGCCCGCCGCTCGGCGTGGAAAATATGCCGCAACGCCTTGCACTGCGGGCTGCCGCGCAACGCAACTGCCTTCGCCCGCTCTCGCGCCAGCCCCTCGGCGAACGGCAGATCGAGCGCCCATCCCACCGCCTCGCCCGCCGCCACCGGCGCCACTGCCCCGCGCGCCCGCTTGCGCACCGCCGCCAGTGTCGCATCGAACGCCGCCCGATCGCAGGCGGGAACCTCAAGCCGGCTCACCACCCGCCAATGCCCGGCCTCCGCCAGCGCATGCGCGCGCACCTTGGCCTGGTGGCGCAGATCGGTGGCGATCTCATCGACCAGCCCCAGCTTCACCGCCTCCGCCGCGCCGACATGCCGGCCGGAGGTCACCATTTCCAGCGCCGCCATCGCGCCGGCCAGCCGTGGCACCCGCTGCGTGCCGCCGGCGCCGGGGATCAACCCGATCCGGCTTTCCGGCAGCCCTACCATCCCGTCCGGCGCCATGATCCGCGCGTGGCATGCGAGTGCGATCTCGAACCCGCCCCCCAGCGCCGTGCCGTGCAGCGCCGCCACGAACGGCTTGGGCGAGGCATCCAGCGCGGCGCAGATATCATTGGTGATCACCTCGCCCGGCGGCAGGTCGAACTCGCGGATATCCGCCCCGGCAATGAAGGTCCGCCCGGCACACGCGATCACCGCCGAACGCAGATGCCCATCCGCGATCACCGCGTTGATGGCGCCCAGCAACTCCCGCCGCAGCGCGTTGGACAGCGCATTGACCGGCGGATTATCGACCACGACAACCGCGAGATCGCCGTGACGTTCGATGTTCACCATGGGCCGCATCGTCGTTTCCCTCACAATGCGCCACCGCCCGCGTGCGGTGGGGCTGAAATTCCCCCGATTCTACGCCTCAACCCCCCACCCGCCAACGTCCCCCTCCCGCCCGCCGGGCGGAGGCGATAAGCTCGGCAAAACGAGGAACCGAACCCATGCCCACCGCCACCACCGATGACGGCGTGACCCTGCATTACGAGGAAACCGGCACCGGCACCCCCATCGTCTTCGTCCACGAATTCGCCGGGGACGCCCGTAGCTGGGAACCCCAACTGCGCCACTTCGGCCAGCGTTACCGCGCCATCGCCTACAACGCCCGCGGCTACCCGCCGTCGGCCGTGCCCGAAACCGTCGAAGCCTATTCGCAGAACCGCGCCGCCGATGACATCGCCGCCATCCTCAGCCATCTCGGCCTGCCCAGCGCCCACATCGTCGGCCTCTCCATGGGCGGTTTCGCCACCCTGCATTTCGGCTTCCGCCACCCCGCGCGCGCCCGCTCCCTCACCGTCGCCGGCTGCGGCTACGGCGCCGACCCCGCCGAGCGCGACAACTTCCGTGCCGAGGGCGCCAACACCGTCGCCTTCATCCGCGAACACGGCATGTCCGCCTTTGCCGCCCGCTACGCCTACGGCCCCACCCGGGTGCAATTCGCCAACAAGGACCCGCGCGGGTTCGTCGAATTCCTCCAGCAACTCGCCGAACACTCCGCCCTCGGCGCCATCAACACCCAGCTCGGCGTCCAGCGCGAACGCCCCTCCCTCTACAACCTCACCGCCGAAATGTGCGCCCTCACCGTCCCCACCCTCATCCTCACCGGCGACGAGGACTGGCCATGCCTGGCGCCCGCCATCCTGATGAAACAAACCATCCCCACCGCCGCCATGGCCGTGATGCCCAACAGCGGCCACGGCATCAACCTCGAAGACCCCGCCCAGTTCAACCGCATCGTGTCCGACTTCCTCGCCCAGGTTGACGCCGGGCGGTGGCCCACGCGCGATCCACGTGCGATGACTGCCTCCATCACCGGCATGCGCTAAGGGAGCAAACCATGAACGACATCGCCGCCCACCCAGCCGTCACCCGCCCCGGCCCCACCGCCGACCTCGCCGGCTTCCTCGCCGCCCTGCGCCTCGATGCGGTGGACGATTTCGCCCGCCACGCCGCCCGCCGCCACCTCATCGACACCCTCGCCGCCGTCATCGCCGGCGCCGCGCAAGAGGTCACCGGCATCGCCGAACGCACCCTGCGCGCCATCCACGGCACCGGCACCACCCCGGTCCCCGGCTTCGCCACCCATTACGACACCCTCACCGCGGCCTATCTCGCCGGCACCGCCGGCCACGGCCTCGAACTCGATGACGGCTACCGCTCCGGTTCCGTCCACCCCGGCACCGTCGTCGTCCCCGCCGCCTGGTCTCTCGCCACCGCCCGCGGCGCCTCGGGCGCCGATCTCCTGCGCGCCGTCATCGCCGGCTATGAGGCGGTGTGCCGCATCGCCGCCGCCGCCCATCCCCGCTCGCGCTGGCGCGGCTTCCACAACACCGGCATCACCGGCGTCTTCGGTGCCGCCGCCGCATCGGGCGTGCTGCTCGGCTTTGACGCCGAACAGATGGAAGCTGCCTTCGGCACCGCCGCCTCCTCCTCCGCCGGCCTCTTCAGCTTCCTCGCCGGCGGGGACGTCAAACGCACCCACCCCGGCCACGCCGCCCGCGAAGGCATCCTCGCCGCCCTCCTCACCCACGAAGGCCTGGCCGCGCCGAAGGGCGTCCTCGAATTCAAGGAAGGCTTCTTCAACGCCTTCGCCGGCGGCGACACCGACCCCGCCACCATCGATATCCTGCATTCCGGCGACAACAACCCGAAATCCAGCTTCGCCGTCGCCAACTGCTACATGAAACCCTACGCCTGCTGCCGCCACATCCACTCCGCCATCGACGGCGTGCTGAAACTCGTCGCCGACCACAACCTCGCCCCCGAAGACGTCGCCCGCATGGAATTCGGCTCCTACGCCGTCGCCGCCTCCCACGCCGCGGTGGGCTGGTCTGAAATGACGACGGCGCAGATGTCCTTCCCCTTCGTCATCGCCGCCACCCTCGTCCGCCGCCAGGCCAGCCTCCACGAATTCGGCGCCGCCGAACGCGCCAACCCCCGCATCCTCGCCCAAACCGGAAAAGTCCACGTCCACGTCGATCCCGAATGCGACGCCGACTACCCCCGCAAACGCGCCGCCAAAACCCGCATCCAAACCACCGACGGCCGCACCTTCGAACACTACATGCCCGAACCCTACGGCGCAGCCTCCAACCCCCTCACCGACCCCGCCCTCGAAGAAAAATTCCTCGGCCTCGCCGAACCCGTCCTCGGCGCCACCCGCGCCCGCGCGGCGCTGGATGCCCTATGGCGCATCGACACCTGCCCCAACGTCGCCGAGATCGCCACGCTGCTGGCGCCGTAAGCGTACAACCATTCCACAAATGGTACGCGCATGAACCCAATTTCTTGGCGGCCCGAGCACCAAGCGGCACTCGTTGCGTTCACTTTGCTCGGCGGCATCGGGGGTATGTTGGCCGCGTGGTTCACGTCACCGATCTATGTGGTTTCCAGCCATACTTTGTCTGGCGAATGGGCCGACACGACCGGGTTATTCAAGATATGGGTCGGCATGCCTCACGCCTATTGGCTTTGGTCGACGTTCGGTGGCGGTCTCGCTGGGCTCCTTTTCTTTGGCGTGCAGATGGCACGCCTACCCCGGTAGCAGCGCGGCTGTGAGGCGAGTTACGTCGCGCTGTCTCGCCGTATCCTTTTGAACCCTCCCTCGGCGCAAAGGCGAGAAGCAGCAACGCTCCGCCGGCCAAGGGGCAGGGGCCCCTTGGAACCCGTCACCGCTCGCGGCTGTGGTGGCGGCCTTGCCTTGCGCCGCAGGCCATCAACCGCCCCCCCCAAACAGGCGTCGCCGCCCTCCCCCCCAAAACTCGCGCCCTCACCTGAAGGCCAAAGCCCCAACCGCTCAAACGAAATGGGATCAAAGGGCCCCCGGCCCTTTGCCGGCGGAGCCTTGCTAACGCCTTGACAGATTTTCACACCCCTCCATACGGTCCCCTCAACGCAACAACGCGGCGGATCACTCCGCCAGGGAGAGCTTCAATGGCTGGCATGGCATTCGGGCGCCGCACTTTGGCGGCATTGGCGCTGGCAACCGGCCTGATCGGAACCGCCCAAGCCGGCGAAGTCACCTTCTGGACCTGGCGCCAAGAGGACAAGGCCATCTACACCGACCTCTTCGCCGAGTTCACCAAGGCGAACCCCGGCATCACCGTGAAGTTCGAAGCCTTCCCCAACGAAAACTACAACACCATCGTCACCACCGCCCTCGCCGGCGGCAAGGGCGGTGACGTGCTGCACGCCCGCGCCTATGGCGGCCTCGAAGCCATGGCCAAGTCCGGCTACTATCTGGCGCTCGACAAAACCAACGTCCCCGAGCTCGCCAACCTCCCCGACGACGCCAACGCCTCCGAGTCTCTCCGCGCCGACGGCAAGGTCTACGCCGTCTCCCTCGCCGGCCAGACCCTCGGCCTCATCGTCAACAAGGATGTCTTCGCCACCGCCGGCGTCGCCGTCCCCGCCACCTGGGCCGACCTGCTGGCCGCCTGCACCGCGCTGAAGGCCAAGGGCATCACCCCCATCGCCAACGGCACCGCGACGCCCTGGATGGACGCGATTTTCGCCACCGTGTTCACCAACCCGTTCCTCGGGCCGGACTGGGTGAAGGACATGCTGGCCGGCAAAACCAACTTCTCCGACGCCAAGTTCACCGCCGCCCTTGGCAAGCTGATCGAACTCAAGCCCTGCCTGCCCGATGGCTTCACCGGCGTTGACTATGCCACCTCGCAGCAGCTCTTCAGCGCCGGCCGCGCCGCCATCTTCGTCGGCGGCAGCTTCGAAATCGCCCCGTTCCGCCGCGGCAACCCCAAGCTGAACCTCGATTTCGTCGCCCCCCCGGCCCCCGCCGCCGGCCAACCCACCTACGTCTCCCGCTTCTTCGACAGCGGCTTCGCCGTCAACGCGAAATCCCCCAACCAGGCCGATGCCCTGAAGCTGGTGCGCTGGATGGCCACCAAGGCCTTCGCCGAACCCGCCGCCGCCAAACTCGGCAACATCTCCTCCCTCAAGGACGTCGCCGCCGCCGATCCCCTGCTCGGCAAGATCGCCAAGCTGAACGAAACCGCGATGCCCTACGCCACCCTGGTATACTTCCGCTTCGAAGCCCCCACCGGGACGGACCTGCTGCAGGAAGGCGTACAGAAAATGATGGGCGGCACCGCCACCCCCGCCGAAGTCGGCGCTAACATCACCGCGGGCCTCGCCAAGTGGTACAAGCCCTTCCAGAAGTGATGCCAACAAGCACTTCTTTTTTGAAAAAAAGAAGCAAAAAACTTTTGTCCAATGGCTTCGCCCCTCCTTTGGGAGAGGGCGAAGCAATGGAGGAAGTTTTTTTGTTTCTTTTTTTTCAAAGAAAGAAATGCTTCCTTCGTTGCTTGATCACTGCCCATGTCTAGCCGGCTTCGCCTGAATGTCTGGATCGCCTTTCTCCTCGCCCCCGGCCTCGTGGTGATGACGCTGTTCGTCGCCGCGCCTTTGCTGTCGTCCTTCCGCTACGCCTTCTACAATTTCAACGGCGTCCTGCCCGACACCTTCATCGGGCTCGCCAACTTCCGCGATGTGCTGTTCGAAGCCCCCTTCGCCGCCACCACTTGGCGCGCCCTCGGCCACAACGCCATTGTCTTCGCCGCGCTGATGATCACCCAGAACGGGCTGGCCTACCTCATCGCCTTCGCCCTGCTGAAATCCCTCCCCGGCCACCGCATCCACCAGACCATCGTGTTTCTGCCCGTGGTGCTCTCCGCCGTCATCGTCGGCTTCCTGTGGAAACTGTTCTTCCACCCCCTGTTCGGCCTGGTGAACGCCGCCCTCGCCATCATCGGCATCCACGGCCCGCCGTGGCTCGGCAACGAAAGCACCGCGCTGGGGTCCATCATCTTCACCAACGCCTGGCACTGGGTCGGCTTCCCCGCCCTCATCTTCCTCGCCGGCATGCAGCGTATTTCGAAGGAAACCCTCGAAGCCGCCCGCATCGACGGCGCGACGGATCGTGTCCTGCTCACCAGCATCATCTGGCCGCTGGTGGCGCCCTCCACCACCATCGTCGCCACCCTCACCTTCATCGGCAGCTTCAACTGGTTCGAACTGCCCTACGTGATGGCCGGCGCCACCGGCTCGCCCGGCGGGGCCACTGACGTCCTCGGCCTCTATTTCTACCGCACCGCCTTCGGCAGCGCCTCCTCCGGCTTGCAGGATTTCGGCCATGGCAGCGCGCTGGCGGTGCTGATGTTCCTCTTCCTCGCCATTACCTCCGGCCTCGGCCTGCGCTATTTGCGCCGGCGCGAAATCGAGGCCTGAGCATGCAACACGGCGAACGCGGCAAGAACGCCCTCATCCAGGCCCTACTCATCCTCAACGCCGTCATCATGCTCTACCCGCTCGCGGTGATGGTGCTCTCGGCCTTCAAAACCAACGCCGAACTCTTCGCCTCCCCCTTTGCCCTCCCCGAGAGCTTCGCGCCGGCGAATTTCAGCCGGATGTGGAGCGAAACCAGCTTCCTGCGCTACCTCGGCAACTCCGTGCTGATCACCGCCGCCTCCGTCGCCCTCATCGTCGTCTTCGGCACCATGGCGGCCTACGCCATCGCCCGCTATCCGTTCCGCCTCAGCGCCGCGGTGTTCCTGTTCTTCCTCTCCGGCCTGATGGTGCCGCTGAAACTCGCCATCATCCCCCTCTTCATCCAGCTCAACGCCCTCGGCCTGATCGACACCCGCGCCGGCCTCACCCTCATCTACGTCGCCATGGGCCTGCCCTCGGCGGTTTTCATCATGACCGGCTTCCTGCGCACTTTGCCCGCCGAACTCGAGGAAAGCGCCCGCATCGAGGGCGCCAGCGAACTGCGCACCATGCTCGCCATCATGCTCCCCCTCGCCCGCCCCGCCATGGTGATCGCCGCCATCCAGAACGCGGTGCCCATCTGGAATGACTTCTTCTTCCCCCTCGTCTTCATCAGCACCGACGCCCTCAAAACCCTCCCCCAGGGCCTCACCGTCTTCATGGGCGAATACAACACCGACTGGGGCGTCCTCTTCGCCGGCCTCACGTTGTCGGCGCTGCCCATCACCCTGGTCTACATCGCCCTCTCCCGCCAATTCATCGCCGGCCTGACGCAGGGCGCGATCAAGTAGGCGCGCGCTTCATGGCGTAATCACCGTGATGCGGAACGGCCCGCCGTGGGCCGCCGCATGCGCCACCGCCTGGTTCGCCGCATCGAGCCCGAACGTCGTCACGCTGTATTCCTCCAGCCGCAACAGCCCCGACCGCACCAGCGCCACCAGCCGCCCCGGTGCGTCGCGCGGATACATCCACTTGCCGTGGATGCTGATGCAGTTGCGCATGATCCACGGATACGGCAGCGCCAGGTCCTCGCCGCCCAGCATCCCCACCCCCCCCATCAGCACCACCCGCCCATACGGGCGCACCGCCATCACCGCCGCCCGCACCACGCTCGCCGGCGCCGAGGGCGGCAGAATATCCAGCACGCAATCGATCGGCCCAGCCGCCGCCTGCATCCGCGCCCGATCCCCCTCTTCGTCGCCCTCCAGCACCACCGGACGCACCCGCGCCCCGAACCGCCGCACCAGGTCCGCCAGCACCGCCTGGTTCCGCCCCGGCGCCACCACGCAGGCCGCGCCCATGGCGAGCGCCACAGCTACCGCCTTGCTGCCGAAGCTCCCGGTGGCCCCGCTCACCAGCACCGTTTCCCCGGCTTGCAGGTTCGCCACCATGAACCCGCCATACGGCACCAGCATCGGCCCCAGCGCGCACCACATCGGCGCCGCCTCCGCCTCCAGCGCCCCCAGCCGCGTCACATTCTCCGTCGGCAGCCGCATCCGCTCCGCCCACGCCCCATCGCGAAAATACCGCTGCAACCGCATCCCGCCCGCGCCCCCGGCACTCAATCCCAGCAACGTGATATCGGGCGACAGCGCATTGTCCCGCGAACGCACCGTCGGATCGCAATAAACCCAATCCCCCACCGCCAACTGCGTCGCATCCGGCCCGGTCTGGCGCACCCGCGCAATCGCCCCCGTCCCCGGCACCACCGGCAGATCGAGCAGATACTTCCGCTCCCCGCTGAACACCTCCCCGGCGTACGCCAACACGCCGGACGCCACCACATCCACAATCACCTCCCCCGTCCCGATCACCGGATCAGGAACGGTCTCGATGGCCAGCGACGATCCAAACGCCCGCAACACAGCAGCTTTCATGGTCAGGTTCTCCGTTTCTCCCCCCATCATGCCAAGGTTTCCGAGCCCATCCAGTACTGGTATTATCCTGGGATCAGCCAATCCCCCGGAGCCCCACATGGCCGACCAGAGCCGCGGCGAACTCGGCGATTTCCTCCGCTCCCGCCGCGAAAAACTCACCCCCGCCGCCCTCGGCCTCCCCCCCGGCCGCCGCCGCCGCACCGCCGGCCTGCGCCGCGAGGAAGTCGCCGAACAGGCCGGCATCGGGGTCGACTGGTACATCCGCCTCGAACAAGGCCGCGCCGTCAGCCCCTCGCCCACCACCATCGACGCCCTCGCCCGCGCCCTCCGCCTCGCCCCCGCCGAACACGCCCACCTGCGCGCCCTCGTCCGCTCCGGCGGCCCCCCCCGCCTTCACCCGCGAAACCGTGCCCGCTTCCATCCAGCGCACCATCGATAGCCTCAACCAGCCCGCCTACATCACCGGCCGCCGCTGGGACATCCTGGCCTGGAACCAACAAGCGGACGCAATCTTCGCCTTCAGCCGCCTGCCCGAGTCCGATCGCAACACCCTGCTCTGCATGCTCACCAACCCCCACACCCGCCGCCTCTTCGGCCCCGCCTGGGCCGCCGAGGCCCAACGCATGCTGGCCGAATTCCGCCCCACCTTCGATCTCTGGGCCGGTGACCCCGCCTTCCGCGACCTCATCGAACGCCTCCGCCACGGCAGCCCCGAATTCCCCGCCTGGTGGGAAGCCCATGACATCCGCGGCACCGCCGCCGGCCAGAAAACCATGCGCCACCCCAGCAAAGGCGCCCTGCGCTTCGCCTACACCACCTTCCAGGCCAATGATGATCCCGCACTGAAACTGGTGATCTACACCCCGGTCTGAGCCAGCCGCCCACCAGCACCACACAACACCCAACTCAATCATTGAGTTTACCGCCCCATCACGGCATTAAGCCCCCTTGCGCCGGGCCCCTCCCGGCGCCAAGAGGGAGATATCGGGATGAAATTCACGACTTCGCTCGGGGCGACCGCCCTGACGATCGGTCTGCTGCTGACGGGCACCGCCATGGCCCAGGGCACCGGCTCGGCCACCATCGACGCCATCGTCAAGCGCGGTGAACTCGTCTGCGGCGTCGCCGGCGCCACCGCCGGCTTCTCGCTGCCCGACAGCCAGGGCGTCATGCGCGGCATCGATGCCGATAGCTGCCGCACCGTGGCCGCCGCCATCCTCGGCGACGCCAAGAAAATCAAGTTCGTGCCCACCACCACCACCAACCGCTTCACCGCCCTGCAGTCCGGCGAAGTGGACATGCTCTACCGCTCCACCACCTGGACCCTCGGCCGCGAAGCCAACCTCGGCACCGAATTCGCCTCCATCAACTTCTACGATGGCACCGGCTTCCTGGTGAAAAAGTCCACCGGCGTGAAGTCGGTCAAGGAAATGGACGGCGCCACCATCTGCGTCCAGCCCGGCACCAGCACCGAACTCGCCATCGCCGACTACTTCCGCGTCAACAAGCTGAAGTTCACCCCGATCCTCATCCAGGAACTGGCCGAACTGCAAAACGCCTACCTCTCCGGCCGCTGCGACGCCTACTCGACTGACGCCTCGGGCCTAGCCTCCTTCCGCTTCCAGCAGGGCGCCAAAGCCACCGATCACGTCCTGTTGCCCGAAATCATCAGCAAGGAGCCGCTCGGCGCCATGGTGCGCAAGGGTGACGACAAGTTCTTCGACCTCGTGCGCTGGACCTACTTCGCCACCCTCATCGCCGAAGAAAACGACATCACCTCCGCCAACGTCGACACCTTCATGACGTCCAACCTGCCTGAAGTCCGCCGCCTCCTCGGCCTCGAAGGCGACATGGGCAAGGCCCTCGGGGTGGACGCCAAGTTCGCCTACAACGTCATCAAGCAGGTCGGCAACGCGGCCGAAATCTGGGAACGCAACATCACCCCGATGGGCATCCCCCGCGGCATCAACAACCTGTGGAACAAGGGCGGCCTGCAATACGCCCCGCCGATGCGCTAATCGAAGCAAGCGGTTCTTTTTGAAAAAAGAACCTCTTGCCTAACGCTACAACGCCCGAAGCCTCTGAACCGCCGGCGCCCGAAAAGGCCCGGCGGTTTTGCTTTCAAACGTCACCGGAAAATCCGGCTGCATCGCCACGATCTCCTCAACGCCCAGATCATGCGCGATAATCACCAGCCCCGCCGCCGGCCCATCGAACGCCCGCGGCTGGCTGTACGCCGTCCCCACCGCCTGCAACAACACCCCCCGCCCCACGTCGGACGGCCGCACCACCCCCTTCAGCCGCAACAGCCGATCCCCCGCCAACCCGGCCAAATTCTCCAGCCACTCCAAAATCGCCCCCAATGGCGCCTCCCCGATCCGCGCCGTCATCACCGAAATCCGCGGATGGCCGGCCACCAGAACATCCGGCACCCCCACCGCCGGCTCCGCGGTAAACGCCGCCAACGCCCGCCGCGCCGGATCACCCTCCACCACCACCGCCGCCAACGGATTGATCGCAGCCAGCCGCCCCGCCAACCCCGCCCCATCCGCCATATCCAGCTTGGTCAACACCAGCGTCCCCGCCGCGGCAATCTGCGCCATCGCCGTCTCGAACGCCGCCTTGCCGAACTCCCCCGCCGACGCATCGCACGCCGCCACCACCGACAGCCGCATCCCCAACGGCGCCAACTCCCCCAACGCCCGAATAATCGGCCCCGGCCGCGCCACCCCGCTGGTTTCCAACACAATCCGCCGGAACGGCCCCGCCCCCGAAGCCTCCCGGGTCGCGATCAACGCCTCAACCGTATAAAGCAGATCATTGGCGATCGAGCAGCACACACACCCATTCGCCAGCAACGCCATCGGCAACCCACCGGTATCCGCCGCAATCACCGCCCCATCGATGTCGATCTCGCCAACCTCGTTGACAATCACCGCCGTGTCCGCAGCCTCCGCCTGCCGCAGAAAATCCACCAGCAACGTCGTCTTGCCGCTGCCCAGGAACCCGGTCAGCAACACAAAATCCGTCATGCCACGCCCCGCGGTGCGAAGGAGCCGAGAAAGGCAAGGCGGGGGGCGCTGCCCCCTCGACCCCTGCCAGGGGCCGAGCCCCTGGACCTCAACCAATTAGGCAAGGAATGCTCTGTCCGATGAAGAGGGGCGCAACCGCGCGCGAGCCACCGCGATGTCGCGCCCCTCTTCATCGGACAGAGCCTCTTACTTAAGCGGATGCGGGTCTGGGGGCTCAGCCCCCAGCGGGGTCGAGGGGCAGAGCCCCCGCCTTGCCTTCCCTGGCTCCCCCGCACCGCGCGGCCTGGCATCACGCCTTGGAGGCCGCCGCCATTGCCTCCACGTCCGCCAGCAGTTCCACCGGATCGAACACCACGCCGTCCTTGATCGTGGCCGACAGGCACCGCGTCCACACCGGCCCATTGCTCTCCTCATCGAGCCGCATCGCCCCGGTCCCGTACAGCATCTTGAAGTCGCTCAACGGGTTATGATCATGCACCAGCAGATCCGCCCGCTTGCCCACCTCGACGGTCCCGGTGATATCCCCGATCCCCAGCAGATCCGCCCCATGCGTGGTAGCGGCGCGCAGCACTTCCAGCGGATGGAACCCCGCCTCCTGCAACAGCTCGAACTCGCGCATCAGCCCGAACCCGTAGAGCTGGAAAATGAACCCCGAATCGCTCCCGGTGCACACCCGCCCGCCGCGGTTCTTGTAGTCGTTAATGAACTGCATCCACACCCGGTAGTGCTGCTTCCACTCGATCTCGTTCTGCGTCGTCCAGCGATACCAGTACGAACCATGCCCGCCACGCTGCGGCTGGTAGTACTTGGTCAACGTCGAGTGCGTGTACCGCTCATGCCAGTCCGCCCGCCGCGCCCGCATCAGGTCGCGATTGGCCTCATAGATATTGAACGTCGGCACAAAGGTGAACCCGGCCTCCAGGAACGCATCCAGGGTGTCGTTCCACTTCTGGCTGCCAGGTGCCGCCGCCTGCTGGAACATCTGCCCTGAGGTCGAAAACCGCATATATTCATCGCCGTAGTTATAATCCGGCGCGAAATTCTGGATCGTCCGCTCCTCGAACAGCGCCTCCGGCAGCCCGTAATAATGCTCGGCGCTGGTCAGCCCCCACTTCGCCGTGGTCAGCGCATTCATCCGGCTCACCGCAAGCTGCGCATGATGGCAGCACGTCCGCAGCCCGATGGTCCGCGCCTCGTCGAGCGCCGCCTCCATGATATTGGGCGGCGCACCAAAGAACTTGATCCCGTCGGCGCCCGCATCCTTCACGCCGCGCACCCACTCCCGCGCCTGCGCCGGCGTATGGATGGTCTTCATCATGTCCGGCACCGCCGGGAAATACGAGTACACCACCATGTTCGGCGCCGCGATCTTGTTGGCCGCCGAAAGCTCCTTCTGCCCCTTGGTCCACGCCAACCCGTTGAGGCACCCGGCCTCGCGCACCGTCGTCACCCCATGCGCCAGCCACAGCTTGTAGACATAGTCCGCCGGCGGCATCGGCCCGTTCGCCTGGTGGTACACCACCCCCACATGCCCGTGGCTGTCGATGAACCCCGGCGTGACGAACTTGCCGTGGCAGTCGATCTCATGATCCCCCCGCGCCGGCCGCCCGCTCTCCTTGATCGCCATCCCGGGCGTCCCCACCCGATGAATACCGGTGATGGTGCCCCGCTCCACCACGATATCCACCGGTCCCCACGGCGGCGCCCCGGTCCCATCGATGATGGTAGCCCCCCGCAACACCATCCGCGCAAACGGCCCCACCCCCCGATCCCGCGTCGTCGCCGGCGCGATATTGGCCATGTTGGCCTGGGCAAAACGATGAACGGCCTCTTCGCCGATGGCGGGCATGGTCATGTCGAAATTCCTGCGCAGCACTGTCCCGCGAGTGTGCGCCCACCGCAAGCAGCGTCAACCCCACGCCGGCAACCCCACATGTCAAAAATTTGATCGCGTCTTTTTCAAAGCTATATTCTGCATGGAACAAATATCGCCCACCTTGTGGCACTTATGTTACAAAAATGAAGTTTCCAATCGCATTTATGGCATGCGATAAAAGACTCGGCGTTCGATTGGTAAATTATGTCACCAATTTATTCGTCATAAGTACTTCTACCTGACAACCATTGATTCATTTAAAATCGACAACGCTCGGCGACAAGCCGGAGGAAAAATAAATGCGCGCTTTTTTAATCCCCGCTATATTGGCCACCACCATGGCCGCCGGCACCGCCCGCGCCGACACAAATTGGACCCTCGCCGGCCTCAGCCTCAGCGGCTTCGATCTCACCAACCTCGCCTTCGTCACCGCAACCGTCAGCGGCACCTTCACCACCGATGCGGGCGGCACGGTGATCGCCTATGACATCACCGAAACCGGCGGCTCAAACGCCGAATACACCCCCGTCACCTCCAGCCTCTCCGGCGTCACCACCAGTTCCTTCGGCATGGCCAACCCCACCACCAACTCCGGCCTCACCCTGATCTTCGCCGCCACGCTCGATGGCAGCACCACGCCAGACCCGGTCGCCATCGCCCTCGAGCAGATCGTCACCAGCAACGGCGGCACCGCCAGCCTGAACGGCTTCACCGGCGCGGCCACCGCCACCCCCATGCCCGAACCGGCCTCCCTCGCCACCCTCGCCGCCGGCCTCCTCGGCCTCGGCCTGTTCAACCGCCGCCGCCCCGCCACGCCGATGCGAGGATAGCCCCTCTACTTCGGCGCCGGCGCCACCACGCCCGACTTCAGCAGGGTGTCCAGCAACACGCCCACCTGCGGCGGCAGCCCGACAATCGTCGTCGGCAGCCGCCCGTCGGTCTTGGCGCCGAAATCACGCAACGCCTGCGCGGCCGCCAACGCCTGGATGGTGGCCGCGTAGGGCGCCAGCGCCGCCGCGATCGCCTCGTCCTGCGTCGCGATATACCGCCGGTTCACCGCCGCCTGGATGTCGTGATCGAACGTGAACGTATCCGCCCACCCGACAAAATCGATGGTAATCCCCAATGCCGCGAAATACGTCGTGATCAGCTTCGCCGCCGTATCCTTGATCGCCTTCGCATCCGCATTCACCTGGTCGAACGTCCGCGCCGTCACCTGGTCGCAAATCACCTCGGACACCTTCTTGCGCCCGAAATCATCCATCACCTCCTTCACGCTGCGGCTGTAGTAAACCGAGTTGAAGATGATCCGCGGGTCCGACCGATCGCCCTGCGGCGCCCGCACCCCGAACCGATACAGGTACTTGGCCGCATCCGCCTCCGCCACCGAAGCCCCCAGCGCCACCCCCACGGTCACGTTGAGGCCCTCCTTGCTCTGGCACGGAAACCCCTCCTTCAACCGCGACGTCCCGCGATCCGAAGCATCCACCCACTCGCGCGAAAACGGCGTCCGATCCACAATAATCAACCGCCCCGCCGGCACATAGTAATCGAAAAACCCGCCCGACCCGGACAGCTTGGTATGCGGCACAATGAACCGCTTCAACGAAACCTTGTTGGCATTCAGATACGCCTCGGACTCGAACTGCGACTGGCTGTCCTTGTTCGCCCCCGCATCGGGGATCCAGAATGCGCTCTCATTGGGCAGGATCGTGTAAGCCTCGGTGAAGTCCGTCTTGTCGTAATACGCCCAGGCCCCACCCGGCATCAGCAACCCCGCCAGCACCACCGCGCCGAACCACCCCCGCACCGGCCGCCACCATATCGCCGCCAGCACCGCCAGCAGCACCACCGCGGGCACCCCGAGATGCCCGAACAAACTCATCCCCACCATCGAACCCAGATACGCCCCGTCGCCATTGGCGAACTGCCCGCCCGCCGCCTGCGCGCTCAACAGCGTCCCCGCCGGATACAACAGGGCGTTGAGCCCGCCATACGCCACCACCGCCACCACGCTCGCCGCCACCCGCCCCAGCATTCCCGCCTCGCGCATCGACGTTCCCTTTGCACCGCAGTACGCCCAATGTTACGCCATGTATCGCCGTTTCGCCACGCCCCCGCCGGGCTTTGACGCCCCGCCGCCTTCCCCCCTACTGTCACTCTTTCGTGTCGAACCTTTCGCGCGGAGGAGCCGCCACCATGAACGCCATATCCGACCTCGGCAGCCGCACCGGCCTCACCGAACGCCTGCGCATCCGCGCCGGCGCCTTCTCGGGCCAAACCTCCGGCCTCGCCCCCGGCAACGTCCAGGCCAACCTCGCCATCCTCCCCGCCGCCCTCGCCGGCGATTTCCTCCGCTTCGCCCACGCCAACCCCAAGCCCTGCCCCGTCCTCGCCGTCTCCGAACCCGGAGACCCCCACATCCCCGCCATCGGCCGCGACCTCGATATCCGCACCGACATCCCCCGCTACCGCGTCTGGCGCCATGGCGAACTCACCGAGGAATGCACCGACATCAGCCACCTCTGGCGCGAGGACCTGGTGAGCTTCCCCATCGGCTGCTCCTTCTCCTTCGAGGAAGCCCTCATCGAGGACGGCATCGAAGTCCGCCACATCGCCTGCGGCTCCAACGTGCCGATGTACCGCACCAACATCCAATGCACCCCCGCCGGCGTCTTCCACGGCCCCATGGTCGTCTCCATGCGCCCGATGACCCCCAAAGACGCCATCCGCGCCATCCAGATCACCTCCCGCTTCCCCTCCGTCCACGGCGCCCCGGTCCACATCGGCCTCCCCGCCGACCTCGGCATCAAAGACCTCGACAAGCCCGACTACGGAGACGCCGTGCCCATCCGCCCCGGCGAACTCCCCGTCTTCTGGGCCTGCGGCGTCACCCCCCAGGCCGTCATCGCCGCCACCAAACCCGAACTTTGCATCACCCACGCCCCCGGCTGCATGCTCATCACCGACCTGCGCAACAGCAACCTCGCCGCCCTCTAAGTGACCCAAGCCGACCACGTCGCCGCCGACGCCACCGCCCGCATCGCCGCCATCGAAGCCCTCATCCACGTCGATGTCGGCCGCAACATCGCCAACCTCTGCGCCGCCGCCAAAGGCGGCCTATACGCCGCCGCCACCGCGCTGGCCGAAGCCCGCAACGTCGGCGTCATCACCGGCTTCTACGTCCCCCGCGGCACCCCCCCTGCGGCCGAAACCGACGGCCCGGTCGGCGCCGCCCTCCTCCTCCACGGCCTCGCCGCCATCGGCATCCCCGGCCGCCTCGCCACCGACACCCCCTGCGCCTCCGCCTGCGCCGCCGCCCTCCGCGCCGCCAACCTCACCACCCCGCTCGACATCGTCCCCCTCGACACCCCCCTCACCCCCCTCATCCAAACCTGGCGCAAAGCCGGCATCACCCACGCGCTGTCCATCGAACGCTGCGGCAAAGCCGCCGACGGCCGCCCCCACAACCTCACCGGCCTCGACATCGGCGCCCATACCGCCCCGCTGGACGATCTCTTCACCGCCGGCCCCTGGCCCACCATCGGCATAGGTGACGGCGGCAACGAAATCGGCATGGGCAACCTCCCCCCCGCCCTCATCGCCCAAAACATCGCCAACGGCGAAGCCATCGCCTGCACCACGCCCGCCACTCACCTCATCGTCGCCGGCGTCTCCAACTGGGCCGCCTACGCCCTCCTCGCCGCCCTCGCCGTCCTACGCCCCGAATGGCGCGAAACCCTAAAAAAAACCCTCACCCCCAAACTCGACCACCACATCCTCGAAACCCTGGTCCACCAAGGCCCCGCCGTCGACGGCATCACCCGCACCCAAACCCTGACGGTCGACGGCCACCCCGCCACCATGCACCACGCCAAAATGGCCGAACTCCTCGCCGCCATCGGCTAGCCCAGCCCGTCACGCCCGAGCTTCGCCTACCCCCGCCACGTCCCGGCGCGGACGAACCCGCACACTCACGTCCACCCGCTGCCCGAGCCCGGCCAGGATTGTCATCAGCCGGTCGATAGTGAACCGCCCAAGTTTCGCGCTGCGAATTCGCGAGAAATCCGCCGCCGCAATCCCGGTAATCTCCTGCGCCGCGCGTACGGTCAGCTTGCGATCATCGAGCACACCGATAATCCGAGCTGCCAACAACGCCCGCAGTTGCTCGCGATCCGAATCCACGTGCCCAAGGTCACGAAACACATTGCCACTACCCCGAACAATATCGTCGTCGTCGTTGTTCACGTCAGCATCTCCCTCAACCGCTTCAACCGCGCATGGATCAGGTCAATATCCTGCTGCGGGGTCTTGATCCCAGATTTTGACTTCTTCTGGAACGCATGAACCACCCAAATATCGGTGTCGATCTGCAAGGCATACACCACCCGAAACGCGTCGCCGCGATGCCGAAGCGCCAATTCCATCACCCCAGAACCAAACCCCGCCAACGCCTTGCCAATATCCGGCATTCGGCCTTCCGCCAGAATCGTCAACGCCCGCGCCATGTCGATCTGGGCCCCATCCGGGAAATCCACGAAATCCTTCCGCGCACCCTTCAACCAACTGATCGGACGGGTGTTTCTCGACATGCTCTCATGTTGGCAAATACGACAACATAAGTCAACAGCGGATCGAGGGCACAGTCAGGGCCGTGCACCTTCGCAGGGCGGCAAAGTCACCCCAGGTAGTCGAATCGACTCTCGGCTTTCACCCCGGCGCAAGAGCCAAAACCCGCGGACCTCGGCAACCACATCCACTAGCCACCTACGTGACCCATCACCGCAGTGTACCACAGGCTCGAAAATGCCAGAACCGTAGGCCAAGGAACCGACCCCATACCCGCCTGACCCGGTGCCGTAGCCACCGGCACCGCCGCGGCCAAGCTTCACCGGCATTTCTGTCACGGCAATTGATGTCTCTGGACGATTCAATCCTCGATGCTTGAATGTCTCGTAGATATCATTGAGCAGCCCTATTGAGCCGCAAGTTGCGATCAACCCGGTTTTGTATTCCCTCCAACTGGGTTGATCACCCGGGATGATTTCATGCCAACGCCACTGCATGAAATCCAGCAAGGACGCGATGATAGCCCGAGATCGACGGATGGTCGGGCTTTCGACAAAATCGTTATAGTCAGGCTCGACGATCT
>CAIMWH010000095.1 GCA_903845065.1 uncultured Rhodospirillales bacterium | reverse complement strand
GCTCACCTACGTGCTGGTCAGCCACAACCTCGCGGTGGTGGCACATTTGTGCCCCATGGTGGGGGTAATGCAGGGCGGGCTGATGGTGGAGATGGTCAGCCGCGAGGACCTGCGGGCCGGGCGGACGGCGCATCCCCACACCACTGAGCTGCGCCGCCTGAGCACTGAACTCGAGGAGACTTGAGATGAACGCCGACGCCCCCCCTTCCCTGCCCGGCAATCGCTTCTGGACGGAGATGGTGGCGGCGCGGGACGGGGTGAAACTTGCGACCGACGTGCATCTGCCCGATGGTGCCGGCCCCTTCCCGGTGGTGCTGGAACGCACGCCCTATGGGCGCGACCAGACCAGCCGCAGCGAAATCACCGCGGCCAACCGCACGCCGGCCAGCCGGAGCGAAATCGCGGCGTTCTTCACCGCGCATGGCTATGCGGTGGTCTACCAGGACAATCGCGGGCGGCACGGCTCCGAGGGCAAGTTCGTCAAGTACTTGTCCGACGGCGAGGACGGCTATGACTGCTGCGCCTGGATCGTTCAGCAGGAATGGTGCGACGGGCGGATCTGCACCATGGGGCTGTCCTATGCGGCGCACACGCAGGGTGCGCTCGGCAGCCTCGATGCGCCTGGCGTGGTGGCGCAGGTGCTGGATTGCGGCGGGTTTGCCAATTCGTGGATGGCCGGCATCCGCCAGTCCGGCGCGTTCGAACTGAAGCAGGCGACCTGGGCGCTGAAGCAGGCCGCGCTGTCGCCCGAGGCGATGGCCGATCCGGTGATGAAGGCGGCG
Organism: uncultured Rhodospirillales bacterium; assembly: GCA_903845065.1. Classification (GTDB taxonomy): domain Bacteria; phylum Pseudomonadota; class Alphaproteobacteria; order Acetobacterales; family Acetobacteraceae; genus CAIYPH01. The sequence continues at coordinate 9,462 of CAIMWH010000095.1, read as the reverse complement.
CTCGACGGTGAGGACATCCGGGACTGGTTCACCCGCCTGCCCTGGCAGCCCGGCCATTCGCCGCTGCGGCACCATCCGGACTACGAGGCCTATCTGTTCGATCAGTGGCGGCATGGCGCGTTCGATGCCTACTGGCAGCAGTGCGGCATCTGGGCCGAGGGTTTCCACGCCCGCTACAGCCGGGCGGACTGCGTGCACATGTCATCGTGGTATGACGCCTATCCTTTAACCGCCACGTCGAATTATCTCGGTCTGAAGAAATCGAAGCGTGGGCCCCAGCGCTTGATCCTTGGCCCATGGACGCATGGGGACCGCAGCGACACGGTGTTCGGGGATGTGGATTTCGGCTCCGACGCGGCGATCGATTCCTGGGCCGGGGACTGGCGGCAGTATCGGCTGCGGCACTTCGACAGCGTGATCAAGGGCGTGCCCAACCGCGAGCCGGCGGTGCGGGTGTTCATGATGGGGGGCGGCACCGGGCGGCGCACCGCGGCGGGGCACTTGGCGCATGGCGGCCACTGGCTGAGTTTCGCCGACTGGCCGCCGCCGGAAGCCGCGCCCACCGAATATTACCTGCACGCCAGCGGCGCGCTCGATGTGACCGTGCCCGATGCGGACAGCGATCCGCTGTCGTTCGATTTCGACCCGGCGCATCCGGTGCCGACCATCGGGGGGTCGTTGACCTCGATGGAGCCGGTGGCCAGTGGCGGGGCGTGGAACCAGGTGGAGAGCCCGGCGTTCTTCGGCTGTGCGGCGCCCTATCTGCCGTTGGCCTCGCGGCCGGATGTGCTGGTGTTCCAGACCGCGTCGCTCGCCGCGCCAGTGCGGGTGGTGGGGCCGTTGACCGCGACGCTGTGGGTGGCGACGGACGGGCCGGACACTGACTTCACCGCCAAGCTGCTCGACGTCTATCCCGCCTCGGCCGATTATCCGCAGGGCTATGCGCTGCTGCTGGCCGACGGCATCTGCCGGTTGCGCTACGCCGAGGAGCCTGCCCGCCCCCGCCTGCGCAAGCCGGGCGAGGTGGTGCGGATCACGGTGACGCTGTTCCCGACGGCGAACCTGTTCATGACCGGGCATCGCATCCGGCTTGATATCTCGTCGTCCAACTTCCCCAAGTATGACGTGAACCCCAATACCGGCGAGCCCGAGGGTGCCGCGCGGCGCAAGCGGGTGGCGGTGAACACGGTGTTCATGGATGCCGGGCGGCCGAGCGCCATCACGTTGTGCGTGCTGCCGGCGCCATAGTCCGGGGGCCCTTCCGGCGCCCACGGCTTTGCGGCTAGCTTCGGCGACCAAATGGGGCGGAAACAGACGATGGCCGGAACGGCAGCCGACGAGTTCGACTATGTCATCGTGGGATCGGGCGCCGCGGGCTCGGTGCTGGCGGGGCGGCTCACCGAGGACCCCGGGGTGACGGTGTGCGTGCTGGAGGCGGGGCCGCCCGACCGGCATCCGTTCATCCATGTGCCGGCCGGGTTCATCAAGATGTTGTTCAACCCCTCCTACACCTGGCAGTTCAAGACCGAGCCGACCGAGCGCACCGGGGGGCGCGGCATCGCCACCACGCAGGGGCGCACAATCGGTGGCTCCTCCTCCATCAACGGCATGGTCTACAACCGTGGGCAGACCGCCGATTTCGACAACTGGGCGCAGCGGGGCAATCGCGGCTGGGGGTTCTCGGACGTGCTGCCGTATTTCAAGCGGACGGAGCAGCGCATCGGCGGCGCCGAGAGCGACTATCACGGGCGCGAGGGCAAGGTGCCGGTGACCGATATGGACTGGATCCATCCGGTCAACGAGGCCTTCATCGAGGGCGCGGCCGGCATGGGGATGCCCAAGCACCCCGACTACAACGGCGGCACCCAGGCCGGCGTGGGCTACTTCCAGCGCGCGATCTACAAGGGCTACCGACGCAGCGCGGCGCGCATGTTCATGCTGCCCGCCCGGGCGCGCGGCAACCTCGATATCCGCACCGATGCCCGCGCCTCGGCCATCCTGCTGGAAGGCAAGCGGGCGGTGGGGGTGCGCTATGTCAATGATCGGGATCGCAAGACGGTGCGCGAGGTACGGGCGCGGCGCGAGGTGATCGTGAGCGCGGGGACCGCCAACACCGCGCGGCTGTTGCAGATTTCGGGGATTGGGCCGGGCGCCGTGCTGGCGGGCATCGGCGTGCCGGTCCAGCATGAATTGGCCGGCGTTGGCGAGAATTTCCGCGATCACTACGCGGTGCGGCTGGTGGCGCGGGCGAAGAACGTGCGCACCATGAACGAGATGGCGCGCGGGCTCGGGCTGGTGGGGCAGATCGCGCGCTGGGCGGTGGGCAAGCCGTCGATCCTGACGCTGTCACCGTCCAACGTGCATTGGTTCTGCCATTCGAGCGGGATGATGGACAATCCGGATCTCCAGGGCGTGTTCACCCCGGCCAGCTACAAGGCGGGCTTCGTCGGGCTGCTCGATGATTTTCCCGGCATGACGGTGGGGGTGTGGCAGCATCGACCGGAGAGCACCGGGTATGTGCGGGCGCGGTCCACCGATGTGTTCGTCGATCCCATCATCCAGCCGAACTACCTCGCCCATGCGACGGACCGGCAGGTGCTGGTGGGCGGGCTGCGGCTGGCGCAGAAGCTGCTGCGCACGCCGGAACTGGCGCCGTATTTCGACCGGATGGACATGCCGGTGGCGGACGAACTCGCGGACGACGAGTGGCTCGACTACGCGGCCAAGTGGGGGTCGACCTGCTATCACCTCATCGGCACCGCGCGGATGGGCCCGGCGAGCGATCCCACCACGGTGGTGGATGACCAGTTGCGGGTGCACGGGATGCAGGGGTTGCGGGTGGTGGATGCCTCGATCATGCCGAACATGGTGTCCGCCAACACCTATGCCTCCACGATGATGATCGCCGAAAAGGCGTCGGACATGATCCGCGGGCGCGCGCCGCTTGCGGCCGAAATGGTTTGAAGGGACAGACGGGATGCACGAGATCAAGATCGGCGATGTGACCATCACCTCCATCGTGGAGCGGGCCGGGCCGTGGCGGGCGCCGAAGGACATGTTCCCCGCCTATGACGAGGCGGTGGCCAAGGCGCACCTGGCGACGATGGACCCGGTGTCCTTCGATGCCGCCTCGGGCAAGATGTTCATCACCTACCAGACGTTCGTGGTGCGCACGCCGCACCATGTCATCCTGGTGGATACCTGCACCGGCGAGGACAAGGGCTATCCGGCGCCGATGGATTTCGACAAGTCGCCATGGGTCGAGGGTTTCAAGGCCGCTGGGCTGAAATACGAGGATGTGGACTACGTCTTCTGCACCCACCTGCACATCGACCATTGCGGCTGGAACACCGTGCTGCGCGATGGGCGCTGGGTGCCGACCTTCCCCAAGGCGAAATACGTGTTCGCCAAGCAGGAATATCTGGCGTGGGAAGCGGCCGAGAAGGCCGGTGATCCGCGCGGCAATGTGTTCCGCATGAATTGCCTGCCCATCGTGGAGGCCGGCCAGGCGCTGCTGGTGGATGACGACTACATGCTGGATGACCTGGTTTCGCTGACGCCGACGCCGGGCCATTCGCCGCATCACTGCTGCGTCAACATCTTCTCCAAGGGCCAGCGCGCGGTGGTGACGGGGGACATGATGCACCACGCCCTGCAGTGCCGGGAGCCGGAGTGGTCGACGATTTTCTGCTCCGATCCGGTGCAGGCGGCGCAGTCGCGGCGCGGCTTCCTGGAGTCGGTGGCCGATACGGACACCATCATCCTGCCGATCCATTTCCCTTCGCCCACCGCCGGGCGCATCGAGGGCGACGGCAGCCGCTTCCACTACCGGTATCGCCATAAGTGATCGCGCATGATCCGGGCGCCAGGCCCATCGCCTATCCCGCCGGCGTGGTGGCGGAGGCGGAGTATGGCGGGCCCAATGACTGCTACCGCTACCGGTTGAAGCTGACCTGGGACGGCGCCCGCCCGGCGATGATGGCGCTGATGATGAACCCCTCGGCCGCCGGGCATGAGGGCAGCGATCGGACGGTGAACCGCGCCATCGGGTTCGCCATGCGCTGGGGCTACGGCACGCTGTGGGTGGCCAACAGCGCGGCATATCGGGCGACCGACCAAAGCACGCTCGATCGGGTGGCCGATCCGGTGGGGCCGGGCAATGATGCCGCGCTGCAGGCGATGGCGCGCCAATCGGCGTTCATCCTCGCCGCCTATGGCAGCCCGAAGGCGGCGGCGATGCGCGGCGTGGGGTTGCGGGCGGCGCGGATGCTGGCGGCGGCCGGGCATGCGCTGCATGTGCTGAAGCTCAGCGCGGACGGCTCGCCGTGGCATCCGCTGTATGTGAAGGCGGAAACCGTGCCGGTGGCCTGGGTGCCGTAGGCCCTCAGGCGCCGACGATATCCTCCAGCCGGTAACCCTGGGCGAACAGCAGCGCGCGCAGGTTGCCGAAGCGGACCTGGGCGCGGGCGTTGGCGGCCACGATCGGCTTGGCGTGGTAGGCGACGCCGAGGCCGGCTTCGCGGAGCATCGCGAGGTCATTGGCGCCATCGCCCACCGCGAGGGTGGCGCTGAGCTGGATGCCGCGGGCTTCGGCGAGTTCGATCAGGGTGGCGAGCTTGGCGTCGCGATCGAGGATGGGTTCGCCGATTTCGCCGGTGAGGACCGCGCCGTCATGCAGGAGTTCGTTGGAGCGGTGGACATCGAAGCCCACCAGTTCTGCCACCCGCCCGGTGAACCAGGTGAAGCCGCCCGAGACCAGCGCGGTGGTGGCGTTGTGGGCTTTCATGGTGGCGACGAGTTCGCGGGCGCCGGGCATGAGTTCGGTCTTGGCCCAGGTCTTTTCCAGCGCATCGATGGACAGGCCCTTCAGCATGCCGACGCGGCGGCGCAGGGCCTCGGTGAAGTCGATCTCGCCGTTCATGCTCTGCCGCGTGATGGCGGCGATCTCAGCGCCGATCCCGGCGTAGACCGCGACCTCGTCCAGGGTTTCGGAGGTGACGATGGTGCTGTCCATGTCGGCGATCAGCAGAGCCTTGCGGCGGTTGCGCGGCTTGGTGGTGATGGTGTCGATGGCGGCGCCTTCGAGGGCCGCGTCGAGGGCTGCTTGCAGGGGTACGTTGCGGCAGGGGATGTCGGCGGCCTCGCCGGGTGCGAGGATGCGTGGTGGCCCGCCGTCCACCGCGTCCCGCACGCGGGCGATGACGGCATCGCTCAGGGTGGTTTGGGTGCGGTCGGCGATAAGAGTAAGGATATGGCTCATGGGCGCCGTATGGGGCGTGGTACGTCGGGCCGCAAGAGATGGTTGAACTTCCGCATGCATTGATCGTCGCCGGCCCGACCTGCAGCGGCAAGTCGGCGCTGGCACTTGGGCTGGCGCGCGCGCTCGGCGGGGTGGTGATCAATGCGGATTCCATGCAGGTGTACCGCGAATTGCGCATCGTGACCGCGCGGCCATCCGCGGCGGAGGAGGCCGCGGCGCCGCATGTGCTCTATGGCGTGCGCCCGGCCGCGGAGGCCGGCAGCGTGGCGTGGTGGCGGGGAGCCGCGCTGGACTGCATGAACGCGGTGCTGGCGGACGGGCGGTTGCCGATCCTGTGCGGCGGCACCGGGATGTATTTCGCCAGCCTGACCGACGGGATCGCCGATATTCCGCCGATCGCCGAGGAGGTGCGTGCCGAGGCGCGCTGGCTGCTGGCCGAGCAGGGGCCGCGCGGGCTGCATGAGGCGCTCGCCAAGGTGGACCAGGCGACGGCGGCGCGGCTGCGCCCGCAGGACAGCCAGCGCGTGGCCCGCGCGTGGGAGGTGTGGCGCGGCACCGGGCGCGGGCTGGCGGCGTGGCAGCGCGAGGGGGCGCATCCGGCGCCGTGGCGGTTTTCGGCCATCCTGATCGATCCGCCGCGCGATGCGCTGCGTGCCGCGATCAGTGGGCGGTTCTCGGCGATGGTGAAGGAGGGTGCGGTAGATGAGGTGCGGGATCTGCTCGCCCTCGGGCTCGATCCGGCGTTGCCGGCGATGCGGGCGCATGGGGTGCCGGAGCTCGGCGCCCATCTGCGCGGCGAGATCAGCCTTGGCGAGGCCTGCCGGCGGGCCGAACTGGTGACCGGGCAGTACACCAAGCGGCAGGCGACATGGTTCCGGCACCGGGAATTGGCGCCGGCCGCGCGCATGCATACGATCCATGCGCGAGTTGCGGGTCTAGAGCAATTTTCGGAAAGCGAATGCCATGAAATCTTTTCGTTTGTTCAAGACGGGGGTTGACGTTGTGCACTGCGAAGGCGTAGGGGAACCCGCATGAGCCAGTCACAGACCGCCCCCCAGGAGACCACGCAACCCGAGATGCAAGCCGGTGCAGAAGTACTACTCCGCGCGCTGAAGGATCAGGGCGTAGAGGTTATCTTCGGCTATCCGGGCGGCGCGGTATTGCCGATCTACGACGCGATTTTCCAGCAGAACGCCATCCGCCACATCCTGGTGCGCCACGAGCAGGCCGCGGTGCATGCCGCCGAGGGCTATGCGCGTTCCACCGGGCGCGTCGGCTGCGTGCTGGTCACCTCCGGCCCCGGCGCCACCAACGCCGTCACCGGCCTGGTCGATGCGTTGATGGACAGCATCCCCATCGTCTGCCTGACCGGCCAGGTGCCGACGCACCTCATCGGCAATGACGCGTTCCAGGAAGCCGACACCACGGGCATCACCCGTCCGGCGACCAAGCACAACTATCTGGTCAAGCGCAGCGAGGACCTCGCCCGCGTGGTGCATGAGGCGTTCTACGTCGCCAAGTCCGGCCGTCCGGGCCCGGTGGTGATCGACCTGCCGAAGGATATCCTGATCAACAAGGCGCCCTACACCCCGGCGCCACCCGCCACCGCGCTGCATCGCAGCTACCGGCCGAACCTGATCCCCGATGGCGGCCAGATCGCCAAGGCGGTCGCCGCGCTGAAATCCGCCAAACGGCCGATGATCTACACCGGCGGCGGCGTGATCAATTCGGGCCAGGGCGCGTCGGACGCGCTGATCAAGCTGGTGCGCAAGACCGGCTTCCCGATCACCAACACGCTGATGGGCCTGGGCGCCTATCCGTCCAACGATCCGCAGTTCCTTGGCATGCTTGGCATGCACGGCACCTATGAGGCGAATCTCGCCATGCATGGGTGTGACGTGATGCTGAACATCGGCGCCCGCTTCGATGACCGTGTGACCGGGCGGCTGAATGCGTTCAGCCCCGACTCGCGCAAGATCCACATCGATATCGATCGCTCCAGCATCAACAAGAACGTGCCGGTGGAGATCCCCATCGTGGCCGACGCCGGCCTTGCCATCGAGGCACTGCTCGCCGCGTGGGATGCCGAGCCGGTGCAGGTTGATACCGCGGCGCTCGCCAAGTGGTGGCAGCAGATCGACACCTGGCGCGGGCTCGACTGCCTGAAATACACCCAGGACCACGCCAAGGGCGCCATCATCAAGCCGCAATACGCCATCCAGCGGCTCTATGACCTCACCCGCGAAACCGGCCGCGAGACCTTCATCTCCACCGAGGTTGGCCAGCACCAGATGTGGGCGGCGCAGTATTTCCGCTTCGACCAGCCGAAGCACTGGATGACCTCGGGCGGCCTCGGCACCATGGGTTACGGGCTGCCGGCCGCCATGGGCGTGCAGGTGGCGCACCCGGACGCGCTGTGCATCGATATCGCCGGCGAGGCGTCCATCCTGATGAATATCCAGGAAATGTCGACGCTGGCGCAGTATCGCCTGCCGGTGAAGGTGTTCATCCTGAACAACCAGTACATGGGCATGGTGCGCCAGTGGCAGGAACTGCTGCACGGCTCGCGCTATTCCGAGAGCTACACCGCGGCGCTGCCCGATTTCGTCAAGCTCGCCGACAGCTTCCACGGCGTTGGCCTGCGCGCCACCTCGGTAGACCAGCTCGATGACGTGATCCGCGAAATGATCGCGTCCGACCGGCCGGTGATCGCCGATATCTGCGTCGATCAGAAGGAAAACTGCTTCCCGATGATCCCGTCAGGTGCTGCGCACAACGAAATGATCCTCGGCGCCGAGCACGGCAACCGTGCACCCGGCGTCACCGATGACGGAATGGCGCTGGTCTGATCCGCACGGATCAGGCTGGCCCTTCCCTCCTTTAGAATCGCGAAACTCCGATGGCCATTGACCCTACCCTGCGCTCGGCGACGATCTCCGTGCTCGTCGAAAACGAACCCGGCATCCTCGCCCGCGTCGTCGGCCTGTTCTCGGGCCGCGGCTACAACATCGACAGCCTGACCGTCGCCCCGGTGGAAGACGGCCGCAACCGCAGCCGCATCAACATCGTGACCTCCGGCACGGACATGATCATCCAGCAGATCAAGGCCCAGTTGGACCGGCTGGTGCCGGTACACCGGGTATCCGACCTGTCGATGGAAGGGCCGCACATCGCGCGCGAAATGGCGCTGATCAAGGTGATCGGCACCGGGGACAAGCGCGTCGAGGCGCTGCGCCTGGCCGAGGCATTCCGCGCCCGCGTGGTGGATGCCACCACCGAGAGCTTCATCTTCGAAATGACCGGCGCCACCGACAAGCTCGACGCCTTCCTCGACCTGATGCGCCCCCTGGGGCTCGCCGAGGTTTCGCGCACCGGTGTCGCCGCTATCGCGCGCGGCACCCGTATCATCTAGAACCGCCGCCATCCCTCACCACGACCCTCTCCCGCCAACGGGAGAGGCGATGCTTAGACAAGGAGACGACCCATGCGCGTGTATTATGACCGCGACGCCGATGTGAACCTGATCAAGTCCAAGAAGGTCGCGATCATCGGCTATGGCAGCCAGGGCCATGCCCACGCCAACAACCTCAAGGACTCCGGCTGCACCGATCTCGTGGTTGGCCTGCGCAAGGGTTCCGCCGCGGTGGCCAAGGCCGAAGCGGCCGGCCTCAAGGTGATGACCGCCGCGGATGCCGCCAAGTGGGCCGATTTCGTGATGGTGCTGACGCCGGACGAAGGCCAGGGCGACCTGTATCGCGATGACCTCGGCCCCAACATGCGCCCCGGCACTGCGCTGGCTTTTGCGCACGGCCTGAACGTGCACTTCAACCTGATCGAGCCGCGCGCCGATATCGATGTGCTGATGATCGCCCCCAAGGGCCCCGGCCACACCGTGCGCAGCGAATACCAGCGTGGCGGCGGCGTGCCCTGCCTGATCGCCATCGCGCAGAATCCCTCGGGCAATGCCCAGGAAGTCGGCCTGTCCTACGCCTCCGCCATCGGCGGCGGACGCGCGGGCGTGATCGAGACCACCTTCAAGGAAGAATGCGAAACCGACCTGTTCGGCGAGCAGGTTGTCCTCTGCGGCGGCCTCGTCGAGCTGATCCGCGCCGGCTACGAGACACTGGTGGAAGCCGGCTATGCGCCGGAGATGGCCTACTTCGAATGCCTGCACGAAGTGAAGCTGATCGTCGACCTGATCT
>CAIMWH010000094.1 GCA_903845065.1 uncultured Rhodospirillales bacterium | reverse complement strand
GCATCCGCGGCCCCGCGACAATCCGAACCTACTTCACTTCATCCAGCGCGCGCTGGAAGCGGCCGGCATGCGAACGCTCGGCCTTCGCCAGCGTCTCGAACCAATCCGCGATCTCGTCGAAACCCTCTTCGCGGGCCGAACGTGCCATACCCGGATACATATCAGTGTATTCGTGCGTCTCGCCCGCGATCGCCGCGGCTAGGTTGTCGCTCGTCTTGCCGATCGGCATGCCCGTCGCCGGATCGCCAACCGCCTCGAGGAATTCGAGATGCCCGTGCGCATGCCCCGTCTCGCCCTCGGCGGTCGAACGGAACACGGCGGCAACGTCATTGTAGCCCTCAACATCGGCCTTCTGCGCGAAATACAAATAGCGCCGGTTCGCCTGCGATTCCCCAGCGAACGCGGCCTTCAAATTGTCTTCGGTCTTGCTGCCCTTGAGCTGCATACTGTCCTCCTGCAAAAAGTGGCATACGCCGCCACTGTGCCCGGTATAGGACAGCCACACCCCCTTCTCCAATGAAGAGTTTCGTTCACGATGATCGAACCATTCGATCATCGTGAACGCTCATTGCGCCTAGGCCCCCAAGTGGAAGAGGCAATCCCCCCGCATCGTGCGGCCCGGAATGCGCTTGCACAGCACCATCCCGCCTGCCTCGAACCGCATCGTCACCGGCGGCAGCCAAGGCGTCTCCGGCCGATAGATGCGCGCCGCGGCCTGCCCGGCCTGCACCATCTGCCCCAGCTCCACCATCGGCTCCCAAACGCCGCTTTCCGCCGCGTAGACGAAATGCTCCGGCCCAGCCACCGTCACCACCTGCGGCGCCACGGTGATCTCCACCCGATCGCTCTCCGGCAGAATCCCGGCATGCACCAACAGGTTGTTCAACCCGCGCCGCACAACCTGCAACGCCGCCCGCGTCACCGTCCCGCTGCCGGCAAGCTCGGTGCCGATCGCCGGAATCCCCAGCCGTTCCGCCCCGCCCGACAACGTGTTGTCCTGCCCGGTGCCCGAGCCGCCCGGGGTGATGTAGTTGATCGGCGCCCCGAACGCCTCCAGCATAGCCCGCTGCGCCGCGTTGCGCTTCTCGTCGCCCGAAAGCTTCATCAGCGCACACGGCACATACATCAGCGAAGACCCACCCGAGTGCAGGTCCGCCACGAAATCCGCCTTCGGCAGCAGCGTGCTCTCGATCCAATAGGCGATCTGCTGCGTCACCGTCCCGTTCGGATCGCCCGGAAACGCCCGGTTGAGATTGACCTCGTCGATCGGAGACGTCCGCCGCCCCGCCATCCCGGCGGCGAAATTCGCCATCGGCAGCAGGATCACCCGCCCCTTGATCTTCGCCGGATCAAGCGTCCGCGCCAGGTCGCACAACGCCACCTGCCCCTCGTACTCGTCACCATGGTTGCCCGATGTGAACACCGCCGTCGGCCCCTCGCCGTTCTTGATTACCACGATGGGGATGGGAATGAACCCGTACGCCGAGGCATGAACCGAATGGAACAGCCGGACAAATCCGGTCTGCTTGCCGTCCTTCTCGAAGTCGACTTCGCAAACCAGGCGGCTTTTCTTGGGATCGAGCATGATATCATCTGCCTTTGTGTCTATCGCAGCCACGTATGTCACCGCCTCGGCCATCGTGCCGAGATATTCCCGCCGCGCGGCCACGGCATCGGGCGCCGATGGCGCCGCCAGTTCCAGGTTCGCCGAATACTGTCCAACCCGAACCTTGAGGTTGTTGGTGATATCGATCCGCCGCGGCTGGTTGCCGCGCAGGTCGATATCGAGGAACTCCTTCACCGTCATCCCGCGCCGGAGCAGCGCATACCGCGCCGTCGCCGTGGCGGACGCCGTCGCATACTCCGGGTGCGCGGCATCCCGCACCCGTGTGAACACGTAGTCGTCGGGTATCATCTTGGGCAGACTACTCAACCAAACCTCCGTTGATATCAGCACCTTGATCAACAAGATGGCAGGCAACACTATGCCCGGGCGCCGCCGGACGCAGCACCGGCGCCGTCACCCGGCAGCGGTCCATAACATGTGGGCACCTGGTATGGAATCGGCAACCGCTCGGCGGATCGAGCGCGCTCGGAATATCCCCGGCCAGCCGAACCCGCTTGCCCCGCCCCCGCGCCGAGGGCCGCAACGCCGGCACCGCCGCAATCAGCGCCTGCGTATAGGGATGCAAAGGCGCCGCATAGATCGCCCGCTTGTCGGCGATTTCCACCACACCCCCCAGATACATCACCGCCACCCGGTCCGAGATATGCTTCACCACGCTCAAATCATGCGCGATGAACAGCAGCGTCAGCCCCAGTTCCCCCTGCAAATCCTGCAACAGGTTGACGATCTGCGCCTGCACCGAAACATCCAGCGCCGACACCGGCTCGTCGCACACCACCAGCTTCGGCCGCAGCACCAGCGCCCGCGCAATCCCCACCCGCTGCCGCTGCCCGCCCGAAAACTCGTGCGGAAACCGCTCCGCCGCCCGCGCCGGCAGCCCCACCAGCCCCAGCACTTCCGCAACCTTCGCCCGCGCCGCCGCATCCGGCTTCGCGCCATGGATCAGCAGCGGCTCCATGATGATGTCCTCCACCGTCATGCGCGGATTGAGCGCGCCATACGGGTCCTGGAAGATGATCTGCATCCCCCGCCGATGCGCCCGCATCGCCCGCGCATCAAGCCCGGTGATCTCCGTCCCATCGAACACGATCCGCCCCGCCGTCGGCTCGATCAACCGGATCAGCAACCGCCCCAGCGTCGACTTGCCGCAACCCGACTCCCCCACCAGCCCCAGCGTCTCGCCGGCGTCGATCGACAAATCCACCCCATCCACCGCCCGTAACGGCATCGTCGAACGCCGCAGGAACGAGCCCGTGCGCACCGGAAAATGCTTCGCCAGCCCCTCCGCCACCAGCAGCGCGCTCATACCCGGATACAGGCCGCCGAATGCCCCTCCTCCCGCGTCACCAACTCGGGGATCGCCGCCGAACACGCCGCCTCCCGCAACCCGCAGCGCGGCGCGAACCGGCACCCCGCCGGCCGCCGCCCAGGTTCCGGCAACCCGCCCGGGATCGCCACCAGCCGCGCCCGGTCCTGCTCCAGCGTCGGCACGCACTCCAGCAGCCCGCGCGTATAGGGATGCAGCGGCCGGTCGAACAAATTCTCCACCGGCGCCCGCTCCACAATCCGCCCGGCATACATCACCAGCACCCGATCGGCCGTCTCCGCGATCACCCCCATATTATGGGTGATGATCATGATCGCCATCCCCAACTCATCCCGCAGGTCCATCAGCAAATCCAGCACCTGCGCCTGGATCGTCACATCCAGCGCCGTCGTCGGCTCATCGGCGATCAACAATTTCGGCCGGCACGCCAGCGCCATCGCAATCATCACCCGCTGCCGCTGCCCGCCCGACAACTGATGCGGATAATCCGCCATCCGCTTCTCCGCCGACGGTATCCCCACCCGATCCAGCATCTCCAGCGCCCGCATCCGCTGCGCCCGCGCCGACAAGCTCTCATGCGCCCGCAACGTCTCCATGATCTGCTCGCCGATGCTCAGCACCGGATTGAGCGAGGTCATCGGCTCCTGAAACACCATCGAAATCCCGGCCCCGCGAATACGCTCCAGCCGCGTCTCCGAAAGCCCCAGCAACTCCTGCCCGCCAAACCGAACCGACCCCGCCACCACCCGCGCCGGCGGCCGCGGCAACAACCCCATCACCGTCAAAGCCGTCACACTCTTCCCGCTACCCGACTCCCCAACAATCCCCAGGATCTCCCCGGCCTCAAGATCGAACGAAATATCCTCGACCGCGGTAATCTCCCCCCGCTCCGTCTGAAACGCCGTCGTCAACCCCCGCACCTCGAGCAGACTCATGGCGCGGTTCCGCATGCGGGAGGCAGGAAGGAAGGCCAGGGCTCTGCCCTGGACCCGCTGGGGGATGATCCCCCAGACCCCATCCGTTGAAGTAAGAGGCTCTGGTGCCGATAGGGGCGCCTACCCCGAGGTTGCAACGCCCG
>CAIMWH010000093.1 GCA_903845065.1 uncultured Rhodospirillales bacterium | reverse complement strand
AGAGCCTCTTACTTAAACGGATGCGGGTCTGGGGGCGCTCGCCCCCAGCGGGTCCAGGGCAGAGCCCTGGCCTTGCTTCCCTTCCCCTCCGCCGCCCCCTCAGTCCGCAGCCGCGCCCATTTTCTCGGCGAGGGTGGGGATGCGCACGCGGCGGCGGGGGGCGAGGAGTCGTTGCAGGCGTTCGAGGTAGAGGTAGATGACGGAGGTTGTGTAGAGGGTCAGGATTTGGCTCAGCGCGAGTCCGCCGACCATGGCGTAGCCCAGCGGGCGGCGCAGTTCGGAGCCCGGGCCTTCGCCGAACATCAGCGGCATGCCGGAGAGCAGGGCGGCCATGGTGGTCATCATGATCGGCCGGAAGCGCATCAGGCAGGCCTGGCGGATGGCATTGAACGGCGTTTCGCCGTCTTTTCGTTCGGCCGAGATGGCGAAGTCCACCATCATGATGCCGTTCTTTTTCACGATGCCGATCAGCAGGATGATCCCGATGAGGGCCACCAGGCTGAGGTCATAGTTGAACGCCATCAGCATCAGCAGCGCCCCCACGCCGGCCGATGGCAGGGTGGAGAGGATGGTGAGCGGCAGGATGTAGCTTTCGTAGAGCACGCCGAGGATGATGTAGACGGTGATGAGGGCGGCGAGGATCAAATAGGGCGTGCTGGCGGTCGAGGCCTGGAACGCCTGCGCGGTGCCCTGGAACGTCCCTTGCAGCGCCACCGGCGTGCCGATTTCCCGCACCGCCTTGTTCACCGCCTCGACGGCCTCGCCGAGCGCCACGCCCTGGGCGAGATTGAACGACAGCGTCACCGCGGGGAACTGCATCTGGTGGCCGATGGAGAGCGGCGCCACCTTGGTATTGTCGATCTTCACGAAGGTGGAGAGCGGCACCGCCTGCCCGGTGTTGGATTTCAGGAACAGCTTGTCCAGCACCGCGAGGCTGGTGCGTTCCTCGGGCAGCACTTCCATGATCAGCTTGTAGGTGTTGATCTGGGTGAAGTACTGCGTCACTTGGCGCTGCCCGATGGCGTCGTACAGCGTATCGTCGATCACCTGCGGCTGGATGCCGAAGCGCGCGGCCGCATCGCGATCGATGGTAAGGGTTGCGGTGGCCCCGCCCGACTGCTGGTCCGTCGCCACGTCCCGCAGTTCCGGCAGTGATTTCAGCTTGGCCAGCACCTTGGGCGCCCAGGAGTAGAGTTCGGCCACGTCCGGGTGCTGCAGGGTGTACTGATATTGCGTCTTGGAAGCCCGCCCGCCGACGCGGATATCCTGCCCGGCCTGGAGGAACAGTTGCGCCCCCTCCACCTTGGCCAGCTTCGGCCGCAGCCGCGCGATCACCTGCTGCGCCGTCACCTTCCGCTCTTCCCACGGCTTGAGCGAGATGAAGAACTGGCCGTTATTGCCGGTCCGCCCGCCGCCCGAGCCCACGTTGGACGAATAGTTCTCCACCGCCGGATCGGATTGCAGCACCGCGCCAAGCTGAAGCTGCAGCCGCGCCATTTCCTGGAACGCCACGTCCTGCGCGCCCTCGGAAATCCCGATGATCACGCCGTTGTCCTGCTCGGGGAAGAACCCCTTGGGGATCGTCAGATACAGATGCACCGTCACGCCGAGGGTGGCGAGGAACACCAGCAGGGTGATGAACTGGAAGCGCAGCGCGATATCCAGCGTGCGCCGATAGCCACCGAGCAGCAGGTCGAACCCCTTCTCGATAATCCGGTAGAGCAGCCCGTGCTTGTCATCGCCATGATGCAGGAACCGCGAGCACATCATCGGCGTGAGCGACAGCGACACCACCGCCGACACCACCACCGCGATGGACACCGTCACCGCAAATTCGCGGAACAACCGCCCCACGATCCCGCTCATCAGCAGCAGCGGGATGAACACCGCGATCAGCGAGGCCGAGATCGACACGATGGTAAAGCCGATTTCCCCGGCCCCCTTGATCGCCGCATCAAACGGCCGCTCGCCATCCTCGATATGTCGATAGATGTTTTCCAGCATCACGATGGCATCGTCCACCACGAAGCCCACCGAGATCGTCAGCGCCATCAGCGACAGGTTATCCAGCGAATAATCGAGCAGATACATCACCGCGAACGTCCCGATCAGCGCGATCGGCACCGTGATCGAGGGGATGATGGTCGCCCACACATTGCGCAGGAACAGGAAGATCACCATCACCACCAGGCCCACGCTGAGCATCAGCGTGAACTGCACCTCCTCGACGGAGGCGCGGATGGTGGTGGTCCGATCCATCACCACGCTCACCTTCACCGAGGGCGGAATGGCCGATTGCAGCCGCGGCAACTGATCGCGGATCAGGTTGACGGTCTCGATGATGTTGGCGCCCGGCTGCTTGAAGATGACCAGCTGCACCCCGGTCTTGCCGTTCTGGTGGCCAACCTGCAGCACGTTCTCCGCCTCGTCGATCGCCTGCCCGATGTCGCGCACCCGGATCGGCGCGCCATTGCGGTAGGCCAGCACGAGGTTGTTGTAGTCGGACGCCTTGATCAGCTGGTCGTTGGCATAAACCGTGAAGCTGCGCCGCTCGCCATCGATGGTGCCCTTGGGGCTGTTGGCGGTCGAAACCAGCAGCGTCTGCCGCGCATCCTCCAGCGTCAGCCCCATCGCCGCCAACCGGCCCGGGTCGATCTGCACCCGCACCGCCCGCTTGCGCTCGCCGCCGATGAACACCTGGCTGACGCCCTTGATGGTCGAAATCTGCTGCGCCAGGATATTATCGGCCCAGTCATCGGTCTCGATGATCGGCAACTCGTCGGACTGCACCGCCAGGATCAGGATCGGGCTGTCCGACGGATTGACCTTCCAGAACGTCGGCGGAGACGGCAGGTTGCGCGGCAACTGCCCGGTCGCCGCCGTCATCTTGGCCTGCACATCCAGCGCCGCGGCGTCGATATTGCGGTCAAGGTCGAACTGGATGGTGATCGAGCTCGCCCCCAGCACCGAGGTGGAGGTCATCTGCGCCACGCCCGGGATCTGCGCGAACTGCCGTTCCAGCGGCTGCGCCACCGCGGTCGCCATCGTCTCGGGGCTGGCGCCGGGGAACTTGGCGTTCACGTTGATGGTGGGGAATTCCACCCGCGGCAGCGGCGCCACCGGCAGCAGCGGATACGCCGCCAGCCCGACCAGGACGATCGCCGCCATCAGCAGCGATGTGCCAACCGGCCGGCGGATGAACGGGGTGGAGATGCTCATGGGCGGTTCTCTCGCTGCGTTCGAAAGTCGGGAAGCGTTCGGAAGTCCTTGAAGTCAGCCGCGTCGGTCGTCACGTCTCGCCGTATCAGCTACCCGGCTTGGCCGGCGTCGCCACCACGCGGGCCCCGTTCTGCAAGCGCGACTGTCCGTTCACCACCACCTGCATGCCGTCATCCAGCCCGGCGGTGACAATCGCCACCTGCCCGTCATCCTGCCCCACCTTCACCGGCACCAGTGCGGCGGTGTTGTCGGGCTTCACGATATAGACGAACAGGCTCGACGGCCCGCGCTGCACCGCGATGGACGGCACCACCAGTGCGCCCTTCTTCATCTCGGTCTGCAACCGCGCGTTGACGAACTGCCCCGGCCACAGCTTGCTCTCGGCGTTATCGAACTTCGCCTTCAGCTTGATGGTGCCGGTGGTGACATCGATGGTGTTGTCCATCGTCATCAACTCGCCGGTCCCCAGCAGCGTCCGGTCATCGGGCGAAAACGCCGCCACCGGCAGCTTCCCCGCCACCATCCCGGCCCGGATCGCCGGCAGCGCATCCTGCGGAAGGTTGAACACCACGGTAATCGGCCGGGTCTGCGCGATGGTCACGATGCCCACCCCGGTGGTATCGGCCGCGCGCACCACGTTGCCCGGATCGATCAGCCGCAGCCCCATCGTGCCATCGAACGGCGCGGTGATGGTGGTGTAGTCGAGGTTCACCTTGGCCGCCGCGATCAGTGCGTCGTCGGCCTTGATGGTGGCTTCCAGCGTGCGCACCGCGGCGGCACGGGTATCCACCGTCTGCTGCGGAGTCGATTGCGTACGCGCCAACTCCACCGAACGCCCGAGATCGAGTCTGGCATTGGCCAACTGCGCGTCATCCTGCGCCTTCTTGGCGATCGCCTGATCCAGCGCCGCCTGGTAGGGCCGCGGATCGATCAGCGCCAGCGCATCCCCGCGCTTGACCTCCTGGCCCTCCTGGAAAAACACCTTCTCCAACGTGCCATCCACCCGGCTGCGCATCAGCGCGGTCTGCATCGCCTGCACCGCGCCGATATTGCGCAGCAGGATGGGAATGTCCCGGTGCATCACGGTGGTCACCGTCACCGGCACCGCCGGCGGACCAGACGGCGGCGGCGCCTGCGCGCCCGCCGGCATCACCGTCACGGGCAGCGCGAGCATCGCCGCGGCCAGCCCCACCACCCCAAAACGTCTCAGCACCGCGCCATCGCCATACCTGATCATCCACATTCCCGCGCGAAACCTGTTCCCGGTCGAGACCCGGACAGCACACAGGAGCCGACGAACCCGCCAGCTCCTGGACTGTTCACGCCCCCATGACGCTTCATACTCGCCCATTGTTCCCCACCATTCCAGCGCCATTTTGTGAAAAACGGCGCTCGAAACGGAGAAAATGGCCAAAATCCGGCCAGGGTGCGGCGCGGGTTACCGAAAATTATCCAATCGGTACACCAAGCGCATCGCGGAACCTTGCGGTCAGCCGCGCCCCATCGCGGATCGGCAGGAAGCGCGGCACCTCGGCCGGCGAAATGCGGATCACCGCGAACAGCGCCTCGTTGCGCAGCCGCGTGCGCAGCGCCGAGACGTCCGCCATCGCCGTCACCGTCGCCGTCGCCGCCCAGCCGCAGCCCTTCGCCACCGCCGCCAGGTCCGTCCCCAGCGCGGTATGGCTCGCCTGGTGCCCGGTCTCGCCGAACTGCCCGTTATCCAGCACCGCGATGGCGAGGTTGGGTTGCCGCCGCGCCGCGATCGTCGACAGCGCCCCCATCCCCATCAGCGCCTCGCCATCCCCGGTGATCACCAGCACGCGCCGGGTGGGCTGCGCGATGGCGAGCCCGAGCCCGATCATCGCCGCCCCCCCCATCGCGCCCCACAAATAGAAGTTCTCGTCGCGATCCCCCGCAGCCCCGGCGTCATACGTCGCCGAGCCCAGCCCGGTCACCACCAGCAACTCGCCGCCCGGGGTATCGGACGTATCGCGCAAAAGTTCGGCCACCACGGCCCGCCGATCCAGCCCGCTCATTTCACCCACACCTTCGCCCCGATCAACCGCTGCGACAGCAACACCGCCACCGGAATGGCGCTGTCATACGCCAGCCGCGCGCTCGCACTCACCACCTCAACCACCTCCTCGGCCCGCTCGGCCCGGCGCACATGCACCCCGGCCGCCTTCAGCACCGCCTCGGTGGCGCTGCCCATCGGCACCTGCCACGGATTGAACTCGCCCCACTCGCCCCGCATGGTGATGATGGTGAAAAACCCCATCCGGCAATTGATCGGCAGCGACAGCATGTTGATGCAGTTGCCCACCCCGGAGGACTGCATGAGCAGCGCCGTCCGCTGCCCGCCCAGCCACGCCCCGGCCGACAGCGCGATGCCCTCCTCCTCGGTGGTCAGCACCACGGCCGCCATGTCGTTGTCCGCATGCGCCCGCTCGATCAGCCGCGCATGGCCCGCATCCGGCACATAGCCGATCTGGCTCACCCCCAGCCCCTTCAGCGCGGCGTAAACGCCATCCTGCCAACTTTCTTCCGTCATTCCCGGTCCTCCGTTCCCTCCGTTCTGCCCCGCCACGCGCCCGCTGCCAACCCGCCCGGCTTGTGCCCCGCCCGCGCCCGCCGTAATCCACCCGCATCAGTGAGGAAGCCGCCATGGACCACGCCGAAATCCGCGAGGAAGTCAAAAAGCTCTGCGCCCGGTTCCCCGGCGAATACTGGCGCAAACTCGATGCCGTCCGCGGCTACCCCACCGAATTCGTCACCGCCCTCACCGAGGCCGGCTACCTCGGCGCCCTCATCCCCGAGGAATACGGCGGCGCCGGCCTCCCCCTCTCGGCCGCCGCGGCCATCCTCGAAACCGTGCAATCCTCCGGCTGCAACGGGGCCGCCTGCCACGCCCAGATGTACATCATGGGCACCATCCTGCGGCACGGCACGGACGCGCAGAAGGAAACCTACCTCCCCAAGATCGCCACCGGCGAACTCCGCCTGCAAGCCTTCGGCGTCACCGAACCCACCTCCGGCACCGACACCACCTCCCTGCGCACCTTCGCCAAAAAGGAGGGCGACCATTACGTGGTGAACGGCCAGAAAGTCTGGACCAGCCGCGCCGAACACTCCGACCTCATGCTCCTCCTCGCCCGCACCACGCCGAAGGAGGAGACCAAGAAGCGCACCGAAGGCCTCTCCACCTTCATCGTGGACATGCGCGCCGCCCTCGGCCACGGCCTCACCATCCGCCCCATCCGCACCATGATGAACCACAACTCCACCGAGGTGTTCTTCGACAACATGATCGTCCCGGCCGAAAACCTGGTCGGCGTCGAAGGCCGCGGCTTCCGCTACATCCTCGATGGCATGAACGCCGAACGCCTGCTCATCGCCGCCGAATGCGTGGGCGACGCCAAGTGGTTCATCGAAAAAGCCACCGCCTACGCGCGTGACCGCAAGGTCTTCGGCCGCCCGATCGGCCAGAACCAGGGCATCCAGTTCCCCATCGCCAAGGCCTACGCCCAGATGCGCGCCGCCGAACTCATGGTCCACGAGGGCTGCCGCAAATTCGAGTCGGGCGAAAACTGCGGCGAGGAAGCCAACATGGCGAAAATGCTCGCCGCCGAAGCCTCCTGGGCCGCCGGCGAAGCGTGCATCCAGACCCATGGCGGCTTCGGTTTCGCCGAGGAATACGACATCGAACGCAAATTCCGCGAAACCCGCCTCTACCAGGTCGCCCCCATCAGCACCAACCTGATCCTCTCCTACGTCGCCGAACACGTCCTCGGCCTGCCCCGCAGCTACTGATCGCGGCGGGCGCAGCAAGGAAGCAGATTCACCACAGAGAAGCAGAGAAGCAAAACCCAGCTTCTCACCCTTTTCTTCTCCCTGCCTCTGTGTCTCTGTGGTGAGTATTCTTGCTTGCTGACGCCCCTACCGCCGCCGCAACATCCCAAAGCCCGCCAACGCCGCCGCCACCAGCACGAAGCTCGGCGGCTCCGGAACACTCGCGCCGAACGTCACCGGCCCCCCGCCACCGCCCGACAGCACCGGCACCGGCCCACCCCCGGTGCCGCCCCCATTGCCACCCCCCGCCCCACCACCACGCGGCCCAACCAGCGGCCCACCGCCACCCCCCGTCCCCGAAGCCCCCCCGCCGGTCTCCCCGCCCCCCTCGCTCAACCCGCCAAAAAGGCGCGGCGCCGCGGCATCCGTGGAGAACGGCCCGTCCCCCCACGCCTCCCCCGGCGCCACCACCTCCCCACCACCCGCCTCCGCCACCGCCTCCTTCGGCTTGGGCACCACCGCCTCCCGCCCCTCGAACATCCCCCCGGGCAGAAACTCCTCGCGCGGGATCACAAAGTGGCACTCCGCCCGCGCGCAATCCGCCGGCAACGGATGCGCCGCCAGGTAGGCCGCCAATACCCACGGCGCCACCGGCGTGATCTTCGCCACCGCCGCCGAGCCGATCTTGATACATTCCCAACCGGATGCCATGCAGCGCTGAGCGCGCCTCCATCATGAACGATGGCACGGTTTTAGAGACTGTAACTTAAAAATCGCTGAACGTCGCAAATAACGCGACATCGCCAAGGACCACGCCATGCCCGGCCCCCTCGACGGCCTCCTCGTCATCTCCCTCGAACAAGCCGTCGCCGCCCCCTACTGCTCCTCCCGCCTCGCCGACGCCGGCGCCCGCGTCATCAAGCTCGAACGCCCCGAAGGGGACTTCGCCCGCGGCTACGACAGCGCCGCCCGCGGCCAGTCGAGCTATTTCGTCTGGCTCAACCGCGGCAAGCAGTCCCTCACCATCGATATCAAGAACCCCGATGACGCCGCCCTCCTGCACCGCCTGCTCGCCCGCGCGGACGTCTTCATCCAGAACCTCGCCCCCGGCGCCACCGCCCGCTCCGGCTTCGGCTCGGATGACCTGCGGGCCAAGTACCCTCGCCTCATCACCGTCGACATCTCCGGCTACGGCGACCAGGGCGAATACGCCGACATGAAAGCCTACGACCTCCTGGTCCAGGCCGAATCGGGCATCGCCTCCATCACCGGCCACCCCGCCGGCCCCGGCCGCATCGGCGTCTCCGCCTGCGACATCGCCTGCGGCATGGCCGCCCACGCCGGCGTGCTCGAAGCCCTCATCGGCCGCGGCATCACCGGCCAGGGCAAAGGCATCAAGGTGAGCCTGTTCGACGGCATGGCCGACTGGATGAACGTCCCCCTGATGTTCTACGAAGGCACCGGCCACGCCCCCGCGCGCATGGGCCTCGCCCACCCCTCCATCTGCCCCTACGGCGCCTTCCCCACGTCGGACGGCGCGCTGGTGCTGATTTCCATCCAGAACGAGCGCGAATGGAAGGATTTCTGCGCCAAATTCATGCTCGAGCCGGACCTTCCCGCCCGCCCCGGCTTCGAGACCAACGTGGTCCGCGTCGGCAACCGCGCCGAGGTCGATGCCCACATCGGCACCGTCTTCGCCGCCCTCACCCGCGACCAGGCCGCCGCCCGCCTGCGCGCCGCCAACACCGCCTACGGCTTCGTCAACGGCGTCGCCGAATTCGCCGTCCACCCCGCCTTGCGCCGCGAAACGGTGGAAACCCCCAACGGCCCGGTCGCCATCGCTGCCCCCCCGGCCATCTTCAGCGACGGCCCGCGCCACCTCGGCCCGGTCCCCGCCATCGGCCAGCACAGCGCCACCATCCGCGCCGAATTCGCCTGACCCCTCCCCCTCCCGGCCCGCCGGGAGGGGCGCCTACCCCCCGACCACCTCAAGCGTATGCCGGGCGATCATCGCCTCCTCGTCCGTCGGGATCACATAAACCCGCACCCGGGACCCAGCCGCCGAAATTACCCGCGCCACGCCCGACCGCGCCGCGTTGGCCACCGGATCAAGCTCGATCCCCAGCCACCCCATCCCCGCCAGCACCTTCTCCCGGATCGGCGCCGCGTTCTCCCCGATGCCGCCGCAGAACACCAGCGTCTCCACCCCCTCCAGCGCCGCCGCCAGCCCGCCGATCTCGCGGCGGATGCGGAACACGAAATAGTCGATCGCCTCCGCCGCCGACGCCTGGTCGCTCTCCAGCAACGTCCGCATGTCATGCGAAACGCCCGACAACCCCTTCAGCCCCGACTCCTTGTAGAGCAGGTCCGTCACCGCCTTCACGCTCATCCCCAGCGTGCCGATCAGATGCAGCACCACCCCGGGATCAAGCTGCCCGCACCGCGTCCCCATCGGCAGCCCGTCCAGCGCGGTGAACCCCATCGAACTCGCCACCGACCGCCCCTCGCGGATCGCGCACATCGAGGCCCCGTTGCCCAGATGCGCCACGATCACCCGCCCATCCGCCCGCTCCGGCGCAATCTCCCGCAGCCGATCAGCGACGAACTCATACGACAACCCATGAAACCCGTAGCGCCGCACCCCCTGGTCATACAGCGCGCGGGGCAGCGCAAACACGTCATTGACGAACGGATGGTTGCGATGAAACGCCGTATCGAAACACGCCACCTGCACAGCGTCCGCAAACGCCGCCTGCGCCGCCCGGATGCCCGCCAGGTTATGCGGTTGATGCAGTGGCGCCAGCGTTACCAGGTCATCCAGCCCCGCCAGCACCGCCGGCGTGATCGCCACCGGCGCATCATGCCCGATCCCGCCATGCACCACCCGATGCCCCACCGCGCCGATCACCGCCTCCGGATGCGCCGCGCGCAGCCAACCCAGCACCCGCGCCAGCGCATCGCCATGGAAATCCCCCACCCCATCCCAAACCTCGCGCACCCCCGCCGCCCCCTCGGCGATGCTGATCCGCCGCCCCTCGGCGAGGTCCTCCACCTGCCCATGCGCCACCATCGCCGGCACCGCCGCGCCGAGCGCGAACAGCGAAAACTTCAACGACGAGGACCCGGCATTCAGGGTCAGGATCATCCGGATCATCAGGGCCTCATCGATAACGGCAGCGAATGGCGAGCGATGCCACGCCCCGCCGGCCCTGCCAAGGCATCACAATCGCCGCACCGCACAACGCCCGGGGCCGGCCGCAGTTGCCACCCCATCGGGTGCTGTCTATGAAAGCCGGGAGCGATCGGTCCGGTCGGATCGTTGTCAGTAACGTCGAAGTTTCGTCAGGTGCGGCATGTCGGATGGTTTGAAGTTGTTCATCCTGGGTTCGGCAAGGTCCGGCACCTCGATCACCTATTACGCCGCGCGGGATGTCCTGGGCCTGGTCGGCCGCGGCGAAAGCCACGTCTTCCCGATCTTCCACCGCATGATGCACCAATACTTCCTCTACGCGAAAAGCTTCAAGGACACCAAAGGAACCCTGGCGCGCGAACTCGATGTGCGCGAATACAAATTGTACATGCAGGAATATGTCCGCTCATTCTACAAGCGGACCTACCCCGGTGACAGCTTCGTCGACAAAACCCCGGGCGGTGAATCGGTCAATTGCGCCCCGTTTATTCTCGAAACCTTCCCCGATGCCTGCATGGTGGCCACAAGGCGCACCGGCATCGAGGTCGTGCAGTCCTTCCAGCTCAAATTCGCCGCCGGGTTCGAGGATGCCTGCCGCAACTGGGCCAACTGCATGCAGGCGCTGCACCGCATCCACGGCCTGATGCCGCAGATCCTCTCGATCGACCAATACGAATTGACCAACACGCCTGACGATGTCGCCGCCCGCCTAGCAGCCCATGTCGGCCGCCCCGAACTCGCCGGCGACCTCGCCGGCTACTTCGCCAGCAAGCGCACCGACCAGACCTCCGAGCACGATTGGCGCGAACGCCTCACGCTTGACCGGGTGAACTGGACGGATGAGCAAAAGGTTCACTTTCGCAAAACTTGTGGACCTGCGATGGAGTTGTTCGGCTACCCCATGTAGGCGCATCCGCGCCCGCACCACCCCGGTAGCTTCCAGACAAAGGAACGATAGCCTCGATGCGCTCCATTGCCCTGTTCAACCTGCTCCTCGCGTTGGCCGCCACGGCGGTCCCCGCCGCGCTGGCCCCGCACCTGGCCCACGCCGAAGTCACCGACCAGGACCTCGCCCGCGTCGGCCACATCATCGTGATCTATGCGGAAAACCGCAGTTTCGATCACCTCTACGGGATGTTCCCCGGCGCCAACGGCATAGCCAACGCCACCCCCGAGCAGAAAACCCAGCTCGACCATGACGGCACGCCGCTCCCCTTCCTCACCGTCTGGAAGGGCGACAAGGCCGACGAGCGCTTCCCCAAGCTGCCCAATGGCCCCTTCCGCATCGACGCCGCCCCCATCAACGCCAAACTGTCGGACGTCCTGCCAAGCCCGATCCACGCCTTCTACCACAACGCCGAGCAGATCAACGGCGGGCGCAACAACATGTTCGCCGCCATGTCCACCGTCGGCGGCTGGTCGATGGGCTACGTCGACGGCAGCAGCCTGCGCCTGTGGAAATGGGCCCAGGAATTCACCCTGGCCGACAACTTCTTCATGGGCGCCTTCGGCGGCTCCTTCCTCAACCACCAGATGCTGATCTGCGCCTGCGCCCCCGAATTCAAATCCGCCCCCGCCGCCATCCGCGCCGCCCTCGATACCGACGGCCGCATGACCAAGGCGGCCAACTCCCCCTCCGCCACCATCGGCCCGGTCCAGATCGCCTCCAACACCCAAGTCACCCCGGACGGCTACGCGGTCAACACCACCCAGCCGCCCTACCAGCCCAGCGGCATCGCCCCCCTGCCTGGTGGCGACCCCGCTCTCGTCGATCCCGCCGGCGCCAAGGGCATGGGCCCGCCGCTGCCGCCGCAAACCGCCACCACCATCGGCGACACCCTCTCCGCCAAAGGCATCGGCTGGGCCTGGTACGGCGGCGGCTACAGCGCCGCCGTCGCCGACGGCCCCCGCCAGTTGCCCGACCGCAAGGTGATCTACACCGGCAAGGACGGCGCGCTGAACTTCCAGCCCCACCACCAGCCCTTCAACTACTACGCCCGCTTCGCCCCCGGCACCGCCGATCGCGCCGAACACCTCAAGGACGAAGCCGACCTCCTCGCCGCCATCGACACCGGCACCCTGCCACCCGTCGCCTTCTACAAACCCGCCGGCATCTTCACCCAGCACCCCTCCTACACCGACCTCGTCCGCGGGGACGTCCACATCGCCGACCTGCTCGAACGCATCCGCGCCAACCCCAAGCTCTGGGCCGACACCGTCGTCATCGTCACCTATGACGAAAACGGCGGCTTCTGGGATCACGTCCCCCCGCCATCCGGCCCCGGCTGGGGTGACCGCTGGGGCCCCGGCACCCGCATCCCCACCCTCATCGTTTCCCCCTTCGCCCGCAAAGGCCAGGTCGACCACACCAGCTACGACACCACCTCCATCCTCAAGCTGATCACCCGCCGCTTCGGCCTCGCTCCGCTGCCCGGCTTCCGCGCAAAAACCGGCGACCTGACCGGCGCCCTCTCCTTCAACTAGGTCCATCCCGGCCGAGGCTCAGAACAGCGAAAGCTGCGCCTCGGCCAACTGGAACCCCGGCAACGGCGGCGCCGCGAACGCCGTCGTATCCAGCGTCTCCCGATTATCCAGCCCCCACTGCCGCGCCGCCCGCTCAAACCGCCGGGCGAGCAGATCGGCATAAACCCCGGTGCCGCTGAACCGCTGCCCGTACTTGGTATCGTTCAACGCCCCCGCCCGCGTCTCGCGGATCAGTTCCAGCACGTGGCGCGCCCGATCGGGGAAATGCTGGTTC
The DNA here is from genome assembly GCA_903845065.1 of uncultured Rhodospirillales bacterium. GTDB lineage: Bacteria > Pseudomonadota > Alphaproteobacteria > Acetobacterales > Acetobacteraceae > CAIYPH01. The sequence goes on along the minus strand of CAIMWH010000093.1, from coordinate 6,486 downwards.
AGCCAATCCTCGAAGATCTGCTTCAACTCATGCGGCAGCCGCAGCAGGATATAGCCACCCCACCGCGCGCCCGCCCGCGAGGCGGTCTCCAGGATCTTCTCCATCTCGGCATCGTTCAACGCCGGGATCATCGGCGCCGCCAGCACCCCCACCGGAATCCCCGCCCGCGCCAGCTGCTCGATGGCATGGATACGCCGCGCCGGCGATGCCGCCCGCGGCTCCATTCGCCGTGCCAGATTGCCATCCAGCGTGGTGACGGACATGCAAACCCGCACCAGGTTCCGCTCCGCCATCCGGTGCAGAATATCCATATCCCGCAACACCCCGGCCGACTTCGTCACGATCGTCACCGGATGGTTGAACCGGTCCAGCACCTCCAGCACGCCCCGCGTCAGCTTCAGCGTCCGGTCCACCGGCTGATACGGGTCGGTGTTGGAGCCCAGTGCCAACGGCCGCGCCACATACCCGGGCTTGCGCAGCTCCTTCTCCAGCAACTCCGCCACATCGGGCTTGAACAGCAGCTTGGTCTCGAAATCGAGCCCCGGCGAATACCCGAGATAGGCGTGGCTCGGCCGCGCATAGCAATACACGCACCCATGCTCGCACCCCCGATACGGGTTCACCGCCCGGTCGAAACCCAGGTCCGGGCTCTGGTTGTAGCTGATCACGCTGCGGCTCGCGTCCCGCGTCAGCGTCGTCGCCAGCGGCGGCAAATCCACCAGATCAGCCGTCAGCGTGTCCCATCCGTCATCGAATGGTGCCGCCGCCTTGCTCTCGAACCGGTTCGGCGGATTGACCGTCGCCCCGCGCCCCTTGCGCTCCCCCACCGGCAACGTCGACTCGCTGACCGCGGCGAGCGGCGGAATGGTCATCTTGGCCAGATTCCGCCCAGCCATCGGCTTGCGCGCCCGCACATTGAGCGGCGGCGCATCGTCCTCATACGCCTCGACCGGCTCGATTTCCCGCACCAGTTCGCGCCGTCCCTGATAGGGTGTCACGTGGTAGCCGAGGCCAGGGGTGCCGTGTGGCAATTCAGGGTCCCGCATGGGGGTGTTCTCCATCCGTTCTTAGGGCTAAGGTGACAAGAGTCAGCGCGTGGGTCAAGAACAGAATGAGAACTTGGAGCAGGTTTCCGTCATCATCCCGACGTTGAACGCCGCCGCCACCCTGCAAGCCACCCTCGCCGCCCTCGGCCCGATCGGCGAAATCATCGTCGTCGACGCCGGCAGCGTCGATAACACCATCGCCATCGCCCAAAACCTCGGCGCCCGCGTCCTCACCGCCCCCCGCGGCCGCGGCCCCCAACTCGCCGCCGGCATCGCCGCCGCCCGCCACCCCTGGCGCCTCCTCCTCCACGCCGACACCCGCCTCGCCCCACCCTGGCGCGACGAAGCCCGCCGCCACATCACCCAACACCCTGGAAAAGCCGGCTATTTCCGCCTCCGCTTCAACACCCCAGACCCGCGCGCCCGCCGCCTCGAACGCATCGTCGCCTGGCGCTGCCGCCACCTCGCCCTCCCCTACGGCGACCAGGCCCTCCTCCTCTCCCGCACCCTGCTCGAACAGGCCGGCGGCATCCGCCCCCTCCCCCTGATGGAAGATGTCGACCTCGTCCGCCGCCTCGGCCGCACCCGCCTCACCCCCCTCGCCGCCGACGCCATCACCTCCGCCATCCGCTACGAACGCGCCGGCTGGCTGCGCCGTTCCGCCCGCAACCTCGCCTGCCTCACCTTGTGGTTCCTCGGCGTGCCCCCCCGCCTCATCGCCCGCCTCTACGCATGAGAGACCTCGCCATCGTCTTCGCCCGCGCCCCCCGCCTCGGCACCGTCAAGCGCCGCCTCGCGCGTGACATCGGAGACCGCGCCGCGCTCCGCTTCCACACCACCATGCTCACCAGCCTCGTCCGCCGCCTCGCGCGCGACCGCCGCTTCGACACCATCGTCGCCCTCACGCCCGACCGCGCCCACGTCCGCCTCCCCGCCCCCATCATCCCCCAGGGCCGCGGCGACCTCGGCCAGCGCATGCTCCGCGCCCTCGGCCGCGCCCGCCGCGCCGTCCTCGTCGGCTGCGACATCCCCGGCATCACCGCGAACGACATCGCCACCGCCCTGCACGCCCTCGGCCGCGCCGACGCCGTCTTCGGCCCCGCCCAGGATGGCGGTTACTGGCTCGTCGGCCTCGGCCCCCGCCGCCCCGCCACCCCCTTCGCCGCCGTCCGCTGGTCCACCGAACACGCCCTCGCCGACACGATCGCCAACTTCCCCCGCCATCGCACCGCCCGATTGCGAACGTTGCGCGATGTCGATACCGTTGCCGATCTGAAAGCGCAGGGGGGGCACCGATGACGCGCATCATGATGCTGGCGGCGCTGCTCGCCCTGGCCGCCTGCGCCAGCACCCTCGAAATCCCGCCCCAGCAAATCGCCGGCACCCGCGCCGCGCCGAAACCCATCCCCGCCCGCCTCACTTTGCCCAGCGGCCCCGGCCCACACCCGGTGGTGATCCTGCTCCACGGCTGCGACGGCCTCGCCAGCCCGCTCAGCGGCCTCACCGGGATGGACCGCTGGGTCTCCCGCGTGAACGGCTGGGGCTACGCCGCCCTGGTGCCCGACAGCATGTTCCCCCGCGGCGTCAGCGAAGTCTGCCCCGCCGCCGAGCAACGCAAAGTCACCCCCACCGACCGCAGCGGCGATGTCGTCAGCGCCGCGCTCTACCTGCGCACCCTCAAGGATATCGACTCCAACCGCATCGCGGTCATCGGCCTCTCCCACGGCGGCGCCACCGCCGCCCGCCTCGCCGTCGCCCCCGCCGGCCTACAGGCCAAACCGCTGATCCGCGCCACCATCAACTACTACGGTCCCTGCGTCGCCCCCGCCTCTTACACCGGCATGCCCCTCCTCGCCCTGGCCGGCGAGGATGACGACTGGGGCAACCCCGCCCGCAACTGCCGTGCCTTCGCCGCCGCTGTCGGCGCCGACAAGCCCGTCGAGGTCGCCACCTACCCCGGCGTCGTCCATGCCTTCGACAACGCCATGATCGTCCGCCGCTTCGTCAGCAACGGCCACGCCATCGAGTACAACGCCGATGCCGCCAACGACAGCTTCCGCCGCGTCCAGGCCTTCCTGGCGCGCTACGACAACTAGCCGCCCTACTCCGCCGCCTTCAAATGCTCCTGTAACCGCGGCATCAACTCCACCAGGTTGCACGGACGATGCCGGTTATCGAGTTGCCACACCAGGATATCGTCCCACGCATCCTTTACCGCCCCGGTCGAGCCCGGCAGCGCGAACAGATACGTGCCCCCCGCCACCCCCCCGATCGCGCGGGACTGCATGGTGGAGGTGCCGATCTTCGCATAGCTCAACATGCGGAACAGCTCGCCGAACCCCTCGATGGTCTTCTCCAGCACCCGCGCGAACGCCTCCGGCGTCACATCCCGCCCGGTAATCCCGGTCCCCCCGGTGGTAATCACCACATCGATCGCCGGGTCCGCGATCCAGCGCCGCAGATGCACCTCGATCAGCCCGGCATCATCCTTCTCGATCGCCCGCATCGCCACCACATGCCCCGCCGCCGTCACCCGCGCGGCCAGCGTGGCGCCCGAGGTGTCGTTATCCAGCGTGCGCGTGTCCGAAACCGTCAGCACGGCGATATTCACCGGCAGGAACGGACGTGTTTCATCAAGACGTGCCATGGCGAGGCTCCTGTTGCGACCGGCCGACTATAACATCTTATGCATGTGCACCACCGTCCCCGCCGGCAACACCTCCTCGCGGGTGATGGCATAGCCGAGCCCGAGATACATCTGCACGTTGGCCGCGAACATCTTGTTGGTATAGAGCCGCACCATCTTATACGCCCGCGCCGCCGCCACGGCCTCGGCATGGTCCATCAGCCGCCGCCCATACCCGCGCCCCTGAAATCCAGGGTCCACCGCGACGTTCTCGATCAGCAGATGCCCCTCCTCGGGGATCATCTCCATCAACGCCACCACCCCGCCATCGACGACGAGCAGATCGATCACATGCTCCCGCACCGCCACGTCATAATCCGCCGTCATCGGCCACGGCTCCCGCCCGATCACCGGCACCCATTTCGCATACGCCGCCCGGCTCAACTCCCGCACCCGGCCCGCGTCAGCCGCCGTCGCCCTGACGATCTCCATCGCCCCCTACCTACAACCCGAACTCCGCCAGAAACCCATTGATCACCCCGGCCACCAGCCCCGGCGTCTGTACCGCCATGAAGTGCCCGCTCTCGATCGCCCGAAACCGCGCGCCCGGAATGCCCGCCGCGATCGGCTCCACCACCGCCGGCGGCCGCAACCGATCCAGCGTCCCCGCCACCGCCAGCACCGGACATGCAATCCGCGCCAACGTCTCCCCAAGCTCCGCATGGATCAGCATGCGATAGATGTTGGCATACGAAACCGGATCATTGGCCAGCCACCGTGCCCGGAACTCCCGGAAATGCTCGGTATCATGCCGCACCTCGGGCGGATACGAACCGGCGAAACTATCCTCCACCGCCGCCCGCATCCCCGCCGCCGCAATCCCCGCCACCCGCTCCAGCATCGGCCCGCGCCGCTCCGCCGCCATCCCGGTCGCCGGCGCCATCGCCACCACCGCCGCCGTCCGCTCCGGATACGTCCCGGCGAACGTCAACGCGATCCCAGCCCCCACCGCACACCCCACCAGCGCCACCCGCCCGCCGATCCCACACGCATCCAGCAACGCCGCGATATCCGCCGCCATGGTGTGAAACGTCACCGGCGCGCCCAGCTTCTCCGACTGCCCGGCCCCCCGCCAGTCATGCCGCACCACTCTTCGCCCCGGCCGCAACGCCGGCAGCACATGGTCCCAGCTTTCCAGCGTGCCGCCCATCTCATGCACCAGCACCAGCGTCCGATCGCCCGCGCCCGAAATCTCGTAGCGCAGCGCCGCCCCGTTCACATCGATCCAGTCCATGCTCATGCCTCATCCGCCAAATCGGGCGCCCGCAACACCCCGCAATCCGGCGCGAACATCAGCGTCGCCCCGGTCCGCGCCTGCAAATCCGCGTGCGACATCCCCTCCAGCACCTCCCGCACCACGAACCCCGCCGGCGTCACCTCCACCACCGCCACATCGGTATAAACCCGCCGCACGCACGCCGGCGCCGTCAACGGCAACGTGCAGCGCTCCAGCAGTCGCGCGCCCCCGCCCCGCGTATTGTGCTCCATCATGATCCACACCGATTTCGCACTCGCCGCCAGATCCATCGCGCCCCCCACCAGCGGCCCCTTGTCCGGGATCCCGCTGTCCCAGTTCGCCAGGTCCCCATTCGCCGCCACCTCGAACGCGCCCAGCACCGTCACATCGATATGCCCGCCCCGGATCATCGCGAACGACCACGCGGAATCGATCACCGTCCCCCCGGGCGCAATGGTGATCCGCCGGCTCCCCGCATCCACCAGGTCGCTATCCGCCGCCTCCGCCGAAGCCTCCGGCCCCGCCCCGATCACCCCGTTCTCGGACTGGATCACCAGTTCCCGCCCAGCCGGAATATAGTCCGAACAATGCACCGGCATCCCGATCCCGAGATTCACCACCATGCCATCCTGCAGGTCCTGCGCCGCGCGCCAGGCGATCTGCTTGCGGTTCAACGGGCGCATCATCACGTCCCCTCCACAACAACGCGCTGCACATAAACCCCGGGCAACTCCACCCGCTCCGGCGCGATCGGTTCATCCTGCACCAGCCGCACCTCCGCGATCGTCAGCGTCGCCGCCGTCGCCATCGCCGGCCCGAAATTCTTCTGCGCATAGCGGAACGTCAAATTGCCGAACCTGTCCGCCACATCCGCCCGCACCAGCGCCACATCCGCCGAGATCGCCTCCTCCAGCACATAATCCCGCCCGCCGAACCGCCGCGTCTCCTTGCCCCGGGTCAAATCCGTCCCGAACCCCGACGGCGTATAGAACGCCGGAATCCCCGCCCCTCCCGCCCGGATACACTCCGCGAACGTCCCCTGCGGCAGCACCGTCAGCCCGATCTTGCCGTCCTTGTAGAGTTGCTCGAATACCGACAACCCCTTGCCCCGCCCCCGGGCCGCCGAACAAATCACATGCGCCACCAGCCCCGCCTCGATCAGCGTATGGGTGAATGACAACGGATGCGTCGCCGAATTGACGATGATGGTAAGCCCCCGAGCCCCCCGGTCGCGCAGCGCCAGCACCAGCGAATTGGCGAACCCGGCACCCCCGAACCCCGAGATCATCACCCGCGCCCCATCGCCCACGTCGGCCACAGCCGCGGCCGCCGAGGCGACCCGCTTGTCGATCGCCATCCCGTATCCCTCCAATTATTGCGCCAATGCTGCCCGCCCCACTCAACCCGGTCAACGCACCCGGTACACGGCTGGGAACACAGGCAGGGATCAAAGTTTTTTGTTTCTTTTTTTCAAAAAAGAAAGCGCTTCTTTTTGAAAAAAGAAGCAAAAACTTTTT
>CAIMWH010000092.1 GCA_903845065.1 uncultured Rhodospirillales bacterium | reverse complement strand
GGCGCAACCGCGACCGATGGCAGGCCTATGACGAAGCCGTCACCGACATGGTCGCCAATACCGGCACCGCCCACGCGCCCTGGAACCTGATCGAGGCCGAAGACAAACACTACGGCCGCATTGCGGTGCTGCGCACGATCTGCGAGCGGCTGGAGGAGCAGGGGTGTTGAGGGGCAGGGGGAATCGAACGACGCGATCTTGTGCAACGGGTACATAGGTAACATCTTAGACCGGACACATAGGTAACACATTAACCCGAAGCGGGGGCATGCCCCCGCTTCGGGCAGCGAAGTTTTCGGGCGCCCTTGTCGATGTAGCCGAGCAAGACGTCGAAGTAGTGGACGACCATTGTGGAGCCCTCGGTTTCGGAGATGGCGATTGGCTCACCAATGAGGGCTTCGCCGACAAAGACGAAGTTGCCGGCCCATTTGATGTCGCCATTGGAGCGGACGCGGCGGACAGCCTGTTCCTGGCTATAGCTGGGCTCACGTAAACGGCCGTCATAGACCCGATGGGATGCTGCGTAGAAGCGCGCCGGCGGCCGCTGTTGCAACGCTTCGTGTGGACGTTCGTGGTTGAACTCGGCCCGGAACGCGTCCAGCCGTGCCTGCTGGACGGCGGCCGTGGGCGCTGGCGGCTGCATGGCCTCGAGCAGGGTCCGGTGCATGCGCTCATGGCGGCCATTCTGCTGCGGCTTGCCCGGATCGATCCGTTCGGGCCGAATGCCCAGCTTTAGCCACCAGATCGCCAGCTCAGACAGGCCGCCAACGCCAGGACTGGCGAACGGCGTGCCGTTGTCGGTGCGGATCACCGACGGCATGCCATGCTCAGCGAACAGACGCTCGAACACCGGGCGGGCATGAGCGGCATCGAGGCGCGGTACCAGATCGGCTGCCAGCAGGAAACGGCTGAAGGCATCTGTCACCGTCAGCGGATCGCAGCGCTGACCATCGCGGCTGCGCACCCAGCCCTTGTAATCGGCACACCATACATCGTTGGCCGCAGCCGCATGGGCCAGAGGCTGGGCATAAGGTGGCGTTCGTCGCCGCCCCCGCCGGGGCTGGCTGAGCCCCGTCCGGTGAAGCAGAGCGCCAATGCTACTGGCCACCGGCCAAGCCTGGTCCGGATGCCGCTCGCACAGCTTGGCCCGAAGCTTCAGCGGGCCCCAATGCGGCTTCTCGCGCCGCAGCGCTAGGATCGCGTCCCTGACCAAAGGCTCCAATCGACCAGGCTCAAACCGGGCACGCGATCGATCCAAAAGTCCCGCAGCGCCACCCTCTCGGTAACGCGCCAGCCACTTGTAGCCTATCTTCCGGCTGATCCCGAAACGCTCGCATATCCAAGCCATCGGCTCTTCCCGAGAAAAACACGCCGCAACAAATTTCAAACGCTCATCCATGGCGCAGGTCTCTTCCCAAGGCATCGGCATCCTCCCTCTGGATGCCTAGCTTGACCTGTCACCTATCTATCCGGTCTATTCTGTTACCCATGTTACCGGTCAGTACACACCCCGGACCCTCCCCCATCGAGGGGGAGGGGGTAAGCTCTTTCCGTCGGCTTAGGCGCCGCCCTCCCGGCGCACCCCGGTGATCGTGAACAGCCGCGCGATCGGATGGTGGCGCAGGCGGTGGCTGATCGCCGCGACGCCGAGGCCGAGGCCGATCGGTAGCCCGATCAGATACGGGACGCGGAGCAGATGCGCCGGCACGGCGATGCTGACGCAGACCAGGGTGCCGGC
>CAIMWH010000091.1 GCA_903845065.1 uncultured Rhodospirillales bacterium | reverse complement strand
GCGGCTGGGCGCGCGGGGCAGGCCGGCGATGACGGCGGCCTGCCAGAGTTTGAGGTCCCGCGCGGAGACACCGAAATAGAGGCGGGCTGCGGCATCGACGCCCCAGGCGCCGGAGCCGAGATAGACCCGGTTGAGCCAGATCTCGAGGATTTCCTGCTTGGTGAAATGCTGTTCGAGCCAGAGGGTGAGCAGGAGTTCCTGCACCTTGCGGCGGAAGGTGCGGGCGTTGGTGAGGAAGAGGTTTTTCGCCACCTGCTGGGTAATGGTGGAGCCGCCCTGGACCAGGCGGCCGGCGCGCAGGTTGACCCAGGCGGCGCGGGCGATGCCGATCACGTCGAGCCCGAAATGCTGGTAGAAGCGGCGGTCCTCGACGGAGACGGCGGCGGCCGGCAGGAAGGCCGGCATGTCGGACAGGCGGAGCGGATCGCCCACGATATCGCCGTAGGTGGCGAAGATCTGGCCGTTGCGGTCTTCCAGGGTGAGGCTGGGGCGGCGGGCGGCATCCAGCGCGGCTTCGGGGCGTGGCAGGTCCCAGGCGAACCACAGCAGGCCGGCGCCGCCGGCGATGGCGCCCCAGACGGCGAGCAGCAGGGCCCATTTCAGCAGCCACCAGCGCCAGCGGCGGCGCGGCTTGGGCGGCGGGCCGGGGTGCCAGTCGGGCTCGTAGTCGGCCTCGTCCGGGTGGTCGTATTCGCGATCGTCCTCGTAGACCGGTGGGCGCGGGACGGCCGGCGCCTCGATGCGGCGGCGGGCCTGGTCGGGCGCGATCTGGGGGGCGCGATACATCGGCCCGCTTCTAGAGGAACGCGCTGGGCGCCGTCAGGCGATTTGCGCTACCCATCGATGCGCCGCCAGCCGTGCCGCAGGGTCCAGCTTGTGCGGTCGAAGGCGAAGTAGAAGCCGCCGTTGCCGGGCGGCTGGTCCTGCGAGCGGCTGATCGGCACGCCGGCGAGGATGCACAGCAGCAGCGCGCCGACCGCGCCGTGGGCGATGATGGCGACATCGCCGTCCTCCGGGGTGGCGGTGAGGACCTGCTTTACCGCGCGCTCGATGCGCCACTGAGCGTCCGCCGCGCGTTCCCAGCCGCGGTAGCGGATGCGCGGGTTGGCGAAGAACTGGCCCACAGTTTCCTCGAAATCCTCGCGCGCCAGGTAGCCGGTTGAAGAACGATCGATTTCGCCGAGGCTGGCCATGCGGTTGTAGGGCAGGCCGATGGCCGCGCCGAGGATTTCGGCGGCATCGGTGGCCTTGCGCTCGGTGCTGCTCCAGATCGCGCGGGTTTGCTTGGCCCAATGCTGCTGGGTGGCGAGGTGCATGCGGGCGCGGCCGGCGGGCGACAGCGGACATTCGGTGACCGGCACGGCGGGGTCGATCAATACATCGGGGTGGGTGATAAAACGAACGTTTGCCATCAGACCAGAGGATACTCCACTTCGACCTCGTACACAGAGGCTTCTTTACCCAGGCGCGAACTGAACAGGCAGAAATGATCGATTTCCACCGGTTCGGCACGGAACAGGTTATGGGTCTGCACGAAGGCGGCGAGCTTGGCGGGGATGGCGTTGTCGAGCCGGGCGAGGGTGACGTGGGGGATGAAGCGCCGCCGCTCGGGCTCGAGGCCGGCGCGCTGGACGGCCTGCTCCACCTTGCCGCGCAGGTGCTGGAGGTTGGGGTTGGGGGCGACGGCGGCCCAGAGTTGGGTGTCGCGGCCGCCCTTGGCGAAGGTGCCGATGCCGGCGAGAGTGAGGGCGAAGCGGCTGCCGCGCAGGACGGCGAGGCTGTGGTCGATCTCCTCGGCCTCGAAGGGGGCGACCTCGCCGATGAAGCGCAGGGTGAGGTGGTAGTTTTCGGGCGGTACCCAGCGGGCGCCGGGGATGCCGCCGACGAGGCCGGCGAGGCGTTCCTTCAGCTCCCACGGCAGCGCCAGGCCGGCGAAGAGACGCACCCTGCCCTCCCCTATCTGGCGGCCGCGTCGAGCAGGCGTTCGACCAGCGGCAGCAGGCGGGCGACGATGCGGCGGACGCCTTCGGGGTTGGGGTGGATGCCGTCGGCCTGGTTGAGGGCCGGGTCGCCGGCGATGTCGACGAGGAAGAACGGATCGAACAGCACGCCGGGGCGGGCGCCGAGGCGGGCGAAGCCGCCGTTGAAGGCGGTGGCGTAATCCGGCCCGAGGTTGGGCGGGGCGAGCATGCCGCTGAGCAGCACCTTGATGCCGCGGGCGGCGAGGGTATCGAGGATGGCGGCGAGGTTGGCCTCGGTGGTGGCAGGCGGCAAGGCGCGCAGGCCGTCGTTGCCGCCGAGTTCGACGAAAGCGGCGTCCGCGCCATCACCTAGCGCCCAGTCGAGCCGGGCGCGGCCGCCGGCGGTGGTGTCACCGGAGACCGCGCCGTCGATCAGCACGACATCCCGGCCGCGGGCCTTGAGGGCGGCGGCGAGTTGGGCCTGGAAGCCGTCGGCGCGGGCGAGGCCGTAGCCGGCGGAGAGCGAGTCGCCGAGCACCAGCAGGCGCAGGGGGGCCGCCCGGGCGGGGAGCGCGCCCGCAATTATGAAAAGACCGCAAGCCAGTACGATCGCCGCTATCCGGCGGCCCCGCTTGTCGCCATATCCTGTGTCCATGGATGCCACGCAATCGCCCCCGGACTCTTCGGCCTTGGATCATACCGCACGGGACTCGCTGGTGCGGGTCCGCAACCTGCATTTGACCGTGCCCTCCGCGGCCGGGCCGGTCAACATCCTGCGTGGGATCGACCTCGATATCGATGCCGGGCAGGCAGTGGGGATTGTCGGGCCGTCGGGCTCGGGCAAGACGAGCCTGTTGATGTTGCTCGCCGGGCTGGAGCGGGCGACCTCGGGGGCGATCAGCCTGGCCGGGCAATCGCTGCAAGGGCGGGACGAGGATGCGCTGGCGCGGCTGCGGCGGGATACGGTGGGGATCGTGTTCCAGGCGTTCCATTTGATCCCGACGATGACGGCGCTGGAGAATGTCGCCATTCCGCTCGAACTGGCGGGGCGGCGGGATGCGATGGCGGTGGCCGGGGAGAGCCTGCGGGCGGTGGGGCTGGGGCATCGGCTGACGCATTTGCCGGGGCAACTGAGCGGCGGCGAGCAGCAGCGGGTGGCGCTGGCGCGGGCGTTCGCGCCGCGGCCGCGGTTGCTGCTGGCCGATGAGCCGACCGGCAATCTCGACCAGGCAACGGGGGCGGTGGTGATGGACCTGCTGTTCCGCCTGCAGGCCGAGCATGGCACCACGCTGCTGCTGATCACCCATGATCCGGCGCTGGCGGCGCGCTGCGACCGCACCATTCGCATGGCCGACGGGCGCATCGTCTCGTGATGCTGGCCTTGCGGCTGGCGGGGCGGGAGTTGCGCGGCGGGGCTCGGGCGAGCCTGCGGGCGATGGCGATCGTGCTGGCGTGTCTCGCGCTCGGGGTGGCGGCGATCGCGGCGGTGGGCACGCTGCGCGAGGGGGTGGCGCGCGGGATGGCGGCGGATGGGGCGCGCATCCTGGGCGGCGATATCGATGTGCAGGGGGGCGCGCAGCCGCTGCCGGATGGGTTGCGGGATTGGCTGCGGGCGCGGGGGGCGCGGATTTCCGACGTGGTGACGCTGCGTTCGATGCTGATCGCGGCCTCGGGCGAGCGGATGCTGGTGGAGGTGAAGGCGGTGGATGCGGCGTGGCCGCTGATCGGGGCCGCCACGCTGACGCCCGCCGGCGCGCTGGGGGCGCGGGAGATGGCGGTCGAGCCGCTGGTGCGGGATCGGCTTTCGGCCGCGGTGGGGGAGACGGCGCGGCTTGGGAGCACGACGTTTACGCTGCGGGCGATCGTGGAGGCGGAGCCCGATCGGGTAGCCACGCCGTCGGTGTTCGGGCCGCGGGCGTTGATCCGGCTCGCGGACCTGCCGGGGACCGGGCTGCTGCAACCCGGCGCCATCGCCGAGCACCATGTGCGGGCGCTGCTGCCGCCCGGGAGCGACGTGCAGGCGGTGATCCGCGATTTGCGGGCGGCGTTCCGCGATACCGGGTGGCGTATTCGCGATGCGCGCAATGCGGCGCCGACGGTGACGCAGGTGCTGGATCGGACCAGCCTGTTCATGACCCTGGTGGCGCTGACGGCGCTGCTAGTGGGCGGTATCGGGGTGGCGAACGGGACGCGGGCGTGGCTGGACGCGCGGGCGCGCAGCATCGCGACGTTGCGCTGCCTGGGGGCCTCCGGGCGGATGGTGTTCGCGGTGATGCTGATCCAGGTGGCGGTGCTGGCGGCGCTGGGGATCGTGGTGGGGCTGGTGGTGGGGGCGGCGATCCCGGTGCTGGCCTCGCGGTTCCTGGCCGGGCTGTTGCCGGTGCCGCCGATGCTGGGGGTGTTTGCGGGGCCGCTCGGGTTGGCGGCGCTGTATGGCGGGCTGACGGCGGCGACGTTCGCGCTGTGGCCGCTGGGGCGGGCGATGCATATCCCGGGGGCGGCGCTGTTTCGCGATGCGGTGACGCAGGAGGCGGCGGGGCGGCGCTGGGGGTTGATGGCGGCCAATGGGGTGCTGGCGCTGACGTTGGTGGGGGTGACGGTGGCGGGGGCGGCCGAGCCGGGGTTCGCGCTGAGTTTCTGCGGGGCGGCGCTGCTGACGCTCGGGGTGTTCCGGCTGGGCGGCGCGGCGCTGGTGGGGCTGGCGAAGCGGGGGCCGGCGCAGGGGCGGGTGTGGCTGCGGCTCGGGCTGGGCAATTTGTATCGGCCGGGCAATGCGACGCCGCTGCTGCTGGTGTCGGTGGGGCTCGGGCTGACCACGCTGGCGGCGGTGGCGCTGATCCAGGGGAATTTGCGGCGGCAGGTGCTGGAGCAGTTGCCGGAGCGGGCGCCGAGTTTCTTCTTCATCGATATCCAGAACGACCAGATGGCGCAGTTTCGCGCCATGATGGCCGCCGAACCGGGCGTTTCGGACCTCAAGGAGGTGCCGAGCCTGCGGGCGCGCATCGTGGCGGTGAAGGGGGTGCCGGTGGAGCGGGTGAAGGCGACGCCCGATACCACCTGGGCGCTGCGCGGCGATCGCGGGCTGACCTATGCGGCGACGCCGCCCGAGGGGACGCACCTGGTGGCGGGGCAATGGTGGGCGGCCGACTATGACGGGCCGCCGCTGGTGTCCTTCGATGCCGGGCTGGCGGCGGGTTGGGGGGTGGCGATCGGCGATGTGATCCGGGTGAATGTGCTGGGGCGCGATCTTGATCTGAAGGTGGCGAACCTGCGGGCGGTGGCGTGGCGCACGCTGGGGATCAATTTCGCCATGGTGGCGAGCCCGGGGCTGCTGGCGCGCGCGCCGCATACGCATATCGCCACGGTGCGGGCGACGCCGGCCTCGGAGGGGCGGCTGCTGCGCACGGTGACGGATGCGCTGCCCAATGTGTCCGGCATCAAGGTGGCCGAGGTGCTCGCGGCCGTGGGGGAGATGATGGCGCAGGTGGCCGGGGCGCTGGCGGCGACGGGGTCTCTCACGCTGGTTTCGGGGGCTCTGGTGCTGGTGGGCGCGGTGGCGGCGGGGCAGCAGCGGCGTATCCGCCAGGCGGTGGTGCTGAAGACGCTGGGGGCGACGCGGGGGCAGATCCGGGCGGCGTGGATGGTGGAGTTCGGGCTGCTGGGCGCCACCGCGGGGCTGATCGCGGGCAGCATCGGCACCGCGGCGAGCTGGGCGGTGATGACCTATGTGATGGGGACCGACTGGTCTTTCCTGCCAGGCACGCTGGCGCTGACGGTGCTGGGGTGCGTGGCGCTCATGCTGGTGTTCGGATTTGTCGGCACCGAGGCGGCGCTCAGGGCGAAGGCAGCGCCCATGTTGCGCAACGAGTAGTCCAACCGGCGAACATTACGGCGAATTCGCTTGAACTTGCCGCCACATTCTCCAAAATGCGACGCAACGGGCATTCGCGCCCGGATAAGGGAAACACCACTACCATGGCTTACAGTCCGCAATTCCGGAGCTATACGGGCGCCACGCGCGCCTCCGAAACCGCCGCGGTGCTGGACGCTGGCCTGCGGGCATACATGCTGCGGGTCTACAACTGGATGGCCTCGGGCCTCGTGCTCACCGGCCTGGTTGCCTATGCGATCTCCAGCACCGGCCTGCTTGACGCCTTCTATCCCCAGGTGATGACCTCGCGCGGCCTGATGCGCGTGCCGGGTGCCCTGGCGTGGATCAGCATGTTCGCGCCGCTGGCCTTCGTGCTGGTGCTGCAATTCGGCGTCAACCGGCTGTCCACCCGCACCGTCCAGGCGCTCTACTGGGCGTTCTGCGTGGCGATGGGCGCCAGCCTGACGAGCATCTTCCTCACCTACACCCACGAATCGGTGGTGCGGGTGTTCTTCATCACGGCCGCGACATTCGGGGCGATGAGCCTTTACGGCTACACCACCCGCTCGGACCTGACGAAGATGGGCAGCTTCCTGATGATGGGGCTGTTCGGCATCATCATCGCCAGCCTGGTGAATATGTTCGTCCAGTCCTCGGCGATGCAGTTCGCCATCAGCATCATCGGCGTGCTGGTGTTCGTGGGGCTTACCGCCTACGACACCCAGCGCATCAAGGCCGACTATGTGCAGTATGCGTATGCCGAGGGCACCGAGATGGCGGCCCGGCGCAGCGTGTATGACAGCCTGCAACTGCTGCTGAACTTCATCAACCTGTTCATGCTGCTGCTGCAGTTGCTCGGGAACCGCTCCAACAACAACTAACCGTTGGGCGGATGGCTGAAACTGATAGGGGCCCCGGAGAAAACTCCGGGGCCCTTTTTCTGTGTGGCGATTGATGGAATGGGTGCGGTGGCGCCGCCCGCCCCCCGGCCCCCTCCCGCGAGGGCGGGAGGGTGAGAGGTCGCTAGCCCGTCCTATTCATGGGGCTGACGTTCGTTTCGCGATTTGAGCGGCGGGCATGGATTTCCTGTCGCCTGTTTCATCGCGGTAGCCGGTGGTTTTTGATGGGCGTTGGGGTTTCGGGCTGCGGTTGGTTCGGGGGC
>CAIMWH010000090.1 GCA_903845065.1 uncultured Rhodospirillales bacterium | reverse complement strand
TGGCCTTCCTTCCCTACCGGGCCACGCTCCGCCGTTCCGGCATCATCCCCGCCAGTCCGCGGGGTGTTCCATCGGGAACATGGGGCGGGGGACGCGGTTCCAGGGGAGGGTTACCACGTCGGATTGTCCGGGGCCGGGGGTATCCACTCGGATGACTTGGGAGGAGATGGGTTTGAAGAACTGGAAGTTGGAGGCGGTTTTGAGCACCGCCATTTTGTAGTCGGAGGGTTCGATGCCGAAGGCGCGGTAGGCGTCCGGCACGTTGCCGGCGGCGCCGCTGCGTTCGCTGACCAGGAGGGTGGCGGGTCCGACGTCGAAGATCACGGTGCGGCCCTGGTCGAACTCGGGCTGCTGGAAGACGGGCACGCGGGCTTTGCCGTCCAGGATGCGGCGCACGGTGCCGGTGACGGTGAGGGGCTTGAAGAAACCGGTGACCAGGCCGCCGAGGGCCAGCGTTACCTGGGCGCCCTCGCCGGCCGCCACCAGTTTGGCCACGGTTTCGGCCTCTATCAGCGGCATCAGCGCCCGGCTTTTGACGCCGAGGCGCAGGATGGCTTCGAGGATGAGGTTGCTGTCCCCCGCGGTGCCGCCGAACACGGTGTCCCCGGTATCGCTCAGCACCACCACGCCGGTGTTGGCCGCGTCAGCGGCACGCACGGCGTCATCGATCGAGACCGCCTCCTTGCGCATGAAGTCCTCCCGCATGGACCATGCGAGGTCCGCCGAGGCATCGGCCAGTTGCTCGGCCAGCGCCTGGTCACCATCGGTCACCACCACCGTCGCCCAGCCGCCCTCGGCGACATCGAGCCAGGGCTGCATCGGGCAGGGCGCGACGTGGAGCACGCGGGGATCGGCCTCCATGGTGCGGGCCTGGTCGAACCAGGTTTTCATCGGCCCGGCCGCGGTGAGGAACTGCTCCTGGTGGGTGATCATCCGCAGCTTGCGCCACGCCATCACCGGCTTCACCTCGCGCTTCAGGACCCGCACCAGCAATTCGCCGGCGATCCGCCCGGTGTCATACACGTCATGCGGCTGGGTGCGATGGCCAAGGATGGCGGTGCTCAGTTCCACCATTTGCCGGGTCACGTTGGCATGGTGATCGAGAGAGAGAATGATCGGCACATCCGGCCCCAGCACGGCGCGGCAGATGCCGAGTTGGGCGCCTTCCACGTCATCCACCCCCTCGGCCGAGCAGGCGCCATGCAGATGGATCGCCAGCGCGTCGATCTTGCCCGCCGCCCGCAGCCCGCTGCCGATGCGTTCCTCGAAAAACAGCCGCGCCGTGGTATCGATCCGCCCGCCGGCCATCGCCCAGGCCGAGATGATCGGCACCCATTCCACCCTGATCCCGCTCGCCGCCACCGCATCGACACAGCCGCCCACTTGGCCGCGCCCCTTCATCTGCACCAGGATCTCCGGCCCCTCGAAAATCCCGAACGCCGCGAAATTTTCCAGCGTTGTCGGCAATGGATTGAAGTCGTTGGTCTCTTGCCCAATGTGAATGGTCGCAACCCGGTACATCGCAATTCCCCCTGCAATAGACGCGCGCGATACAAAGCGGTACCACCGCCCTCATCCCCCGACAAGCCAGCGGAGCCTCCCCTGACCGAAATCTACATCGACGCTGACGCCTGCCCGGTGCGCGAGGAAGTCTTCACCGTCGCCACCAGGCGCAACCTCGTGGTTCACGTGGTCAGCAACGGCTCGCGCCCGATCCGCCCGCCCGGGCTGCCCAATGTCCGCATGGTGGTGGTCGCCGCCGGGGCGGATATCGCCGATGACTGGATCGCCGAGCGCATCGGCGCGGCTGACGTCTGCGTGACCGCGGATATCCCCCTCGCCGCCCGTTGCCTCGAAAAAGGCGCCCAGGCGCTGGCCCACAACGGCAAGCGCTGGACGCCGGACAATATCGGCTCCGCCCTCGCCGGCCGCGAAATCGGCCGCTATCTGCGCGAGATCGGCGCCACCACCGGCGGCCCGGCGCCGCTCACCAAACAGGATCGCTCGAAATTCCTCTCGGCGCTCGATGCGGCGCTCGTTGCGGCGGGCAAGGTGAAATAACCCACCGGCTTTCTTGCTTCCTTCACCCACCCGCGCCACAACACGCTACCGAAGGAGCCTCATTGCCGACATGACGGTCTATGCCGACGTTTCCAACCCCGACCTGCTTGATCGTATCCCGATCAACGCCGCGCGGATCCTTGATGTCGGCTGCTCCGCCGGGGCCCTCGGCCTGGAATACAAGCGGCGCAACCCCGCCGCCCGCTACTACGGCGTCGAGTCGGATCAGGCCGCCGCCGCCATCGCCGCCAGCCGCCTCGATGCCGTCAGCACCAAGGATATCGAGGCCGAGCCCTACCCCTTCGGGGACACCACGTTCGACTGCATCATCTACGGCGATGTGCTGGAACACCTGCGCGATCCCTGGACCCTTCTGCGCCTGCACGGCGCCCGCCTCGCCCCCGGTGGGGTGATGCTGATCTGCATGCCCAACGCCGAACACTGGAGCTTCGTCGAACGCCTGCTGCGCGGCACGTTCGACTATGACGAGCAGGGCCTGTTCGATCGCACCCACCTGCGCTGGTTCACCGCCGAAACCACCCGCCGCGCCCTGCGCACCGCCGGCCTGCTGCCGTATGACGTGCTGCCCCGCATCTTCGGCCGCCCGGAAGCCGCCACCTTCGCCCGCACCATGTGCCCCGCCCTCGAAGCTCTCGGCATCGATCCCGCCAACTACGCCGCCCGATCCTTGCCCCTGCAACACGTCTGGCGCGCCACCCGCGAGCCGGTGGCGCCGCTCGAAATCGTCTCCTCCATGCTCACTCCGGTCGGCGGCGTCAGCCATGTCCGCGTGGTGGAACCCATGGCCGCCCTGGCCACCCGCCCCGGCCTGCGCACTCGCGTGATCAACAATTTCGACCCTGGGGACAGCGACGGCGGCGTGCCCCGCATCTACATCTTCCACCGCCCCCTGCTCGCCGGCCGCGCCGGCCTCGCCTTCGTCCGCCGCCTGCTCGATCGCGGCTACGTCGTGGTGTGCGAATTCGACGATCACCCCGCCTACATCCCCGTGCTGCAACGCCCGGACATCCAGAACTTCCGCGCCGTCCACGCCGTGCAGACCAGCACCGCCCCCCTGGCCGAGGTGCTGGGCCAGCAGAACCCCGAGGTGATGGTGTTCCCCAACGCGGTGGAACGCATGCGCATGCCGCGCAACTTCGCCAACCCCGGCCGCCTCACCATGCTGTTCGCCGGCATCAACCGCGAGGAGGAGTGGCCGCAATACCTCGATGCCCTAAACGCCGTTGCCGCCCTCGCCGGCGAGCGGCTGCACTTCCACATCGTGGCCGATCGCGGCTTGTTCGAGGCGCTGCGCACGCCGCACAAAACCTTCACCCCGCTGTGCGACTACGACACCTACCAGGAGCTGCTCGCCAACTGCGAGATCTGCTTCATGCCCCTCGCCGACACCGCCTTCAACCGCTGCAAGTCCGACCTCAAGTTCCTCGAAGCCGCCACCTTCCGCGTCGCCGCCCTCGCCAGCCCCACCGTCTACGCCGGCACCATCGAGGATGGCCGCACCGGCCTGATTTTCCGGGACGCCAACGAGTTGCAGCAACGCCTGGTACGCCTCATCGCCAACCCGGACTACGCCCGCGGCCTGGCTGACGCCGCGCGCGGCTACGTCACCGGCCGGCGCATGCTGGCCTACCAGGTCGCGGCGCGCGAAGCCTGGTACCGCTCGCTGTGGGAGCGCCGCGAGGAACTCAACGCCCTGCTGCTGGAACGCGTGCCGGAACTTGCGCAACCGGCCGAGGTGCTGCATTCCGCAGGCTGAACGGCGAAAGCGGGCGCAATGGAGTTCTTCAAGGTTATCGCGGCGGCAGTCAGGGGCCTATGGGTCCGCTTCCGCGCCGGCATCTCCCGGCTTCTGTCCTACGTCGATTTCGTGCTCAGCTTCCTGCGCAACCCGCACCAGCTGGTCTCGGCCTGGCCCACCGGCGAAATCCCGCTCGGCCCCCGCGTGGCCATCTTCATCCATTTCGACGGCCGCGGCGCCGTCGGGCCCCATACCCTGCACTACATCACCGCCCTGAAGGCCGCCGGGTATGACGTCGTGCTGGTCACCAATTCCGGCAAACTGCGCCCCGATGCCATGGACGCCCTGCGCCCGGTGTGTGCCGGCGTGCTGATCCGCCGCAACATCGGCTACGATTTCGGCGCCATGCGCGAGGGCCTCGAAGAACTCAAACTCCCCCGCCCCAACACCGAAACCGTCATCCTCGCCAATGACAGCATCTACGGCCCCCTCGCCCCGCTCGACGCGATGATCGCCCAGATGGACTTCAAGGCCGCCGATTTCTGGGGCGCCACCGATAGCTGGCAACAGCGCTTCCACATCCAGTCCTACTTCATCGCCGTCAACCGCACGGTGTTGGAGAGCAAGGCCTGGAAGGATTTCTGGAAAGCCGTGCGCCCGGTTAAATCGAAAATCTGGGTGGTGCTGCGCTACGAACTCGGCCTCAGCCAGGCCATGGTGCGCGGCGGCCTGCGGCTGGCCTCGGTGTGGAAATACCATGACCTGGTGGCCAAGGTGAACCCGGCCTTCCTGATGGGCTCGCGCACCGATGTGCCCGAAACCATCGAGCCGATGGTCACCATGCGCCGCATCCACGCCCATCGCCTGCGCCACAACTTCGCCACCCGCACGCCGCTCAACCCCACGTCGGACCTGTGGCGCCAACTCCTCCAGTCCGGCTTCCCCTTCATCAAGCGCGAACTCCTGCGCGACAACCCAAGCCACGTCGCCGATATCCCCGATTGGCGCGATGAAGTCCGCAAGAAATTCGGCGCCGTGCCCGAAGCCATCGAGGCCGATCTGCGCCGGGTGATGCGCAACCATGTCCCCTAGCGGCGAAACCGCGCTCGTCCTGTTCAGCGGCGGCCAGGACAGCGCCACCTGCCTGGCCTGGGCGCTCGACCGCTTCGCCCACGTCGAAACCATCGGCTTCGACTACGGCCAGCGCCACCGCGTGGAACTGGACGTGCGCCACAGCTTCCGCGACCGCCTCGCCGCCGACTTCCCCGCCTGGGGCGAACGCCTCGGCGCCGACCACCTGCTGAACCTCGACCTGCTCGGCGAAATCGGCACCACCGCGATGACCTCCGATACCGAAATCGCCATGCTGGCGAACGGCCTGCCCAACACCTTCGTCCCCGGCCGTAACCTGCTGTTCTTCACCGCCGCCGCCGCCCTCGCCTACCGCCGCGGCATCCGACACCTCGTCGGCGGCATGTGCGAAACCGACTACTCCGGCTACCCGGACTGCCGGGATGACACCATCAAATCCCTCCAGGTCACCCTCGGCCTCGGCATGGACCAGCGCTTCGTCCTGCACACCCCCCTGATGTGGATCGACAAAGCCGCCACCTGGGAAATGGCCGAGCAACTCGGCGGGCCCGGGCTCGTGGACCTCGTCACCGAAGCCACCCACACCTGCTACCTCGGCGACCGCACGCATCGGCACGCCTGGGGCTTCGGGTGTGGGAGTTGCCCAGCCTGCGAGTTGCGAAAGTCTGGGTGGGAGCGATTTCAGGCGGGCAAGCAAGGCTCCGCCGGCTAAGGGGCCTCCGCCCCTTAGAACCCATCACTTCTCGCGGCTGGATCGGCTGCCTTCAGGTGATAACCCCGTCCTTGCTTGCGCCGCAGGCAATCATCCCACCGCTGACCCGGTTTCGAATGGGCTTCGCCCGTCCCCACAACTGAAGACCGGCGCCACAGCCGCTCAAACGAAATGGGTTCTAAGAGTCTGACTCTGAACTCATCCGCAACGAGCTAGCCT
>CAIMWH010000089.1 GCA_903845065.1 uncultured Rhodospirillales bacterium | reverse complement strand
CCCTCGGGAGAGGGCGAAGCCATTGGATAAAAGTTTTTTGGTTCTTTTTTTCAAAAAAGAACCCCTTCGCTTATCCGGCGCGAGCACACTCCGCGCAGACGCCCTCTGCCTCCACCGTAGCCCCACTCACGGCAAACCCGACGCGTTTCGCCGCCGCCGAGAGCGCATCGGCAAGCGCGTGATCCTCGATCTCGGTCACCCGGCGGCATTTGCGGCAGATCAGGAACTGGGCGGGGTGGTCATGGCCGTGGCCGTGTTCCTCGACGCAGCCGACGAAGGCGGAGAGGCGTTCGAGGCGGTGGACGAGGCCTTGTTCGCGGAGGAATTCGAGGGCGCGGTAGACGGTGGGCGGGGCGGCGGGGCCGCGGCGCTCGCGCAGGCGTTCGAGCAGGTCGTAGGCGCCCATCGGGCCCTCGGCATCGAGGATGAGGCCGAGGACCTGGCGGCGCAGGCCGGTCAGCCGCACGCCACGGCCGACGCAGAGGCCTTCGGCGCGGTCAAGCAAGGTGTCGGTGCGGGAGGTGAAGGTGTCGGTCATCGGAAAGGCTTTGCACAAAACGGCTGGTTGGCAGGATAAAGCGGCATGACCGCGAACACCACACATGACGCCATCCTCGATGCCATCGCATTCGATGCCAACGGGCTGATCCCCGCCATTGCCCAGCAGCACGATAGCGGCGAGGTGCTGATGATGGCGTGGATGAACCGGGAGTCGGTCGCGGAAACGCTGGCGACCGGGCAGGTCTGCTACTTCTCGCGCAGCCGCAACCGGTTGTGGCGCAAGGGGGAAAGCTCCGGGCAGCAGCAGCGGCTGGTGGAACTGCGGCTGGATTGCGATGGGGACACCATCCTGTTGCAGGTGGATCAGGTGGGGGTGGCCTGCCACACCGGGCGGCGCGATTGCTTCTATCGCGCGGTGCGGGACGGGGTGCTGGTGGAGATCGCGGCGCCGCTGATCGATCCCGAGGCGCTGTATGGGCACAAGCATGGCTAGCGCGGCGCCGCTGACGCTGCTCACCGGGTTTCTCGGGGCGGGCAAGACCACGCTGCTCAACCACCTGGTGCGGCAGCCCGGGATGGCGGGCACGGCGGTGCTGGTGAACGAGTTCGGCGAGATTGGGCTCGATCATATCCTGGTGGACAAGGTGGAGGACGACAGTTCGATCCTGCTGCCTTCGGGCTGCCTGTGCTGCGCGGTGCGCGGGGACCTGGTTCGGGCGCTGCGGGATTTGTTGCCGCGGGTGCAGGCGGGGGAGATTTCGCGGGTGGTGGTGGAGACCACCGGGCTCGCCGATCCGGCGCCGATTGTGCAGACGCTGATGGGGGATGTGTCGGTGGCGCTGCGCTATCGGCTGGACGGGATTGTGACCGTGGTGGACGCGGTCCATGCGGCGGGGCAGTTGGGGGAATATCAGGAGGCGGTGCGGCAGGTGGCGATGGCGGATCGCATCGTGCTGACCAAGACGGACATGGTGGCCGATAGTGGGGCGCTGCGGGCGCGGCTGCATGGGCTCAATCCGGGGGCGCCGATTGTGGTGGCGGATCACGGGAAGATCGATCCCGCCTCCGTACTCGATTGTGGGCTGTTCGATGCCGAGGGAAAAATCGGCGATGTGCGGCGCTGGCTGGATGACGCCGCCTATGCCGAGGCGGGGGACGCGCCGCATACGGCCGGCATCCATAGTTTCTGCCTGACGTTCGACGAGCCGCTGCACTGGCAGGGCGTCGGGACGTGCCTGGAGATGCTGATCGGCACGCGGGGCGAGAGCCTGTTGCGGGTGAAGGGCATCCTCAACCTGGTGGGCCAGGCGCGGCCGGTGGCGATCCATGGCGTGCAGCATGTGTTCCATGAGCCAGTGCTGCTGGAGCGCTGGCCGGAGGGCGATCCGCGGACGAGCCGGATTGTGTTCATCACCCGGGACCTCGATCGGGCGACGGTGGAGGCCGGGTTGCGGGCGTTCGAGGCGGCGGCGCAGGCGGGTTAGCCCCTGCCGTATTGACCGGGGCAGGTGGCTTGGCGATGGTGGCCGCAACGTCCGGATGGCCGGCGGTGAACAATGGCCGGCAGCGCCGGCGCGATGAGGAAACCATATGCACCTGCATCCTGAAGACCAGATGGTTCTCGACCTGATCAAAGCCGCCGGACGGCCGCCGCTTTATACGCTGGCGCCGGCCGAGGCGCGGGCGGCCTCGGCGGCGTCGCGCACGGTGATGCAAATCGAGCCGCCGGCGGTGGCGGAAACCCGCGATTTTCCTGGCGCCGGGGTGCCGCTGCGGCTGTATCGCGGCATCGGCACGGCGGCCGACGCGGTGTTGCCGTGCCTGATCTACTACCATGGCGGCGGCTGGGTGATCGGCGATCTCGACAGCCATGACGTGGTGTGCCGGCAGTTCGCCAATGCGGCCGGTTGCTGCGTGATCGCGGTGGACTACCGGATGGCGCCGGAACATGTGTTCCCAGCCGCGGTGGATGACAGTGCGGCGGCGACGGCATGGATCATCGGCAATGCGGCGGCGTTGAAGATCGATCCGGCGCGGATTGCGGTGGGCGGCGACTCGGCGGGGGGCAATCTGGCGGCGGTAATGTCATTGATGTCCCGCGATGGGGCGTTGCCGCCGATCGGGTATCAGGTGCTGATCTACCCGGCGACCGATCTGGCCGCGGTGTTCCCCTCGTACGACCGAATCGTCGAGGGGTATCTGCTCACGACGACCACGATGAAGTGGTTCCGCGATCACTATGCGCCGAACCCGAAGGACTGGTCGGACTGGCGCGCCTCGCCGCTGCGGGCGGCGAGCCTGGCGGGCACCGCGCCGGCGTTCATCATCACCTGCAGCCATGATCCGCTGTGTGACGAAGGCCGCGCCTATGCCGAGCGGCTGGAGAACGAGGGGGTGCCGGTGACCTACATGCATCTATCCGACCACATGCACGCCTTCCTCACGATGGGGAAATTCATCAAGGCGTCCGGCACTGTGATTTCAACCATGAGCAACGCGCTTCGGGCGCATTGGGGTCTCGCATGAGCCTGCTTCTTCAGGGCAAATCGGCCATCGTCACCGGCGGCGGCTCGGGCATCGGGCGGGCGACCGCGATTGCGCTGGCGCGCGAGGGGGCGCGGGTGCTGGTGCAGGACCGGGCGGAGAACGGCGCGCAGGAGACGGTCGGGCTGGTGAACGCGGCCGGCGGGCAGGCGATCTCGATCGGCGGGGATGTGACCGTGGAGGCCGATGTGCAGGCCATGGTGGACCTGGCGGTGACGACGTTCGGGCGGCTGGACGTGGCGTTCAACAATGCCGGGATTTCACCGGCGGCGGCGGGGCCGACGATGCAGCGGACGCATGAGTTGTCGCTGGCGAGTTGGAGCAAGGTGATCGACGTCAACCTGACCGGCGTGTTCCTGTGCATGAAGTACCAGATCCCGCACATGCTGGCAGGTGGTGGCGGGGCGATCGTCAACACCGCGTCGGTGGCGGGGCTGGTGGGGTTGCCGACGGCGAGTGCCTATGTGGGCAGCAAGCACGGGGTGATCGGCATCACCAAGACGGCGGCGATGGAATATGCCCAGGAGGGTATCCGGGTGAATGCGGTGTGCCCCGGCTATGTGCTGACGCCGATGACCGAGAACGGCGTGGCGCGACGTGGCGAGGAGCTGCTCAACAAGGTGCCGATGCACCGGTTGGGGCGGCCGGAGGAAATCGCTGAGGCGGTGGTGTGGCTGAGTTCGGATCGGGCGAGCTTTGTCACCGGGTCATTCTACACGGTGGATGGCGGCTACTACGCGGCTTGATGGCGGGCTAGCCCCCTCCCGCCGGTGGCGGGAGGGGGTGGCTGGGTTACGCGCCGGTGCCTTCGATGATCTCGCCGAACAGCTTCCAGCTCTGGCCGTCCCACTTGGACAACTGCATCTGGCGGATCGGGTGGAAGTTGGTAGGCGTCGTGTTGGGCTGAATGCCGGGCAGCAGCACGCCGCAATCATGCGGTTGCAGGTTGCCGGCCTGGTGCATGATGTTCTCGCGCGAGAGATCCTTGCCGCACTGTTTGAACAACTGGATCATGGTCTGGTCCAGCCCGTAGGCGGCGAGGTAGCCGCCGTCGGTCTGGTCGGCGCCGGGCATCCACTTGTTCATCCATTCCCGCCACGCCTTGATGCCGGGGTCATTGGCCCACATCGGATCCGTCGAGTCCTTGATGTAGGCCGAAGTGATGATGCCGACGGCTTTCTCGACGCCGGCGGGCTTGATCACCGATCCCACCGAGGCCGAGACGTTGGAGAGGAAGTGCATCGGCTTCCAATCCATGTCGGCGACCTTGCGGATCATCTGGGCAGCGAATTTCGGCGTGGCGGCGGTGACCAGCACGTCCGCGCCCGACTCGCGCAGGGTGACGGCCTGGCTGTCGATGGTGGCGTCGGTGATTTCGTAGGAGACTTCCTTGGCGATGAACTTGGCGTAGTCGGCGCCGAGGGCGTCCTTGAGGCCGATGAGGTAGTCCTTGCCGAAGTCATCGTTCTGGTAGAGCACGCCGAGCTTGGCGGCCGGCTTCTCCTTGCGCATGTATTTGGCGTAGATCTGCGCCTCGGTACGATACGAGGGCTGCCAGCCGATGGTCCAGGGGAAGTCCTTCGGGTTGCCCCACTTGTCCGCGCCGGTGGCGACGAAGAGTTGCGGAATTTTCTTCTGGTTGAGGTATTTCTGGATCGCCGTGTTGTTGGCGGTGCCGAGCGGCGAGAACATGAACGACACGCCGTCCTGCTCGACAAGCCGGCGGACCTGCTCGACGGTTTTTGGCGGCAGATAGCCGTCATCAAGGGAAATGAAGTTCACCTTGCGGCCGGCGACGCCGCCCTGTTCGTTCAACATCTTGAAGAACGCGGTGTGGGCGTGGCCGATGACGCCATAGGCCGAGGCGGGGCCCGAATACGGGATGGTGTGGCCGATCTTGATCTCATCGGCGGTAACGCCCGGCCATTGTGCGCGGGCGATGTGGGGGGTGGCGAGGAGGGCAGTGGAACCGATACCTGTCAACAACGTACGACGACGCATGGGCGTTCTCCCTATTGTATTGATGGTATTCTTGTTTGGACGCAGTCTCCGTCTTATCGGCGCTTCAAGGCTTCAGGTGCTGGTGGCAAGGCGGCGGCGCGGCCCGCGAAGGAGCCGCACCGCCCGGTTTGAAGGGGTCAGGCGCCGGTCTTACGCACCGGTGCCTTCGATGAGTTCACCGAACAATTCCCAGGTCTTGCCGTTCCACTTGGACAGCTGCATCTGGCGGATCGGGTGGTAGTTGGTGGCGCTGGTGTTGATGGTAACGCCAGGCAGCAGGGTGGGGATCACCAGGTTCTTGAGGCTGGCCGCCTGCTTCATGATGTTCTCGCGCGAGAAATCATCGCCGCACTGCTTGAGCACCTGCACCAGGGTGGTGCATGCGCCGTAGGAGAACACGTAGCCGCCATCGGTGACGTCAGCCTCCGGCAGGTACTGCTTCATGAAGGCGCGCCATTCATTCATGCCCGCGTCCTTGTCCCAGGTGGAGTCGGTCGGGTCCTTGGCGTAGGCGGAGGTGATGATGCCGACGGCCTTTTCCACGCCGGCCGGGGTGATCACCGCGCCGACCGAGGCGGACACGTTGGTGAGGAAGTGCAGCGGCTTCCAGCTCATGTCGTAGACTTTGCGGATCATCTGGGCGGCGAACTTCGGGGTTGCCGCGGTGACGATGGTGTCCGCGCCGGTGGCCTGCATCGAGACGGCCTGGCTGTCGATGGTGGCGTCGGTCACTTCGAAGCTGAATTCCTTCAGCACGTACTTGGAGTAATGGGCGCCGAAGCCGTCCTTGAGGCCGATGAGGTAATCCTTGCCGAAGTCATCGTTCTGGTAGAGCACCGCGACCTTGGCGTTCGGGGCGTTCTTCATGATGTACTTGGCGTAGATCTGCGCCTCGGTACGGTAGGAGGGCTGCCAGCCCATGGTCCAGGGGAAGTGCTCGGGATCGCCCCACTTGTCCGCGCCGGTGGAGAGGAAGATGTGCGGCACCTTCTTCTGGTTCATGTACTTCTGGATCGCCGAGTTGTTCGGCGTGCCGAGCGGGTTGAACAGGAAGGCGACCTGGTCCTGCTCGACGAGGCGGCGGGCCTGTTCCACCGTCTTGGGCGGGGCGTAGCCGTCATCGAGGGTGATGAGGTTGATCTTGCGGCCGGCGATGCCGCCCTGTTCATTGACGCGCTTGAAGAAGGCGACGTGGCCGCGGCCGATGGCACCGTAGGCCGAGGCCGGGCCGCTGTACGGCATGATGTTGCCGATCTTGATCTCGGTAGCGGTAACACCCACCACCGTTGCCGCGAAGGCACGGGAGAGCGGCGCCGAGGCGAGGGCGGCGCCGGCGGTGGCGAGGAGGGAGCGACGTTTCATCTTGGGTTTCCGTTCGTAGTGGTCGTGTCGGGCAGGTCTGGTCGTGGACGCAGGCTTCAGGCTGGTTTGCGTTTGAGGATGCGGATCAGGCTGGCAAGGCCGCCGGGGAGCAGGAACATGAAGGCAATGAGGATCAGGCCGTAGACCGCGCCCGGGGCGGCCTTGGAGATTTCGTCGGCGATGTTGGGGATGAACTGGATGAACAGGGCCCCCATGATGGCGCCGCCGATGGAGGCGCCGCCGCCCACCACCATGCCGACAAAGAAGGTCAGCGAGAGCGGCACGCCGAACGCGTCAGGCGCGACGAACTGGATGGTGATGGCGCCCAGCGAGCCGGCGATGCCGGTGAACATGGCGCTCAGCGCGAAGGTGCGGGTCTTGAACATCGCGATATCGATGCCCATCGCCTCGGCGGCGAGGGGTTGGTCACGGATGGCGCGCATCGCCCGGCCGATACGGCCGCGCACCAGGTTGGTGGCGAGGATGAACAGGATGGCGCCGACGGTGAGGGCGAAGAGGTAGAGCCACTGGTCGGGGTTCAGCGGCAGGCCGAACGGGGCGTCGGGCTTGTTGATCACGATGCCCTGCACGCCGCCGGTGTAGTCATCGAACAGCTTGTATTTGAGCAGCTGCGGGGTGGCGACGGCGAGGGCGAAGGTGGTGAGGGCGAGATACATGCCGCCGAGGCGCAGCGCGGGCAGGCCGATGAGGAAGCCGACGCCGGCGCAGATCACCGCGGAGAACGGGATGGTGGCCCAGTACGGGATGTCCCATTTGTCCATCATGATGGCGGTGACGTAGGCGCCGATGGCGTAGAAGGCGCCGTTGCCGAGGGAAACCTGGCCGTTGTAGCCGGTGAGCAGGTTCAGCCCGAGCACGGCGATGGCGTAGACCACCACCATGGTGAACTGGAACAGCTTGTAGTCCGACGCGAACATCAGCGGCAGCACCGCTACCGCGACGAGGAAGACCCAGGGAAAATAGCGGGAGGTGATGAGGTTCATGCGGCGCTACACCCGGCTGACCAGCGTCTTGCCGAACAAACCCGCGGGTTTGACGGTCAGGACGACGACGATGATGAAAAGGGCGGTGGTGAGCTTCAACTCGGTGCCGACGACGTAGGCGCCGCCGAGATTTTCGATGATGCCGACGATGAAGCCGCCGACCACCGCGCCGAGGGGGTTGGTGATGCCGCCAAGCAGCGCGCCGGCGAAGGCGTAGAGCAGGACGCCGGCCATCATGTTGGGATCGAGGAAGATCACCGGGGCCACCATCATGCCGGCGATGGCGCCGATGGAGGCAGCCAGCCCCCAGCCGAGTGCCAGCATCTTGTTCACGGGAACGCCGACCAGCCGGCTCGACACCGGGTTGTAGGCGGCGGCGCGCATGGCGAGGCCGAGCTTGGTGAAGCGGAAGAAGGCCCAGATCGACAGCAACACCACCAGGGTGACCGCGGTGGAGCCCAGTTCATGGCGCGAGACGAAGCCGCCGAACAGCGGCTTGCCTTCGCCGAAGGGCGAGGGGAAGGGCTTCAGGGTATAGGTGAAGATCCAGCCCGCCACCGAGTTGAACGTCAGCAGCAGGCCGATGAATACGCCGACCGAGGCCAGCACCGGCGCCTTGGCGAGCGGTTCCATCACCACGCGCTGGATGAGGGCGCCGATAACGAAGGAAACCGGGACCGTGATGCAGAACGCCGCCCAATAGGGCACGCCGGCCTGGATCAGGGTGAGGGCGATGTAGGTGGAGAACATCGCCATTTCCCCCTGGGCGAAGTTCACGTGATGGGTCGCCTGGTAGATCATCACCAGGGCCAAGGCGACGGAGGCATAGATGCCGCCCGAGGCGATGCCGGAGACGATCTGGTGGATAAAGCCGTCCATGCGCGTCTCTCCTCAGTAGCCGAGATAGGAACGGCGCAAGGTCTCGTCCTTGCGGATGTCCTCGGCGGCGCCGGACATCACGAAGCGGCCGGTTTCCAGCAGATAGGCGCGATCGGCGATAGCGAGGGCCAGGCTGGCGTTCTGCTCGACGACGAGGATGCTCAGCCCGGACTCCTTCACGATGCGGCCGAGGATCTCGAAGATCTCGCGCACGATGAGGGGCGCGAGGCCGAACGAGGGTTCGTCGAGCAGCAGCAGCTTGGGGCGCAGCAGCATGGCGCGGGCGATGGCTAGCATCTGCTGCTCGCCGCCCGAGAGGGTGCCGGCCTGCTGGTGCAGGCGTTCGTTGAGGCGGGGGAAGAGATCGAACATCCGCGCGAGATCGGTGGCGACGCCGGCCTTGTCGTTGCGGGTGTAGGAGCCGAGGCGGAGGTTTTCCTCTACCGTGAGTTCCATAAAGGTGCCGCGGCCATCCGGCACATGGGCGATGCCGAGGGCGGCGATGGCCTCCGTGGCCATGCCCTGGATCGGCCGGCCCGCGAACAGGATTTCGCCCTGGGTGCGGATCATGCCCGAGATGGCGCGTAATGTGGTGGTTTTGCCGGCCCCGTTGGCGCCGAGCAGGGTTGTGACCCCGCCCTCCTCGACGACGAAATCAAGTCCATGCAACACTTTCGATTCGCCGTATGCCCCGTGCAGGGATTTGACCTCAAGCAGCATGGGCATCTTCGGCATCACCCAGATAGGCGCGGATCACTTCCGGCTCGTTGCGGACCTCGTCGGGGGTGCCTTCGGCGATCTTCATGCCGAATTCGAGCGCCACGACTTTCTCGGACACGCTCATCACCAGCGCCATGTGGTGCTCGACCAGCAGGATCGAGAGTTTGAAATGGTCCCGCACGCGGCGGAACAGGGCGCCGAGTTCGGCCACTTCGCCATGGTTGAGGCCACCGGCGGGTTCGTCGAGCAGGAGCAGCTTGGGGCGGCCGATCAGGGCGCGGGCGAGTTCGATACGCTTGCGGGTGCCGAAGGGCAGGCCGCCGGCGGGCTGGTCGGCCACGGCGCGCAGATCGAGCAGGTCAAGCAGTTCGTCCATGCCGTCATAGGCGGCGGCTTCCTCGGCGCGGCTGGCGTTGAGGCGCAGGGCGTTGGCGGCAAAGCCCGAGGAGCCGCGATGATGGGCGCCGACCAGCATGTTGTCGCGCACCGTCATGGTGTTGAACAGCGCGACGTTCTGGAAGGTGCGGCCGATGCCGAGGCTGGCCATGCGGTGGCGCGGCTGCCCGGTGGTGGACTTGCCCTCGAACAAGATATCGCCGCGCGAGTGGCGGTAGATGCCGCTGATGCAGTTGAACAGGGTGGTCTTGCCCGATCCGTTGGGCCCGATCAGGCCACATATCTGGCCGCGTTCGACATCGAAGGACACGCCGCCGAGGGCAACGATGCCGCCGAAGCGCATGACGATGTCATTCACCCTGAGCAGAGGGGTGCCGCGGGTCTCCGCTTGCCCCGCCATCAGGTCTGGCGGTCCATGCCGGGCATGGACGCGCTCTCAAGTCGGGCTTGGCCCGCAAGGGTCCCCACGTTCAACTCCCTAAAGCAGGGCGGCAGCCGAACTGGCCAACCGCCGGTTATTATTTGTAACGGCGTTTCGAGCCGCGTTATCCGGGCAACCTAGCCGCGCAATTTCCGCGGATCAAGCGCGGAACCGCAATCGCGTTCATCCGACTCGCAGAAGCGGAATTCCGATGAACAACAGCGCCGCGAGCGAGATGAATCCCACCACCGCGCCGAGCCCCCAGAACGCCGCGGGGCGGATGTAGCCGCTGTTGTAGTAGGGCAGCGCCGCACCGGTGGCGTAGGGCGAGATGACGCCCATGATGCCGGTGGTGAGGGCCAAGGCGAGGGCGAGCTTGCCGGCCGGCATGCCCTCGATGCCCATGCCGACGCCGAGCATCACCGGGAACATCGCCGAGGTATGGGCGGTGAGGCTGGCGAACATGTAATGCGAAACGAAGTAGATGGTGACCAGCAGCATGATCATCAGCGTGGGGTCGAATCCGCCGACATGGTGGGCGACGAAATCGGCGAACCATTGGATGAAGCCGACGCGGCCAAGGCCGCCGGCCAGGGTGACGAGGGTGGCGAGCAGGGTGATGGTGGTCCAGGCGGCGTTGTTGCGCGCCATGTCGGACCAGGTGAAGACGCCGAACACCAGCATGAGGGAAACGGCGGCGAAGGCGGCGATGGCGCCATCCATCCAGACGTCCCCGAAAATCCACAGCAGCACGGCGGCGACGACGAGCAGCGCCAGGACGAGTTCCTTGCGGGCGAAGGGGCCCATGGCGGCCAGTTCGCGGCCGGCCCATTCGGCCACTTCGGGGCTGCGTTTGATCTCGGGCGGATAGATCACATAGATCACCAGCGGCATGATCAGCAGCAGCGGCAGGGCGAATGGGGCAGCGGCGGCGAACCAGTCCCACCAGCTCACGTTCACCTTGGCGATGGAGCGGGCGAAGTTGAGCGCGAGGAAGTTGGGCGCGCAGCCGGTGACGAACAGGGAGCTCGTGATCGTGTTGGCGGCGAAGGCGGTGTACAGCACGTAGCTGCCGATTTTGCGCGATGACGGGTCATTCGGCTTGCTGTCGTAGATCGGCGGCAGGTTGTTCAGCACCGGGAAGATGGTGCCGGCGCCACGCGCGGTATTGGAGGGGGTGCAGGTGGCGAGCAGGGCCTCGGCGAAGGTGGCGGCATAGCCCAGCATGAGAGTGCTGCGGCCGAGCGCCTTCACCAGCAAGAGGGCGAGGCGGCGGCCGAGGCCGGTTTTCTCGTAGCCCATGGCGAACATGAAGGCGGCGCCGACCAGCCAGACGGTGTTGCTGGCAAAACCGGACAGCGCCCAGTTCACCGCATCGCTCGCCGGGTTGAAGCCGGGCTTGGCGAGGTCGGCGGGGGATTGCAGGACATATCGGCCGAGTACCGCCACCGTGGTGACGCCGATAAGGCCGACGGCCGGGTTGGGCAGCGGTTCGCACACCAGCGCGGCAACGACACCGGTGAAGATGGCGAAGTAGTACCAGGCGTGCGGGGCGAGCCCATGCGGCGTCGGCAGCAGTGCCAGTCCGATCGCGATGACCAAGGGGAGCGCTATGCGCCACCAAGCGATACGTTCGTTATGTCCGCTCATCCTAGCCTCCCGCTGGTCGTTGCGCGCAGTATCGCGCTGGGGCCGCCGCGCGGCCATGGACAATTTTGGGCTTGTCTGGCCGGTTTATCCCGCCGGTTTATCCGGGCGCGCAGTTGGTGACGCCGAGTTCGGCCAGGGTTTCACGGATGGCGGCCAGCGCGCCGTTCATCTCGGTGGCGCCGAGGCGGCCGATGCAGCCGATGCGGAAGCTTTCGGCGACCGTGAGCTTGCCGGGGTAGATGACGTAGCCGGTGGCGCTGAGGCGATCGTAGAAGGCCGGGAAGTCGAAGCGCGGGTCGGCCGGCATTTTCACCGTCACGATGATGGGGGCCTGGATGGCGTCATCGAGCAGGGTTTCGAAGCCCATGGCGCGCAGGCCGTCGACGAGGAGTTTGCAGTTGGCGCGGTAGCGGCCGCCGCGGCCGGACACGCCGCCTTCGGCGAGGAATTCCTCGATCGCCTGGTCGAAGGCGAGGATGCAGTGCACCGGGGGAGTGAAGCGCCACTGGCCGGTTTTCTCCATCGCCGCCCACTGGTCATGCAGGTCAAGGCTGAGGGAGGGGGCGTTGCCCTGGCATTCGGCGAGGGCGGATTTACGGGCGATGCAGAAGCCCATGCCCGGGGCGCCCTCCAGGCATTTGTTGCTGGAGGCGACCACCGCGTCGAACGTGATGGCGCGGGCGTCGACTTCCAGGGCTCCGAAGGCGCTCATCGAGTCGATGAGATAGCGGCGGCCATGGCGGGCGACGACGGCGCCGATTTCGGCGATGGGATTGAGCACGCCCGAGGTGGTTTCGCAGTGGACCACCACGACATGGGTGATGGCGGGATCGGCGGCGAGGCGGCGATCGACGGCTTCGGGGTCGCAGGGGATGTTCTCGGGGGTTTCCTCGGCCACGCAGGCGCGGCCGTAATAGGCGCACATCTTCACGATGCGGGTGCCGTAGGCGCCGTTGACCAGGACGAGGAGCTTGCCGTCACGGGGCACGAAGGTGCCGATCATCGCCTCCACCGAGAAGGTGCCGCTGCCCTGGAGGGGGACGCAGGCGTAGTCCTCGCCGCCGTGGATGATGTCGACGAGGCGGGCGCGGACGCGGGCGTTGATGGCGATGAAGCGTTTGTCGCGCGAGCCGAGGTCATGCAGCATCGCCTGCTTCACCGTGGGTGAGGTGGTGAGCGGCCCCGGCGTCAGCAGGAACGGGTCCCCGGTGGGCGAGAGGGCGCGGTTGGTGGGGGTGGCGGCGGTGTCCATGGCAGGCTCCCTGGGGCGGCTTGCGCCTCTATGGACCGCGCGGTTATCATAAATCAAATCGATAAAACCTATGAAATCCATAGAGCATGTCCATCAATCACGCCCAGTTGCGCGCCTTTCACGCCGTGGCTGCCGAGGGCGGGTTCACCCGGGCGGCCGCGGCGCTGCATGTGACGCAGCCGACGCTGTCCGCGCAGGTGAAGGAACTGGAGGCGACCTGGGGCATCCGGCTGTTCGAGCGGGTGGGGCGGGGGGTGGAGATCACCGAACTCGGGCGGGCGTTGTTTGCGCTGACGGCCCGGCTGGCGTCATTGGAGGGGGAGGCCGAGCAGTTGCTGGCCTCGGCGCGGGGGTTGCTGCGCGGGCAGCTCAGGGTGATGGCGGATGCGCCGCACCATATCATTCCGTTGCTGAAGCCGTTCGGCACGCGA
This sequence comes from uncultured Rhodospirillales bacterium, assembly GCA_903845065.1. GTDB lineage: Bacteria > Pseudomonadota > Alphaproteobacteria > Acetobacterales > Acetobacteraceae > CAIYPH01. Next base: position 12,448 of record CAIMWH010000089.1, on the reverse strand, counting down.
TACCCGGCGATCCGGTTTTCGCTGACCTTCGGCAACACCAGCGCCACGCTGGCGGCGCTACATGACCGGAGCTGCGATGTGGCGGTGCTGCCGGACCTCGCGCCCGATCCGCGGCTACACCAGGCGGTGCTGCGGCGCGACCGGCTGGTGCTGTGCGTGGCGGCTGATCATCGCTGGGCGCGGCGGCGGGCGGTGCCGCTGGCGGATCTCGCGAGCGAGCGGGTGGTGCTGCGCGAACCGGGCTCGACGACGCGGGCGCTGTTCGAGGCGGCACTGGCGGCGGCCGGCGTGATTCTGGGCGAGACCATCGATATCGGCAGCCGCGAGGCGGTGCGCGAGGCGGTGGCGGCGGGGCTTGGGGTGGGCGTGGTGCTGGGGAGCGAGTTCGGCCACGATCGGCGGCTGGCGCGGGTTGCCCTCGGTGGCGTGGCGATCGAAAGTACCGAGTATGCCGCCTGCCTGCGCGAGCGGTTGTCAGTGCGCACGGTCGAGGCGTTCTTTGCCTTGTTGCCCCCGCGTTGACGAAATCGGCTTGATGAAATCGCGAACGGCCACACCTATCGGATCAGTACAAGGGAACATCGACATGCCAGCCTGGCTCGCCCCCGCCCTCGCCTATCTGCCGCAATGGCTCGACTACCAGATCGCCCAGATGGGGCTGCCCGGCGCATCGTTCGCTGTGGCGCAGGGGGGCAAGGTGGTGCTGGCGCATGCCATCGGCGTGGCGAACATCAACACCGGCGAGGCATTGACGGCGGAACATCGCTTCCGGGTGGCCTCGCACTCCAAGACCTTCACCGCGGCGGGCATCCTCAAGCTGGTGGAGAGCGGCCGGCTCCGGCTGGACGATCGGGCCGGGGCGTATGTGGCAGGGCTGCATCCCGAGGTGGCGCGGGCGACGGTGAGCCAATTGTTGAGCCACACCGGCGGGATCATTCGCGATGGCGAGGATGCCGGGCAGTGGCATGACCGGCGGCCGTTCCTCAACGAGGCGGAACTGCGCGCCGCGCTGGCCGAGGCGCCGGTGCTGCCGCCCAACACGCGGATGAAATACACCAACCACGGGTTCGGCCTGCTCGGGCTGATCATCGCGGCGGTAACCGGCGAGGACTACAATACCTGGATCGCGCGCGAGATCGTGGCGCCGGCCGGGTTGGCGCACACCCTGCCCGACTCGCCGCTGCCGGCCGGGATGCCGTTCGCCCGAGGGCATGCCTCCCCTGCCCTGCTTGGCCGCCGCTATGTGGTGCCGGCGGACAACTGCACCCATGCGCTGGCCTCGGCGACCGGGTTTGTCTCCACGCCGTCCGACCTGGTGCGGTTCTTCAGCCAGTTGGCGACGACGTCGGACAGCGGGTTGCTGTCGATCGAGAGCCGGCGGGAGATCGCGCGGCCGATGTGGCGCATCCCCGAGATGACGGTGGTGCGGCACTACGGGCTGGGCACCGCGCATGGCGAAACCGGGGGCTGGACCTGGATCGGCCATGGCGGCGGGTTCCAGGGGGTGCGCAGCTTCACCGTGGTGGTGCCGGCGCAGGGGGTGGCGCTGTCGCTGTGCCTGCATGCGACCGATGGGGAGCCGCAGGGGCTGATCGAGAATGCGCTGCGTATCCTGCAGGTGTTCGCCAGCAGCGGGGCGGCGACGGCGGAGACCGCACCATGGTCCGGGCGGTTCTGGAACCTGTGGGGCGCCGCCGATTTCATCCCGGTGGACGGCAAGGTGCTGGTGGCGCAGCCGAGCCAGGGCAATCCGTTCGCCGATGGGACGGAACTGACGGTAACCGGGGTGGACAGCGCGCGGATCAGCAAGGCCACCGGCTATGGCAGCTATGGGCAGTCGGCGCGGTTGCTGCGCGATGCCGGCGGTGCGGTGGAGGCGGTGCAGTTCGCCGGTTCGCGGTTGACGAGCCACGCGGAAGCGGTGCGCGAGGCGGTGGACCGTTACGAGAGCGGCGCCTCCTGAACCAACCGCGCTGGGCCCGGGCAGAATCAATTGCCCGGGCAACTCCGATCCGATACGGTCATCACGGTTGTGTGTACAGCCGGGAAACGTCGATGTGAAACGAGCTCGAAAATGAGTCGGCCGGACGACAAGCAAGCCGCGCGTGGTGGACGGGCGCGGGCGGTACCCAAGGGGCGGCAGCCGCAGACCGGCGCCATCGGGGTGGTGCGCGCGCTGCTGGCCGGGCGGCCGTTGCGGCGGGACCTGCTGATCGAGCATCTGCACCTGATCCAGGACCATTACGGGCAGATTTCCGCCATTCATCTCGCCGCCCTCGCCGACCTGATGGGGCTGGCGCAGGCCGAGGTGTTCGAGGTGGCGACGTTCTATGCCCATTTCGACGTGGTGAAGGAGGGCGATCCCGATATCGCCCCACTGACCATCCGGGTGTGCGACAGCCTGTCCTGCGCGATGGCCGGAGCGGAGGCGCTGCTGGCGGCGGTGACGGCGGGAGCGCCCGAAGGAGTGCGGGTGGTGCGGGCGCCGTGCGTGGGATTGTGCGACCGGGCGCCGGCGGCGGAGGTGGGGCACAACTTCATCGCGCCGGCGACCGTGGCCGATATTCTGGCGGCGGCGGAAGCGGATGACACCCATACCGCGGTGCCGGACTATCCCGACTATGATGCCTATGTCGCCGGGGGCGGGTATGCGCTGTTGCGGGCGCTGCGGGATGGGTCGCGGGACATGGAGAGCGTGCTGGCGGCGATGGATGATGCCGGGTTGCGCGGGCTCGGCGGCGCGGGGTTTCCCACCGGGCGGAAGTGGCGCTCGGTGCGGGCGCAACCGGCGCCGCGGCTGATGGCGGTGAACGCCGACGAGGGCGAGCCGGGCACCTTCAAGGACCGGCACTATTTGCAGTCCGATCCGCATCGGTTTCTCGAGGGCACCCTGATCGCCGCCCATGTGGTGGAGGCGGCGAGTGTGGTGATCTATCTGCGCGACGAGTATCCCGCCGCCCATGAGATCCTGCGCCGCGAGATTGCGCGGCTGCCAGCGGGCGGGCCGGAGATCGACCTGCGGCGGGGGGCGGGCGCGTATATCTGCGGCGAGGAGTCGGCGATGCTGGAGAGCATCGAAGGCAAGCGCGGCATGCCGCGGCACAAGCCGCCGTTCCCGTTCCAGGTCGGGCTGTTCGGGCGGCCGACGCTGATCAACAACGTGGAGACGCTGTTCTGGGTGCGCGATATCGTCGAGCGCGGTGCGGCCTGGTGGGGCGGGCATGGGCGGCATGGGCGAACCGGGCTGCGGAGTTTTTCGGTCTCGGGGCGGGTGCGGCAGCCCGGGGTGAAGCTGGCGCCGGCGGGGATCACGGTGCGGGAGTTGATCGCGGAATATTGCGGCGGGATGGCGGAAGGGCATGACTTCACCGCCTATCTGCCGGGGGGCGCCTCGGGCGGAATTCTGCCGGCCTCGATGGGGGATATTCCGCTCGATTTCGGCACCCTGGAACAGCACGGCTGCCTGATCGGGTCGGCGGCAGTGATTGTGCTGTCCGGACAGGATGACGTGCGGGCGGCGGCGTTGAACCTGATGCGGTTCTTCGAGGATGAGAGTTGCGGGCAGTGCACGCCGTGCCGGGTGGGGACGCAGAAGGCGCGCATGATCATGGAGCGCGGCGCGTGGGATCGCGGGCTGCTCGATGAACTGGTGCAGGCGATGCGCGATGCCTCGATTTGCGGTCTGGGCCAGGCAGCGGCCAATCCGGTGGCCACCGTGATGCGGCATTTTCCGGAATTGTTCGAAGGGGCCGCGCCATGAGTGTCAGCTTCGAACTCGATGGCCGCATGGTGGAGGCGCTGGAGGGCGAGAGCATCTGGCAGGTGGCGCAGCGCCTCGGCACCGAAATCCCGCATCTCTGCTACAGCCCGGCGCCGGATTATCGGGCGGACGGCAATTGCCGGGCCTGCATGGTGGAGGTGGAGGGCGAGCGGGTGCTGGCGGCCTCCTGCATGCGGATGCCGGCGGCGGGAATGAAGGTCCATTCGGCGAGCCCGCGGGCCGAGAGCGCGCGGCGGATGGTGATGGAATTGCTGGTGGCGGATCAGCCGGCGCGGGCTATGGCGCATGATCCGGACTCCAAGCTGTGGCAGTGGGCGGCGCGCGAGGGAGTGACGGAGAGCCGGTTCCCCGCCGCCGAACGCTGGGCACCCGATAGCAGCCACAGCGCGATGCGGGTGAACCTCGATGCCTGCATCCAGTGCGGGTTGTGCGTGCGGGCCTGCCGCGAGGTGCAGGTGAACGATGTCATCGGCATGGCGTATCGCGGGGCGCAGGCGCGGCCGGTGTTCGATTTCGACGACGCGATGGGAGACTCGACCTGCGTGGCCTGCGGCGAGTGCGTGCAGGCGTGCCCGACCGGGGCGCTGCTGCCGGCGGCGTATCTCGACGATCGGCAGCAGCGGGTGGTGACTCCGGAGCGCTCGGTGGATTCGCTCTGCCCGTATTGCGGGGTGGGGTGCCAGGTTTCGTACAAGGTGGCGGGTGAGCGGATTGTCTATGCCGAGGGGCGGGACGGGCCGGCCAACCATAACCGGCTGTGCGTGAAGGGGCGGTTCGGGTTCGACTACATTCATCATCCGCATCGGCTTACGGTGCCGTTGATCCGCAAGGCGGGGGTGGCGAAGGACGCGCATGGGTCGGTCGATCCGGCCAATCCGTGGACGCATTTCCGCCGCGCGACGTGGGAAGAAGCGCTGGAGCGCGCCGCCGGGCCGCTGGCGGCGATCAGGGACACCCATGGGCCGAATGCGCTGGCCGGGTTTGGCTCGGCCAAGGGCTCCAACGAGGAGGCGTATCTGTTCCAGAAGCTGGTGCGCACCGGCTTCGGCACCAACAACGTCGATCACTGCACCAGGCTCTGCCATGCCTCATCGGTGGCGGCGCTGTTCGAGGGGCTGCATTCGGCCGCGGTGTCCGCCCCGTTCGAGGCGGCGCTGGAGGCGGAGGTGATCATCGTGATCGGGGCCAACCCGACGGTGAACCATCCGGTGGCGGCCACCTTCATCAAGAACGCGGTGAAGCGGCATGGCGCCAAGCTGATCGTGATGGACCCGCGGCGGCAGGCGCTGAGCCGGCTGGCGACGCATCACCTGGCGTTCAAGCCGGGGAGCGACGTGGCGCTGCTGAATGCGCTGCTGCATGTCATCGTCACCGAGGGGCTGACGGACGCGCAGTATATCGAGACCTGGACGGAGGGTTTCGAGGAACTGCGGGCGCGCATCCAGGACTTCTCGCCCGAGAAAATGGCGGCGGTGTGCGGCATTCCGGCCGAGACCCTGCGCGAGGTGGCGCGGCTTTATGCGCGGTCCCGGGCGTCGATCATCTTCTGGGGGATGGGGATCAGCCAGCATGTGCATGGCACCGACAATGCGCGCTGCCTGATCGCGCTGGCGTTGAGCACCGGGCAGATCGGGCGGCCGGGAACCGGGCTGCATCCGCTGCGCGGGCAGAACAACGTGCAGGGCGCGTCGGACGCCGGGCTGATCCCGATGTTCCTGCCGGACTACCAGGGCATCGGGGTGGATGCGCTGCGCGCGACCTTCGAGACCGCCTGGGGGCGGACGCTCGATCCGCAGCGCGGCCTGACGGTGGTGGAGATCATGCACGCGGCGAAGGCGGGCCGGATCAAGGGGATGTACATCATGGGGGAGAACCCCGCGATGTCCGACCCCGACCTCAACCACGCCCGCGAGGCGCTGGCGAAACTGGAGCATCTGGTGGTGCAGGATTTGTTCCTCACCGAAACCGCGTTCCATGCCGATGTGGTGCTGCCGGCCTCGGCGTTCGCTGAGAAGTCGGGCAGCTTCACCAGCACGGATCGGCGGGTGCAATTGGCGCGGCCGGTGCTGCCGCCGCCCGGCGAGGCGCGGCAGGATTTGTGGATCGTGCAGGAGATCGCGCGGCGCCTGGGGTGCGATTGGCACTATGACGGTCCCGGGCCGGTGTTCGACGAAATGGCGGGGCTGATGCCCTCGCTCGCGCACATCACCTGGGCGCGGCTGGAGCGCGAGGGCGCCGTCACCTACCCGACCGATGCGGCGGATGTGCCTGGCCATGACATCATCTTCCGCGACGGGTTCCCGACGCCGAGCAAGCGCGGGCGGATTGTGCCGGCCGATGTTTCGCCGCCCGACGAGGTACCGGACGAGGACTATCCGCTGGTGCTGTCGACCGGGCGGGTGCTGGAGCACTGGCATACCGGCTCAATGACCCGGCGGACGGCGGTGCTCGATGCGATCGAGCCCGATGCGGTGGCGTTCATGCCGCCGCGGCAGATGCGGCAGATCGGGCTGCGCGCCGGGGATACGGCACGGCTGGAAACGCGGCGCGGCAGCGTGGAAATCCGTATTCGCGAGGATCGCGATGTGCCCGACGGCATGGTGTTCATGCCGTTCTGCTACGTCGAAGCGGCGGCGAACCTGCTGACCAATCCGGCGCTCGATCCGTTCGGAAAAATACCTGAATTCAAATTCTGCGCGGTGCGGGTCGTACCTGTCGCGGCAATGGGGGGAACTGATCAATGAAAACAATGCTCGACCGCGACGCGATCGTCGCGCATGCCGGTTTCAACCGATGGCTGGTGCCGCCGGCCGCGCTGGCGATCCATTGCTGTATCGGCATGGCGTACGGGTTCAGCGTGTTCTGGCTGCCGTTGACGCGGGCGATCGGGGTTTCCTCCTCGGTGGTCTGCAAGGACATGACGCTGCTGGACGCGCTGTTCACCACCACGTGCGACTGGCGGGTGGCGGATCTGGGATGGATGTACACGCTGTTCTTCGTGCTGCTGGGCTCGTCGGCCGCGATATGGGGCGGCTGGGTGGAGCGGCAGGGGCCGCGCAAGGCCGGCCTGGTCTCGGCGTTGTGCTGGTGCGGCGGGATGCTGATTTCGGCGGTGGGGATCATCACCCACCAGCTGTGGATCATGTGGATCGGCTCGGGGGTGATCGGCGGGATTGGGCTGGGGCTCGGGTATATCTCGCCGGTTTCCACGCTGATCAAATGGTTCCCCGATCGGCGCGGCATGGCGACCGGCATGGCGATCATGGGGTTCGGCGGCGGGGCGATGATCGGCGCGCCGCTGGCCGAGGCGTTGATGGGGACCTTCCGCAGCGCCACCAGCGTGGGCGTGTGGCAGACCTTCGTGGTGATGGCGCTGATCTACACGGTGTTCATGCTGGGCGGCGCGTTCGGCTACCGCATTCCCCCGGCCGGCTGGCGCCCGGAGGGTTGGACCCCGCCGGCGGCCAAGGCGACCATCACCTCCGGCCACGTGCATATCGATAACGCCCACAAGACGCCGCAGTTCTGGCTGATCTGGGCGGTGCTGTGCCTCAACGTGAGCGCCGGGATCGGGGTGATCGGGGTGGCCTCGCCGATGTTGCAGGAGATTTTCGCCGGCACCCTGATCGGCAAGGATGGCGTGGCGTTCGGCGCGCTCGACAAGACGCAGCTTGGCGCGATTGCGGTGGTGGCGGCCGGGTTCACCGGGTTGCTGTCGTTGTTCAACATCGCCGGGCGGTTCTTCTGGGCCTCGCTGTCCGACCATATCGGGCGCAAGGCGACGTATTGCACGTTCTTCCTGCTCGGGGTGGCGCTGTATGCCGGGGCACCGTGGGCCGCGCATACCGGCGGGCTCGCGCTGTTCGTGGCGATGTTCTGCGTCATCCTGTCGATGTACGGCGGCGGGTTCGCCACCGTGCCGGCGTATCTGGCGGACAAGTTCGGCACCCAGTTCGTCAGCGCCATCCATGGCCGAATCCTGACGGCGTGGTCGACGGCGGGGATCATCGGGCCGGTGGTGGTGAACTACATCCGCCAGGCGCAGATCGACGCCGGGGTGCCGCGGGCGCAGGTGTATGACCAGACGCTGTATATCCTGGCCGGGTTCCTGGTGCTGGGGTTGATCTGCACGCTGCTGATCCGCCCGGTGGCCTCGCGCTGGTTCATGTCGGACGCCGAGGTGGCGGCGATGCAGGTGAAGGTGGAGGTCGAGGTGGCGCGCGATACCGGCATCGGCAGCGGCGGATTCAACGCGACCGCGGTGCTGGCGTGGCTGGTGGTGGGGGTGCCGATGCTGGCTGGCGCCTATGTGACGCTGCGGAGTGCGGCGGTTTTGTTTAGGTAAGGCAAGCAGTTCTTTTTTGAAAAAAGAACCAAAAAACTTTTCTCGAATGGCTTCGCCCCTCTCCCATGAGAGGGGCGAAGCCAACGGATAGAAAGTTTTTGCTTCTTTTTTCAAAAAGAAGCACTTGCTTCCTTCGCCCAAGTCGCACGCAACCATTCGGCAATCGCGACCGAGTTCTCGAAGATCGAGTATTTGGCCCCGCCGCCGTAGTCCACCGCCGGGATCATCTCGACGGTAATCTGCCGCAGCCGGCTATCGGCGTGGCGCAGGCGGTGGCGCATCATGCGGCGCAGGACTTCCTTCCAGGGTTCGAGCAGTGCTTCGTCCCAATCCGCGTGCCATTCGCCGGGCTTGGGACGGATGAAGGGGTATTGGATGCCGCGGCCGTAGCGGCCATCCGGGTGTTTGGCCCAGATGTTCACTGGGTTGTTCGGCACAGCGCTGCGGGCGTGGGCATGGGAGACCCAGTTGCGGGCGATCCACAGGTCACTGATGTTGCCGGGCTTGGCGGGGTCAAGTTCGAGCAGTCCGGCGGCGATGTCGGCGCGGTTGTTCTCCACGTCGAGTTCGCCGGCGTTGCCGATCTTGAAGATGACGTGGCTGTGGTCGAACGTGATGTTGAACGTGCCGCCGCGGCGCTCGACGAGGTCCCCGACCGCCTGGACGCGGGTGAACCGTTCGGACCACATGTTCACGTGGATTTCGAAGCACGGCATGACGCCGAGTTTTTCGCCGATGGCGGAAATCCACAGGAACGTGTCGGCGAGGCGCTCGTTGGTGACGCGGTTGCCCTCGGCGTCGTGCACCAGGATCTGCATGTTGAGCGCCTTGCCGCCGAAGCTTTGGGCGATGCGCAGGTGCCACTCCATGAGGGGTTCGTCACGCCCGAGCATGTAGAAGAAGCTGCCGGAGAGCAGCGGCACCCCGTGCTTGTCCACGGCACGGCGGAACTCGTCAACCTGGAGCGGCGGCGGGGAGCGCTCGATATAGTCGAACACGCCGGCCTGCTTCACCATGCTGAAGATGGTGTCGATATCGGGCACATGCTGGTCGGTGTGCAACACGCCGCCGCCGCTGATGCCGATGAGCAGGTCCTGGGTCATGGTTGGTTCCCTCCGTTTTGCACAGGGTAGAGCGGATCGTGCGGGGGGCGGAAGAGTGCTTGCCGCCGGCGGGTGCGGGCGTGTTAGGCTTGTTGCACTGCGATAAAGGGGAACATCGCCATGCGCCTGCTGCCGCTCGCCGCCATTGCCTTGGTCGCCTTGCCCGCCGCCGCCCAGGAGGTGCCGACGCAGACGTTGCGGATCGCGCTGGCCGAGGACACCGATATCCTCGATCCATCATTGGCGCGCACCTATACCGGGCGCATCGTGTTCGCCGGGTTGTGCGACAAGCTGCTGGATATCAACGACAAGCTGGACGTGGTGCCGCAGTTGGCGACCGGTTACGAATGGGCGGATTCACGCACCCTGGTGCTGCATTTGCGCGCCGGGGTGAAGTTCCATGACGGCACCATGATGGATGCGGCGGCGGTGAAATACAGCCTCGACCGTCATCTCAATATGCCAGGCAGCACGCGGCGCGCCGAGATCGGGGCGATGGATCATGCCGAGATCGCCGATCCGCTGACGGTGCGGGTGGTGCTGAAGAACCCCTCGGCGCCGTTCGTCTCGCAGTTGACGGATCGGGCCGGGATGATCGTATCGCCCAAGGCGGCGGAGGCGGCGGGGAAGAATTTCGGCAATGCACCGGTGTGCGCCGGGCCGTTCAGTTTCACCGAGCGGGTGGCGCAGGACAGGTTCGTGCTGGATCGGTTCGCGGACTACTGGAATGCGCCGGCGATCCACTTCGCCCGCGTGGTGTATCGGCCGATCGTGGACAACTCGGTGCGGCTGACCAATTTGCAGGCGGGCGCCATCGAGATGGGCGAGCGGATCGCGGCGACCGATGTGCCGCAGGCGCGGCAGGACAAGCGACTGGCGGTGTTCGTTTATCCGGGGCTGGGTTACCAGAGCATCAACTTCAACCTCGCCAATGGGGCGCGCGCTAACACGCCGATGGGCCGCAGCGCGCTGGTGCGGCAGGCGTTCGAGGCGGCGATCGATCGGGAGGTGCTGATGCAGGTGGTCTATAACGGGTTGTTCCCCCCGGTGGCGCAGGGGCTTTCGCCGGGCAGCCCGTTCTATAATCCCAACGTGAAGCCCCTGCCCCGTGATCTGGCGCGGGCCAAGGCGCTGCTGAAACAGGCGGGGGTGACATTGCCGGTGCCGGTGACGCTGACCGTCACCACCAATCCGGACCAGAAGCAGACCGGCGAGATGATCCAGTCAATGGCGGCCGAGGCGGGGTTCGAGGTGACGGTGCAGGCCACCGAATTTGCCACAGCACTGGCCGCGCAGTCCCGCGGGGACTACGAGGCCTCAGCGATCGGCTGGTCCGGGCGGGCCGATCCGGACGGCAATCTCTACAACAGCCTGCATTCCAAGGGGGCGCTGAACGAGACGCGCTACAACAACCCGGACGTTGATGTCTGGCTCGATGCCGCGCGGGCGACCACCGATACCGGGGCGCGCAAGGCGCTGTATGCCAAGATCACCGCGCAGGTGCATGCGGACCTGCCGATCATGTATCTCGACAGCAATCCGTGGATTGTTGCCACATCGGCCAAATTGAGCGGGTTCGTCCCGGTGCCGGACGGGATCATCCGGTTGCAGGGGATGCGGCTCGAACGCTGACCGGGCGGGGCTTGCGCGGCGGCGCGGCGTGGTGGACCCTCGGCAGAGAAAAGACGCCGGAGAAACGCCATGACCCGCCTGCTGCCAGGCACCATCGACTGCGACATCCATCCCTCGGTGCCCAGCATTCAGGCGCTGCTGCCGTATCTCGACGATCATTGGCGCGAGGCGGCGATTACCCGCGGCATCGATGAACTCAACACCATCAGCTATCCGCTGAATTCGCCGCTGACCTGCCGGCCGGATTGGCGGCCCGCCAGCGGACGGCCGGCGGCGGACCTTGCTACCGTGCGGCGGGAGGCGCTCGATGGGTTCGGCACCTCGATTGCCATCTGCAATCCGCTCTACGGCATCCAGTTGTTTTTCAGCGAGGACATGGCGGCGGCGTTCGCGCGGGCGCTGAATTCCTGGATGGCGGCGGAGTGGCTGGCGCATGATCCGCGGTTGCGCGCCTCCATCGTGGTGCCGGCGCAGAACGCCGACCTCGCGGTGGCCGAGATCGAGCGCTGGGCGGATGATCCGCGCTTCGTGCAGGTGCTGATGCTGGTCAGCGGCGACAAGCCCCTGGGCAAGCGCGACAACTGGCCGATCTATGCCGCCGCCGCGCGCCACAAGCTGGCCATCGGCATCCACGCCGGGTCGAACTACCACAATCCGCCGACGCCGGTTGGCTGGTCATCCACCTATACCGAGGACTACGTGAACCAGGCGCAAGCGTTCCAGTCGGCGCTGACGAGCCTGATTTGCGAGGGGGTGTTCAACAAGTTCCCTGATTTGAAGGTGGTGCTGCTGGAATCAGGGTTTACCTGGCTGCCGGCCCATTTGTGGCGGCTGACCAAGTTCTGGCGTGGATTGCGGATGGAAATACCGTGGGTGGATCGCGCGCCGTCGGACATTGTGCGCAGCAACGTGCGGCTGTCGTTGCAACCGATCGATGGGCCGCCCGATGCGGCGAGCCTCAACCGGTTGTTCGAGCATATGCAGTCCGACGAGCTGCTGTTGTTCTCGACGGACTATCCGCACTGGCAGTTCGACGGCACCGACGCGATGCCGGACGGGATTTCGGACCGCCTGGCGCGGCGGATCATGGTGGACAATCCGCGCGCCACCTACGCGCGGCTGGCGGAGACGGTGGCATGAGCTGGCATGTGGTTGCGGCCGTCAGCGAAATCCCGCCGGGCGGCCGCAAGCTGGTGACCGTGCGGGGGCGGCCGATCGCGGTGTTCAATCTCGATGGCGCGTTTTTTGGGCTGCTCAATCGCTGCCCGCACCAGGGGGGGGCGCTGTGCGATGGGGTGCTGACTGGGTTGGTGGAGGCGGCTTCACCCGGCGAATACAAATATACGCGCAAGGGGGAGATCCTGCGCTGCCCGTGGCATGGCTGGGAATTCGATGTGCGGACGGGACAGAGTTATTGCGATCCGGAGAAGATCAGCACCAAGGCGTACAAGGTTGGGGTTGAGCATGGGCAGACCGTCGTCGAGGGGCCTTATGTGGCTGAGACGATCCCGGTGAGGGTTGAAGAGGACTATATAGTCGTCGACGTCTAAGAGTCTGACTCTGAACTCATCCGCAACGAGCTAGCCT
>CAIMWH010000088.1 GCA_903845065.1 uncultured Rhodospirillales bacterium | reverse complement strand
CTGGCTCAACAGATGCCGCAGGCTAGCCAAGGATTGGGAGTGCCTCAACCGCTCGGCGCTGGCCTTCCTGCGTTGGGCGTCGGTCAGGATGATGCTCAGAAGGCTTTGTCAGGACATTGTTTGATTTCGGATAGACTCTAAGGTGATTGCAAGACTGACCTCATCAAATGGCGGCGGACCCGTTCATGCACCAGCGGCCAAGACACGCAGGGCGCCGCGGTCGGCCTTACCGTTAGAACTTCGCGGCATCGTATTCAATCGAATGATTGAACCGGGTTGGTAGGCCGGCACAAGGCAAGCGGCGATGACATTCCTGAGAGCGGCGTCATCGATCGGGGAGCGCTCGATGATCGCCACTGCGAGGCGCTCGCCGGTGACCACCGCGACGGCTTCGGCGATGGCGGGATGGGCCTGAAGGACGGCTTCGAGCGCCAGAAGCTCAACCCGGTGTCCGCGCAGCTTGACCAGGTGATCGCGCCGGCCGTTGAACATCAGCGCCCCGTCCGGGCGGCGGGTGGCGAAGTCACCGGTGCGATAGCTATCGGGCCGGCCATCAATGCGGCTGGCGGTGGTGAGAGCGGGCTGGCGCCAGTAGCCGAGCATGACGCCGGGGCCGGTGACACCGATTTCGCCGTCCGCGCTGAGCGTGATGCCGGCGTGGGGGCAGGGGATGCCAATTGGGATTGGGGTGTCGTCGTGCGGGGGGGAGGCGAGGCGATGAAAGGTGCAGACGTTGGTTTCGGTGGGGCCGAACAAATTGGCGAAGCCAGCGGCGGGCAGGGCGGCCATGGCCTGGCGCAGGACGGGGGTGGGGAAGACCTCGCCGGCGAACAGGACCTGGCGTAGCGACGAGAGGCCAGCCAGGGCGCCGCGGCTTTGCAACTGGGCGAGTGCGGTCGGCACCGAATACCAGGTGGTGATGCCGGCATCGGCGATGAAGCGGCGGACGGCGCCGGGGAAGGCGGCGTCGGCATCATCGAGCAGGTGGAGTGTCGCGCCGGTGGCGAGGGTCGCGAAGATGTCAAATGTTGAAAGGTCAAAGTGAAACGGCGCGTGGCTGGCGACCTGGTCGGCCGCACCGAGGGCGAATTCGCGGGCGGCCCAGGTGGCGAAGCAGCCGATGTTGTCGTGCGACAGCATGATGCCCTTGGGTGTGCCGGTGGAGCCCGAGGTGAACAGGATGGCGGCAAGATCGGGCGGCTGGTCGTGCTGGACTGCGACTCCCGGGAGGCGCTCTGGCGTGGTGTCGAGGTGCGGGGTGATCTGGAGGCCGGGGAGGCGTTCGGCTTGCCCGGCGAGCGCGCCCGGTGCTGCGATCAGGAGGTCGGGCCGCAGGTCTTCGAGGATGGTGGCCAGCGCGGCAGGGGTCAGCCGGTGGTTGAGTGGCACATAGGCGGCGCCGGCGGCGAGGGTGGCGAGGATGACGCGCAGCGCATTCAGTGATTTCGGCAGCGCGAGCGCAACCCGGCAGCCAGGCCCGATGCCGGCGCGTCGCAGCGCGTCGCAACCGGCGGCGATCTCGCCCTGCAGGTCGGCGTAGGTCAGCGCCGTAGTGCCGCTGCGCACTGCCGTTGCCCGGCTGTGGCCGGTCAGCACCGGCGCGACCAGCGGCGATGGCGCGTTCATGGTCGCCGCGCGACCGCCAGGGTGTGACGGGCGATGAGGTCGAGTTGCACCTCGGACGTGCCGGAGGCGAACAGGGTGCCCATGGTATCGGCCACCGCGGCCACCGCATCGAGCGGGGCGCCGCGCCATCCCGCACCGGCGAGCAGGTGCGCCACGTCGCGTGCGCATTCAACCACCGCTTCGCTGGTAACGAGCTTGGCCATCGCGGCGGCGGTGATGTCCTCGCGCCCGGCATCAAGCTTGCGGGCGGCGTCATGCAGCAGGTGGCGGGCGGCGGCGAGGCGAAGATGCATGCGCGCGAAGCGATGGGTAACGGCCTGGTGACCGAGGGCGTTGCGGTCGGCGAGTGCATGGGCGGCGCGGGCGAGATCGTGTTCGGCCGCACCGAGGAAACCGGCGAGCAGCAGCGTGCGTTCCCAGGCCATGGCGGACTGGAACACGCGCAGGCCAGCACCCGGTGCGCCGAGTGTGGCGTCGAGCCCGATGTGGCAGTCCTGCATCACCACGTCGCCCATCGGTGCGCCGGGCAGGCCGGTGGTAGCGATGGGGCGGATTGTCAGGCCGGGCGCGGTACGGGGAACCACGAACATCGTCAGTCCGAGAGGGCCGCGTTCTGGGAATTGGCGGGCGAGCACGAGCAGTACATCGGCGTCGGGCGCGTTGGTGACGAGGGTCTTGCTGCCATCGAGACGGAAACCGCCGTCCACGTGGCGGGCGGCGGTGGCCATACCGTCGAAGGAGGAACCGCCGGATGGTTCGGTCACCGCGAGCGCGCCGACCAGGCTGCCGTCATGCAGGCCGGGCTCCCAGGTTGCGCGCTGGGAAGGGGTGGCGTGGCGGGACAATGGCGCGCAGCACCCGAACCAATGGGCCCCAAGCGCGAACAACCAGCCGCGGTCGGCGCCGCCGTGGCCGAGGGCTTCCATCACCTCGGCCGCGCCGACGGCGTCGGGCCCTGGCGTTGCCGGTCGCAGGAAGCCGGCTCGATGGGCGGCGGTCCAGGACGCGCTGTCGAGCCCAGGCCGGCGTGAGGGCGCCGCGGTGGCAGCCCAGTTTCTCGCGGCGTTCGCGCGGGCGACGCATTCGGCGTACGGGTCGTGCTCCATATCGTGTTCTGTACTGCCGACGGGATGGCTGCGGCAATGACCGGTGTCGCTCCCATTCATTTTTCTTGCACCAACACGATGACGGAGAGAGAACGGGTGCGCTTTTCGAGGGAGGTGATTATGGATATGAGCTGGAAAAATCTGTCGGATGCCATTTTCGAGCATGCCATCGGCCGGCCCAACGCGGCCGCGCTGATCGAGGGCAATGAGACCATTACCTATGCCGGACTGGCTGATCTGGTAGGCCGGGCAAGTGTTTATCTGCATGATCTCGGCATCCGACCCGGCGATGTGGTGGCGGTGGCGCTGCCGAGTTCGGTCGACCACGTGGTGCTGAGCTTCGCGCTGCTGCGGGTGGGGGCGGTGCCGCTGGACTTGCCGCCGGAACGTCCGGTTGGCGCGATTGTTGACCCGATCACTCATTTCAAGGTTGCGCGGGCGTTTCTCACCCCCAAGGCGCGCGGCTACGACAGTGCGCTGGTGCATCGCATCGGTCCCGAATGGCGCCAGGGGCTGGCGGCGAAGGGCGGCGATCGCCGGGTGGCGCGCGATCAGGACGAGATGCATTTTCTCCACCTCACCTCGGGCAGCACCGGCGCGCCGAAAGGCATCGCCACCAGCCAGGCGCAGTGGCTCGGGCGGTTTCATGCGGCGCTGAAGTTGTTCCCCGCGGTGCTGACGCCGGCCAATCCGCCCAAGCTGCTGCTGGTGGGCGGCATGGGATTTTCGGCGTTCTTCTTCTTTCTCGCCAACCAGTTGTGCATCGGCGGCGCCACGGTGCTGATGGCGGAGGACCATCGGCCGGAGGTGGTGGCGAAGAATATCCAGGCCTGGGACGACAGCGCCTGCATGATCACGCCGCCGCTGTTGCGGCAGTTCCTCGGGATGGTGAAGCCGGACGCGGCGCCGGCGGGGCTGATGTTCCCGGGGTTGCGCGGGCTGTTCATCGGCGCCTCGCCGATGTTCGCCGCCGAGAAGCAGGCGGTGATCCAGCATTTGTCGCCGAACCTGTATGAGATCTACGGCAGCGCGGCGGTGGGGTTCATCTCGGTGCTGGCGCCGGGCGATGTGCTGGCCCATGTCGACAGCGTCGGCCGTATCAGCCCCGATCTTGATGTGGAGATCGCCGATGGGGCGGACCAGGCGATGGCGGCGGGTGGCATTGGCCATTTGCGGTGCCGTGGCGTGGGGGTGTCGGGCGGGTTGTATGGCGATGCCGCGGGGGCCTCGGCGGCGGAGGGGTTTCGCGATGGCTGGTACTATCCGGGCGATGTCGGCATGCTGGACGGCGGCGGGTTCGTTCGCCTGAAGGGGCGGCTGGCCGACCTGACGCGCCGGCGGGGGGTGGATATCTTCATGCCGGAGATCGAGGAGGTGTTGCAGGGGCACGAGACGGTGCTGGAGGCGGCGGCGGTGGGTGTGCCGGGGACCGATGGGGCCGATACGAAGCTCATTGTGTTCGTGGTGCCGCGCGGCGAGCCGCAGACGCCGGCATTGTCGCAACATTGCCGCGCGCGCATCCCGGCGGAGAAGTTCCCCGACCGGGTGTTTTTCGTGCGCGGGCTGCCGAAGACTCCGAACGGCAAGGTGGACCGGCGGGCGCTTGGCGGGATGGCGGTGAAGGCGCTGCAACCGCCGGCTGCCGGGTAGTTGCCTGGAACGTCTCAAATCTGGGCAATCGTATCGCCGCCGGTGGGCGTGATGACTGACATATCCGTGTAGAGGCCGTCCGGAGGGGGTTTCTGGGTCGATTAACGATTGATTTACTCTGCGACATTGGGCGACATTGCTCCCATAGGGGCCGCTCGAACGGGCAGGAACGTTATGGCTTGGAACGTCGTCAACCGGCGCGTTTCGACGTTCGTGCTCCTCTGTCGATCGGCCTCATGCCACACGTGGGGACAAACCGATGACTCTCATCACCGGAACGCCTGGCAATGATACGCTCTACGGCACGGGGCTCGGGGACAGCATGGCTGGCCTCGCGGGCGATGATGTGCTGCATGGCGGCGATGGCGGCGATATCCTCACCGGGGGGCCGGGCAATGACACGCTCTATGGCGAGAACGGCAACGACACGCTGACCGGCGGCACCGGCGACGACTACATCGATGGCGGGGCGGGCAGCAACGCGCTGGACTACAGCGGTGACACCGGGCCGGTCAGTGTCTACCTGAACCAGAGCGGCTACGGCGCGGGCTACGGCAACGCGACCGACGGGAGCGGCGGCCTCGACACGCTCTATAATATCGGCACCATCATCGGCAGCGGCTTCGGCGACACCATCAATGCGACCTACGGCGAGACCCTGCTGGGCGGGGCGGGCGATGACAGCCTGCTGACCGGCAGCGGCGGCTATGACTCGGTGCTGGGCGGCGATGGCAACGACAGCCTGGTGCTGCGGGCGTCCACCAATGTGAGCAACGGCGAAGGCGTCAACTACGGGCAGAACACGGTGGACGGCGGCGCCGGCGATGACGTGTTCTTCGAGGTTGGCTACTGGAACAGCGCGGGCGGCGATCTGCTGACCGGCGGGGCCGGGGTGGATACCTACGTGGTCAACCCCAGCAACTGCTGCGCGCGCGCCATCACCACGCCGGACACCGTGACCGATTTCACCGTTGGGGCCGGGGGGGATCGCATCGATCTCAGCGTGATGCTCAATGACCTGACCACCGAGCACGGCATGGCGATCGGGGCGGACCCGTTCGCGCAGGGCTACCTGCAATATGTGGCGTCCGGCGCGGATACGCTGTTCCAGATCGCGCCGAACGCGGATGGCAACTGGTCGACGTTCCTGCGGCTGGAGAATGTGACGCCGGCGCAGTTGACGGCGGATAATTTCCTCCAGCCGTTCCTGCAGGCGGCGGGTGGATCGACATTGGCGGGGCCGGACAGTTCGAGCCTGCTGACCGGGTCGCCCTATGCCGACATACTGACCGGCGGGACCGGCAACGACACCATCCTCGGCAATTCGGGCGATGACAGCATCGATGGCGGGGATGGCGATGACTTGCTGCGTGGTGGCGCGGGCGATGACACGCTGATCGGTGGCGCCGGTGCCAATACGCTGGCGGGCGGGCCAGGCGATGACCTGTTGGACGTGAGCGCCGGCACCACCGGCAACATTGCCGATGGCGGAGCCGGGGCGGACACCCTGATCGGCGGGGTGGGCAACGATACACTGTCTTCGTCCGGCAGCGGCAGTTCGTTCACCAGCGGCGGCGGCAGTGATTCGATGGGCGGCTCCGCGCCGTCGAGCACGTTCCTGCTGGGAGACGGCGACAACACGGTTACGGGCGGGGCCAACGATACCGTCACCGCCGGCAGTGGCAACAACAACATCAGCGTTGGGGCCAACGACAGCATCACCGCCGGCGATGGCAACAACACCATCAGCGCGGGCGACGGCGCGACCATCGTCCTTGGCGACGGCGCGAACTACCTGCAAGGCAATGGCGCCAGCGATACCATCACCACCGGGGCGGGCGATGACACGCTCTTTCTCGGCTATGGCGGGCACGAGAGCGTGCAGGCCGGGGACGGCAACAACGCGATCTACCTGCTTTACAGCACGACCGGACCGAGTTCCGGCCTGCCTGCCGGCAGCGGGGCGGATACGGTTGTCGGCGGGGCCGGCGATGATGTGTTCCAGGAGGTCTCGGCCTGGGCGAATGCGGCGGCGAACCAGCTGACCGGTGGGGCGGGCAGCGATACCTACGTGATCGATGCGTTGCAGAATTGCTGCAGCCGCGCGCAGGTGACGGCGACGCCGGATGTGATCACCGATTTCGCGGCCGGTCCCGGCGGCGATGTGCTGGATTTCTCGCATGTCTTGGCATCGTTGAATTTCGGCGGCGGGCTGCCCGCCGGTGTCAATCCGTTCGGGCCGTATCTGCAACTGATCGGCGATGGCGCCGGCAATACGCTGGTGCAGGTGGACCCGTTGGGGCAGGGCGGCTGGCAGACCATCCTGGTATTGAATGGCGTCGCGCCTGGTGCGCTGGATGCCACCAATGTCGTGGGCGGCTACGTGCAGCCGACGGTGCCGCTGTCGCTGGTCGACGATGGTTCGGTCACCACGCTCTATGGTACACCGTTCGCCGATACCCTGGTGGGGGCGGCGGAAAGCAACACCATCATGGCCGGCTGGGGCGATGACAGTGTCAGCGGTGGGGATGGCAATGATGCGCTCTATGGCGGTGGCGGCGATGACACTGTGGATGGCGGGGCGGGCGATGACACCTTGGCCGCCGGGGCGGGCAAGAGCGACCTGATCGGCGGGGCGGGCAACGATTCCTTCTCGGCGGCCGGCGGCTCGACCATCGACTATGGCAGCGACGTGGTGCCCATCACCGTCAACCTCGAAACCAATGGCGGCAACACCGGCGTCATCGATGGCAGCGGCGGCAACGATACGCTGACGAGTGGTGCGGCGATCGCGGGTTCGGCGTTTGATGATGTGTTCAACAATGTGTCGTATTGGGACAGCAGCAAGAACACGACCGGCGGACACCTGCTGTTCGGCGGTGGCGGGCAGGATACCTACAATCTGGTCGGGGTGGAGAATTGCTGCGACCTGGCGGTGACGCCGCGTCCGGACAGCATTGGCGATTTCGTCGCTGGTGCCGGGGGCGACATTATCAATATCGACGCGATCGTCGCGGCCCTGAATGCGCAATCCGGCAATTCGCACTTCACCGTGGGCGATAATCCGTTCGCCGATAGCTACCTGCGGGTGATCGATGACGGCACGGGCAACACGCTGCTGCAGGCGGCGCCGCATGGCGATGGCAACTGGGCGACGGTGCTGGTGCTGCGCAATGTCGCGCAGGCATCGTTGACGGCCGATAATTTCGCGGGCGGCTATGATCCGCATGGGGTTGGCGAGCTGACTGGCGGCACGGCGGGGGATGACCTGCTGACCGGCACGCTGAATGACGACACACTGACCGGCGATGCGGGCAACGATACGCTGGTCGGGCTCGGTGGCCATGACAGCCTGGTGGGTGGGGACGGCGATGACAATCTGAGCGGTGGGGCCGGCAATGACACCCTGGTGGGTGGCGCGGGCAACGACACGCTCGATGGCGGTGCCGGGGTCAACACGGTGGACTACAGCGCCGCTCCGGCCGGGGTGAGCGTATCGCTGAGCCAGAGCAACTACGGCAGCGCCACCAATGGGTCCGCGTCGGATGGCTCGGGCGGCTCGGATGCGCTCTACAATATCGGCAGGATCATCGGTTCGGCGTTCGCCGACACCATCTATGCGCCGTATGGCGAGACGATCATCGGCGGCGACGGAGATGACGCGATCACCGCCGGGACCGGGGGCAACGATTCGATCGACGCCGGTGCCGGGGATGACACCATCGATGCGGCGCAGGGGCCGAGCACCGGGGGCAACAACTACGGCGCAAGCGGACACAACACGATCGCCGGTGGCGACGGGAACGACCTGTTCACGAACGTGTCGTACTGGAACAACGGCGGCGACCTGCTGACCGGCGGGGCTGGGCAGAACACCTTCCAGCTCAATCCGCTCGAGGATTGCTGCGGCAACTCCATCGTGCCGGCACCGGACGCGATCACCGATTTCAAAGTGGGCGTCGGGGGCGATATCCTTGACTTCTCGCCGCTGTTGACCGCGCTTTCGGACCATTTCGGCGACGGCTCCACTCATGGCTTCCTGCCTGGCGGCGATCCGGTCAGCGACGGCTATATCCGGTTCGTGTCCGACGGTGCGGGCAACACGCTGGTCCAGCTTGACCTCGATACCAGCGGCACCAGCGTGCAGACCATCGTGGTGCTGCGCGGGGTAGACCCGGCGAGCCTGACCGATGCCAACTTGGCGCAGGGCACTCTGCCGCCGACCTCGGCGCAGTTCATCAACGACGACGCGAGCGGCCATTACCTGGTGGGCTCGGTGTTCAACGACACCATTCTCGGCAATGGCGGCGGCGATACGGTGCGGGCCGGTGCGGGCAATGACAGTATCGTCGGCGGTGACGGCAACAACCTCCTGTACGGGCAGGCGGGCGACGACACGCTGATCGGCGGGACCGGGCAGGATACGCTGTATGGCGGGGCCGGGGACGACCTGCTTGATGGCAGCGCGAGTTCGCAGGGCACGCTGCTCAGCGGCGGCAGCGGCAACAACACCATCATCGGCACGTCCGGCAACGATACCATTGGCGCGTCGAGCGGGGACGACAGCATCGCGGCCGGGCTGGGCAACGATTCCGTCAGCGACAGCGGCGGCAGCAACACCGTCCTCGGTGGCGAGGGCGATGACACGCTCAGCATCACCGGCGCCCATTCCTCGGTATCCGGCGATTCCGGCGCGGACACGATTTCCGCCAATGGCGACGTTGCGACGATCAGCGGCGGTGTCGGTGCGGACTCGCTGACGCTGACCAGCGCGCACGGCTCGGTGGCGGGCGATGACGGCGATGACTACATCGGCGTTGCCGCCTATTACGTCACCGCCGATGGCGGCGCGGGTGACGACACTCTTGCCGATGGCGGCAACTACTACGATACCCTGACGGGCGCGGCCGGGGATGACTACCTGCAGGCCGGCACGGGCGGCTACAGTTCGCTGAGCGGCGGCGCCGGCGACGATACTCTCGATGCGGCGTCAGGCTCCAGCATCGGCAACAACTATGGTTCGGTCGGCCACAACACCATCGATGGTGGCGACGGCAATGACGTGTTCCTCAATGTTTCCTACTGGAACAACGGCGGCGATGTCCTGATTGGTGGGGCCGGGCAGAATACCTATCAGATCAACCCGCTCGAGGACTGCTGCGGCAACAGCATCGTGCCGGCGCCCGATGTGGTGACGGATTTCAAGGCCGGCGCCGGGGGCGACATCATCGATGTCTCGCCGCTGTTGACCGTGCTGTCGGAAACATTTGGCGATGGTTCCAGCCATGGTCTGCTGGCGGGCCACGATCCGGCGGCGGGCGGCTATCTGCGGGTAGTGGACGACGGCCTCGGCAATGTGCTGGTGCAGTTGGCGACGAATGGCAGCGGCGGGTGGGCGCCGGTGCTGTTGCTGCAGAACGTGTCGGTGGCGAGCCTGACGGCCGACAACTTCGCACAGCCGTTCCAATACCTGGTGACCACGCCGGTGGACCTGGTCGGCACATCGGGCGATGACTCGCTGACCGGCACGGCATTCGCCGATACCATCGATGGCGGCGACGGCAATGACACCATCTCGTCCGGCGGCGGGGACGATTCCGTGCAGGGCGGCGCCGGCGATGACTCCATCAACGGCGGCACCGGCGATGACACCATCGATGGCGGCGCCGGCAACGACACGCTGTACGGCGACGCGGGCGACGACCTGATCGAGGGCGCCAGCGGCGCGGGTGACGATCTGCTGGTGGGCGGCCTGGGCAACGACACGCTGCTGGCCGGGGCCGGTGGCGGCAACGACACCTTCGATGGCGGGCCGGGCAACGATAGCCTGGATGCCAGCGGCAGCACCGGCAACAACTCAATGCTGGGCGGCGATGGCCTGGATACCATCGTGGGCAGCGATGGCAATGACACCATCGACGGCGGCGCCGGGGCCGACAGCGTCAGCGCGGGCGCTGGCAACGACACCATCACCGCGACCGCGGGTGACACCGTCGATGGCGGGGCGGGGAGCGATACCCTCCACGCCACCGACAACAGCAACTCGCTGATGGGTGGTGATGGGGACGACTCGCTTTACGCCAGCGGCAGTTCCTATGAGACCATGGCGGGCGGGGCCGGCAACGACAGCATACTCGCCGGCACGGGCGGTTATGATTCCCTGTCGGGCGGCGCGGGCGACGATACGATCGACGCGGCGAACGGCGCCACCCCGGGGCCGAACAACAGCGGCTATGGCGCCACCGGGCACCAGACGATCGATGGCGGGGCCGGCAATGATGTGTTCCTCAACGTCTCGTACTACTATGGCGGCGCCGACCTGCTGACCGGCGGTGGCGGGCAGAACACCTATGTGGTCAATCCGCTCGACGATTGCTGCAACCGGGCGCTGACCAGCACACCCGACACGGTGACCGACTTCGTGACCGGGGCGGGTGGCGACCAGATCGACCTCACCTCGCTGATCGCCACGCTGGGTCATACGCAATCCGACGGTTCCAATCTCGGCCTGCCGCCGGGCGAAAATCCGTTCACCGATGGCTATCTGCGCTTCAGCGATGATGGCGGCGGCAATGCGATTTTGCAGCTCAACCTCACGCCTTCGGTGGTGCCTGCGACGTGGGTTACCATCCTGCAACTCAACAACACGTCCTCGGTGGATTTCAGCACCGCCAATATCGTCGGCGGCTATGACCCGAATCCGGGCAGCAACATCGTTGGCACCGCGGGTGACGACAGCCTGTCCGGCACGACACAGTCCGACACCATCGATGGCCTGGCCGGTGACGACACCATCAATGCCGGCGCGGGCGATGACTCGCTCACCGGCGGCGATGGCGACGATTCCGTGCTGGCCGGCGCGGGGGATGACACTGTGGACGGCGGGCTGGGGAACGATACGCTGCTCGGCGGGCTGGGCAACGATACCATCAGCGGCGGGCTGGGCGATGATTCGCTCGCGGGCGGTGGCGGGGACGATACCCTCGATGGCGGCGCGGGCGATGACACGTTGAGCGCGGGGGCGGGCAAGGGTTCGCTCGCCGGCGGCGATGGCAACGACCTGTTCCTCAATGTGTCCACGCAGTCGCCGGCTTCGGGCGGCGCGATCGTGGGCGTTGCGATGCCGACGGGCAGCAGCGACGGTTCGAGCCGTCCGTTCGACAGCGGCATCTGGAGCGTCAGCACGCCGCCGAGCCCGCTGAACGATGCCAGCGGTATCGGCTACATCATCAATCCCAACAGCACGACCGACGCGTTCACCATTCTGGACCACGTCTACAGCGCGGCGAATGTGCCTGATCCGTCCCTCGCGGTGGTGACGTTCCACTTCGCCAACCCGACGGTGGTGACCGGGCTTGATATCGTCGAACACGCCAACGGCATCTCCAAGCTGCATGCCTATATCGGCAACTCCTTGGGATCGCTGACCGATGTGGGCGATGTGTTCGGCAGCCTCGGCGATCTGACCGGCTCCAGCCAGTTTGCCAACGGCGCGATCAACAGCTTCAGCTTCGGCAACGGGACGGCCGCCACCTATCTCCAGGTGGTGATCGACAAGACGAGTCTGTCCAACGGCTACGCCACCTATCGGATGTTCCCGCAGTTCGCGCCGGGCAGCGTGGTGGCCAATGTCTATACCGGCGGAGCCGGGACCGACACGTACCAGATCGGCTGGGTGCCGTACGACCTGCCAGACGAGGTCACCGATTTCCAGACCGGCGCGGGCGGCGATGTGCTCGACCTCACCGGGCTGATCGGGCGCATGTCCGGGCTGCCAGGCGGGACCAATCCGTTCAACCAGGGCTATCTGCAACTCGTCGATGACGGCAGCGGCAATACGCTGTTGCAGGCCGATATGGATGGCACCGGCGGGTATGCCGACTGGCAGACCGTGCTGCGGCTTGATGGCGTGGCGTCGGCTTCGTTCACCGCGGCTAATTTCACCGGGGGCTATTCGCCGGGTGGCGCGGGCGAGAACTGGCTCGGCACCTCGGCCAACGAGAACCACAGCGGGACCGTCAACAACGACACCATCGACGGCAATGGCGGCGATGACACGCTGTATGGCGGCTACGGCCACGACAGCATCGTGGCGCATGACGGCAACGACTATCTCCAGGGCGATGCCGGCAATGACAGCCTCGATGGCGGGGCGGGGCACAACACCGAATACGGCGGCAGTGGCAATGACTTGCTGACCGGCGGGACCGGTTCGTCCAACAACTACCTGTCCGGCGATGACGGCAACGACACCCTGGTGGCCGGCGTTGGCGGCGATACGATGTATGGTGGTAACGGCAACGACAGCCTCGATGCCAGCGGCGCGACGGTTGGCAACTACATGTCGGGCGACGCCGGCAACGATACCCTGGTGGGCGGCGCCGGCGACGACACGATGCTGGATCTGTCCGGCATCAACACCCTGTCGGGCGGCGACGGCAACGATGTGTTCCGCTATGTCGGCGGTTCCGCGGCGATCGATACCTATACCGGCGGCAGCGGGCAGAACACCTACGCGCTGACCTGGCAGCCCGGCGAGCAGGCGGCCGAGGTGACCGATTTCAAGGCCGGCGCGGGCGGCGATGTGATCGATTTGTCCGGGCTGCCGATGAGCGGGTACGTCTACGCCACGAATCCGCTCGTGAAGGGCTTCGTGCGCGTGGTGGATAGCGGCACCGGCAATGCGCTGGTGCAGGTGGACTATGATGGCGGCGCGGCGGGCTACGGCTGGCAGACCGCGGTGACGCTGGATGGTGTTTCGGCGGCAACGCTGACGCTGGACAACTTCTACCAGACCTTCTCGCAGGACGGCGTCGGGCGGACGATCGTGCTGGCGGGGGACAACCAGTCCCTGACCGGTTCGGCCAGCAATGACTCGCTGACCGGGGACGGCAACAACGACTCGGTGAACGGGTTCTGGGGCGACGACACCCTGACGGCGACCGGAAATGCGGCGACGCTGTCGGGCGACTATGGCAATGACAGCCTGATGGCGGGGGCCGGGACGCACGGCAGCTATCTGCAGGGCGGCGAGGGCGACGATACGCTGGTTGGCGCCGTGGGGGCGGATTCGCTCTACGGCGGCAATGGCGACGACAGCCTCGATGGCACCGCGTCCGCCACCGGGGAATCCTTCCGCGGCGATGGCGGCAACGACACCATGCTGGGTGGCGCCGGCGACGACAGCTTCGATGACTACCAGGGCAACAACGTCTTCAGCGGCGGTGGCGGCACGGACATCTTCTATGATGTCGCCTACACCGGCGCCGATACCTTCACCGGCGGTGCCGGTCACCAGGATACGTTTGTGGTGAACTGGCAGCCGTGGAACCTTGGCACCGCCGAGATCACCGATTTCCACGCCGGCCCGGGCGGCGATCTGCTCGACCTGCACGGTGTGTGGCTGACCGGCTGGGATCCGTCGACCAATCCGTTCACCACCGGGTTCATGCGCCTGGTGGCCGATGGGACGGCGACCGATCTCCAGGTGGACGCCGACGCCAGTGGTGCGACCTATGGCTACACGACGGTGCTGAAGTTCGACGGCACCATTCCGGCGGTGTTCAGCGTTGCCAATTTCTCGCCGTCCTTCGGGCCGTTCGGGCAGGGGCTCTACATCAACGACACCGGCGCGAGCCATGTGCTGGCGAGTTCGTCGAGCAACGACACCATCCTCGGCAATGGCGGCGATGACACCGTGGCCGCCGGGGCGGGGGCGGACTATGTCGATGGCGGCGATGGCGATGACCGGCTGTATGGCGAGGCGGGCGATGACTCGCTGATCGGCGGGGCCGGCGATGACACGCTCGATGGCGGGGCCGGCGATGACACGCTGACCGGCAATGACGGCAACGATGTGCTGAGCGATACCGCGGGGACCAACAGCCTCGATGGCGGCGCCGGCAATGACACCTTCACCGGCGTTTCGGGTGGCGGCATCAATACGTTTACCGGTGGCAGCGGACAGGACAGCTATGTCCTGGCCTGGTCCCCGGGGCAGCCGGTTGGCACGGTCACCGATTTCGCGGCCGGCGCGGGCGGCGATGTCATCAATATCAACGGGTTGCTCGGCTGGATGAGCGGGCGGGCGTATTTCCAGAATCCGTTCCTGCACGGCTACCTGCAATTCGCCCAGGTGGGCGCGGACGCGGTGCTGCAGATCGACCGCGATGGCGCCGGGGGGTCCTTCGGCTGGCAGAATGTGCTGGTGCTGAAGAACGTGGATGCCACCACGCTGCGGGTGGAGAACTTCGTCGATACGTTCTCGCCCGACGGTATCGGCGAGACGGTGAACGGCACCATCGGGCCGGACAGCATTGTCGGCACGTCGAGCAACGACACCGTTGACTCGAATCTCGGCAATGACACCTTGGTGGGCGGCTATGGCGATGACAGCCTGACCGCGGGTTCCGGCGGCAGCGGCTTTGCGCAGATGTATGGCGCGGAAGGCGATGACACGCTGGTGGGGGCCGGGGCGTTCGATACGCTGTCCGGCGCGCTGGGCAACGATTCGCTCTCGACCACGGCTGCAACCGCCAGCTACCTCACGGGTGGCGACGGCAATGACACCCTCGATGCGATGGCGGGTAACGCGACGCTGTATGGCGATGCCGGCAATGACCTGCTGAGCGTGGAAGGCGGCAACTCCTGGCTCACCGGCGGGGCCGGCGACGACACGATGACCGGCGGTGCCGGCGACGACACGTTCGATGACTACCAGGGCAACAACGTCGTCAACGGCGGCGGCGGCAATGACGTGTTCAACGACGTTGCCTACTCCGGCACCACGGTGTTCACCGCGGGTGGCGTGCATCAGGCGAACTATGTCCTGAACTGGCAGCCGGGCTCCGGCGCGCTGGCCGAGATCACCGATTTCGCCGCCGGCCCTGGTGGCGACACGGTGAATATCAACCAGTTGCTGGGCACCCTGATCGGCTACAACGCCGGGGACAATCCGTTCCTCAAGGGCTATCTCCAGTTGGTCGCGGTCGCCGGTGGTGCCACCGAACTGCGGGTTGACCGCGATGCCGGTGCTGGCGGATATGCGCCGCAGACGGTGATCCGGTTCGACGGGCGCGTGCCGGGTGACTTCACCTGGCAGAACTTCAACAACACCTTCGCCCCGAATGGCATGGGCGCGGTGGTGACCGGTACGCCGGGGCCCGATGGGCTGAACGGGACGGCCAGCAACGACACCATCTCCGGCCTGCAATCCAACGACAGCATGGACGGCGGCGCGGGCGATGACAGCATCGACGGCGGGCTTGGCGATGACACCCTGGTGGGCGGCTATGGCGATGACAGCCTGGTCGGCGCGGGCGGCAACGACACGTTCTATGACTACCAGGGCAACAACTCGCTCGATGGCGGCGGCGGTAATGACTACTTCCAGTATGTCGCCTATGGCAGCGGGGCGGACACGTTCAGCGGCGGGGCGGGCGCGGACACCTACCAGGTGATCTGGCGGCCGGGCTCGGCGGCGGATGTGGTCACCGACTTCCAGGGCGGCGTCGGCGGCGATGTGCTCGATATGTCGAACACATTCGGCATGTTGAGCGGCTGGAACGGCACCGACAACCCGTTCACCACCGGCTACATGCAGTTGATCCCGGATGGGGTCGACTCGCTGTTGCAGATCGATACCTCGGGCACCAGCGGCTCCTCCGCCGGGTGGACGACGATCCTGACGTTGCAGAACATCGCGCCCGATCAGGTCAAGTTCAACAACGTCACCTATTATGCGCAGCAGTTCTCGCCGAGCGGCGCCGGCATCTTCCTCGATGACAGCGGCGACCCGCATACCCTGTTCGGCACCGCGAGCGCGGATACGCTGCTGGGCGAAGGCGGGACGGACACCGTCTATGGCGGGTTCGGCGCCGACAGCATCGATGGCGGCACCGGCAATGACCTGCTCTACGGCCAGCAGGGCGACGATACGGTGCTGGGCGGTGACGGCAACGACAGCATCTACGATGACAGCGGCGCCAATTCGC
The DNA here is from genome assembly GCA_903845065.1 of uncultured Rhodospirillales bacterium. Taxonomy (GTDB): domain Bacteria; phylum Pseudomonadota; class Alphaproteobacteria; order Acetobacterales; family Acetobacteraceae; genus CAIYPH01. Next base: position 27,209 of record CAIMWH010000088.1, on the reverse strand, counting down.
TTGATGGCGGCACCGGCGATGACTATTTGCAGGGCAACGGGACGCTGGCGGGCGGCGATGGCCGCGATACGCTGGCGGGCAATGGGTCGCTCGATGGCGGGCTAGGCAATGACGTGCTCACCGGCAGCGGCACGCTGGACGGCGGGCAGGGCAACGACACCCTCACCGGCAACGGCCTGCTGGATGGTGGCGACGGCAATGACAGCCTGAGCGATCCGGGCGGCGCGACCTTGATGGGCGGGGCCGGTGAGGACAGCTTCAATGGCGCCGGTGGGCCGACGGGCGTCAGCATCGACGGCGGTACCGGCTACGACGTGGTGTTCTTCAACGGCAACTACGCCGACTACGCCGTGACCAACAATCTCGATGGCACCTTCACCGTTACCGACAACCGGCCGGGCAGCGCCAATGCGCCGGATACCATCACCAACGTGGAACTGCTGAACTTCGCCGACCGCGAGTTCGCGCTGGTGCCGACGGCGCCTGGGATCATGTGGACCGATCCGGGCGCGGGCGGCGGGATCGACAACGATATCGAGCCGGACAATGGCGATCCGCTGATCCTGCCGTATGGCGGCATCGATCCGGTCAACATGCTGGCCGGGGATGACACGCTGATCGGGATGGCCGGCAATGACCGGCTGAATGCTGGGCCGGGCGACGATTCCGTCGATGGCGGGTCGGGCAATGACGTGCTGTGGGGCGGCAGCGGCAATGACACCGTGCTGGGCGCCGAAGGGGCGGATACGCTGTATGGCGGTTCCGGCAACGACAGCCTCGCGGGCGGCACGGATGCCGACTCCCTCGATGGCGGGCAGGGCAATGACACGGTGGCGGGCGGCCAGGGCGCCGATACGCTGAGCGACTGGCTCGGCCACAACCAGATGACCGGCGGGCTCGGCGATGACTCGCTGACCGGCTCCGGCGGGCTGGTGGGCGACGGCGGGACTACGGCGGATGCGCCGGGCGACGATACCATCTACGGCATCGGCCAGCTCTACGGCGACTACGGGCCGGGCGACCTCACCAATACGCTGGTGATCGGTGGCGATGACGTCATCACCACGGGCGATGCAAACACGCTTGTGCATGGCCAGGGTGGCAATGACACCATCTACGGCAACGGCACGCTGTTCGGCGATGCCGGCAACGACAGCATCAACACCACCAATGACTCGGCCTATGGCGGCGCCGGCAACGACACGCTGATCGGGCTGATGTACAGCGGCGGCGTGCCGTATTCGGGTGACGAATACCTCGATGGCGGCGCCGGCAATGATTGCATCAGCGCCTTCTGGGGCGATGACACGGTGTCGGGCGGCGATGGTGACGACAGCATCGATGCGGGCGCCGGCAATGATATCGTGGATGCCGGGCAGGGCGCCGATACGATTATCGGCGGCACCGGAAACGATGTCATCGATGGCGGCACCGGGGACAACGTCTCGGTCTATTTCGGGGTGCGCGCGCGCTACACCGTGGTGCATGACGCGAAGAACAACTTCTACGTCAGCGACAATTCGCAGTTCAATCCGGCCAACTTCAACCCGGCGAACGACGGCACCGACTATGTCGCCAATGTGCAGATCCTGCGGTTCCCCAATATCGACTTCGAGCCTGGCACCTTCAACACCGGTATCATCCTGACCGCGGCGCCGGGTGGCGATACGCTGACCGGCACGGCGTTCGACGACAGCATTTCGGGCGGGGCCGGGAATGACCTGGTGCGGTCGGGCGACGGCAACGACCAGGTGTTCGCGGGCGGCGGCGATGACACCATCGCGGCGGGCAACGGCAACGATGTGCTGTTCGGCGGCGATGGCGATGACAGCATCACCGCGGGCAGCGGCGACAACATCATCGACGCGGGTGCCGGCAACAACGTTGTCAGCGCCGGGGCCGGGCATAACAGCATCGACGGCGGCGACGGCAACAACACCATCTCCGCCGGCGACGGGGCGGACTGGGTGCGGTTCGGCAACGGCAACAACTCCATCAGCGGCGGCAGCGGCTTCGACACCATCACCGCGGGTAGCGGCAACAACAGCATCTCGGGCGGTGCGGGCAACGACTCCATCACCGCGATGGGGGGCAACAACCTCATCACCGGCGATGACGGCGACGACTACATCACCGGCAGCGGCACCATCAGCGGCGGTATCGGCAACGATGTGCTGATCGGCACCGGGCTTGCCGATGTGCTCGATGGCGGCACCGGCGACGATACGGTGAGCGGCCACGGCACGCTGACCGGCGGCGATGGCAATGACCAGGTCTCGGGTTGGGGCGCGGTCGATGGCGGCGCCGGCAACGACTATCTGCAGGTGTTCTCCGGCACCGGCACCGGCGGCGATGGCAATGACACCCTTATCGCGACCAGCGGCACCGGCGTGCTGCTCTCGGGCGGCAGCGGCGATGACTCCCTGGCCGGCAATACCGGCAACGACACCCTGGTCGGCGGCGCGGGCGACGATGCGTTCACCACCGGCGGCGGCAACAACTACATCTTCGGCGGCTCGGGTGACGATACGGTCGAGTATGACGGGCTGAAGGCGAACTTCTTCAAGTCCCTCAACCTGGACGGCACTTGGACCATCACCAACCTGATCACCGGGGCGCAGGACACGCTGAACGGCGTGGAGCACGTCACGTTCTCGCTCGGCGGCAGCTTCGACCTCGGCAGCGGGCCGGTGGTGGGCCTGCTGATCGTCGGCACCGGATTCGATGACATCCTGACCGGGGACTACGGCAACGACACCATCCTTGGTCTCGCCGGCAACGACATCATCAACGGCGACCTGGGCGATGACTCGATCGATGCCGGCGATGGCAACAACGTCGTCTACGGCGATGCGGGCAACGACACCGTGCTGGCCGGGATCGGCGATGACCATCTCTATGCGGGCAGCGGTGATGACAGCGTGCGCGGCAATGACGGCGCGGACACCATGGATGGCGGATCGGGCGCCGATACGCTGCATGGCGATGACGGCAGCGACTCCATCACCGACACCATCGGCCTCAACCTGCTGTTCGGCGACGCCGGCAATGACACCGTGGCCGGCACCGGGACGTTGGATGGCGCCACCGGCAATGACTCGCTGTTCGGCACCGGCACGGCGGATTCGCTGAGCGGCGACGAGGGCAACGACAGCCTGTCCGGCCACGGCACCCTGCTGGGCGGCATCGGCGATGACGTGCTCACGGGCAGCGGGTCGCTGTCGGGCGATGACGGCAGCGACTCCCTCACCGGCAGCGGAACGCTGGATGGCGGCACCGGGGCCGACTGGCTCAGCAGCGGCTACGATCCGCACACCCTGCTGCTGGGCGGCTTCGGCAACGACAGCCTCTACGGCAACGGCACCCTGTATGGCGGCGGAGGCCAGGATTGGCTGCGCACCACCAATGACTCCGCCTTCGGCGAGGCCGGCGACGATACGTTGCAGGGCATCATGTATGACCCGCTCGGCAACGCCTATTCGGGCGCCGAGTACCTGGACGGCGGCACCGGCACCGACTCGATTTGGGGCTGGTATGGCGACGACACCCTCATGGCCGGCGACGGCGACGATACGCTGTGGGGCGACCAGGGCGACGACAGCATCGATGGCAGCACCGGCTACGACACCGGCCTCTACAATTCGCTGCGGGCCTACTCGTCGATCATCAATGATGGCGCCGGCGGCTACTGGGTGCGCGACAACCGGCTGTTCACGCCCAACAACCAGGGCCTCGACACCCTGGTGGGCATGGAGCAGCTCAACTTCAATGACCTCACCTTCACCATCGATGCGCCCGGCACCAATACCGGCAACATCGCCGACGGCACGGCGGGCGCGGACACCATGGTCGGCACGCCCTGGGATGACAGCATCTCGGGCCTGGCCGGCGATGACAGCCTGTTCGGCGCGGCGGGCAACGACCTGATCAACGGCGGCAGCGGCGATGACACCATCGACGGCGCCACCGGCGATGACGTGCTCTGGGGTGGCGCCGGCGACGACAGCGTCACCGGCAACGTGGGTGACGACATCATCTACGGCGATGCCGGCAACAACACGCTGTTCGGCGATGTGGGTGACGACACCATCTTCGCCGGCGACGGCAACAACACCGTGGACGGCAGCTTCGGCGATGACATGGTGTTCGTGGGTGACGGCTTCGACACCATCACCGGCGCGGATGGCAATGACAGCATCACCGCGGGCAGCGGCGATGACACCATCAGCGGTGGTGACGGCAACGACACCGTGGTCGCCGGCAATGGCGATGACACCATCGATGGCGGCAACGGCAGCGACAACCTGGGTTCCGGCAGCGTCTGGGGCAGCAGCAATCTCAGCCTGCTCACCGGTGATGCGGGCGATGACTCGCTCTATGGCCCGGGCACCCTGGATGGTGGCATCGGCAATGACTCGCTGCACAGCGGGTTCAACCCGGCCTCGCTGCTGCTCGGCGGCGTGGGCAACGATACGCTGTATGGCCAGGGCACCCTGTGGGGCGGCACCGGCAACGACCTGCTGAACACCTACAACAGTTCGGCAAGCGGCGAGACCGGCGACGATACCCTTATCGGGATCATGTATACCTTCTGGGGCTATCCGGTGTCGGGCAACGAGACGCTCGATGGCGGGGACGGCGATGACTCGCTGTATGGCGCCTGGGGCAATGACGTGCTGGTTGGCGGTACCGGCGACGATACGCTGGATGGCGGCGACAACGCCGACACGCTGCTGGGTGGCCTCGGCGCCGATCGGTTCACCGGCGGTGGCGGCGACGACCTGATCATGGGTGGCGGCCTCGGCACCAGCAATCCGCTGGCGGTGGATGTCGCGGTCTACTCGGGCTCGCGCGACAACTACACCGTGTTTGTCAATGGCGTGATCGCTACCAACGAGACGTTGGCGGCCGGGTTGCCGGCGGGGCGTGTGTATGTCTATGACAACCGCAACGGCGGCAACGGACCCGACGGCAAGGACACGCTGATCGGCATCCAGGAGCTGATCTTCTCCGATGGCGCCTACGTCGCGGCATCCAACCCGGGCGTGAAGATCGACGACAGCGCCAGCCTGACCAACGACACCATCGCCGGATTGGGCAACACCAACTATGGCGGCGGGATCACCGCGCCGTTCCCCGGCGCGGGCAACGACACCATCCTGGCCGGCTTCGGCAACGACTCCATCAACGGGCTGTCTGGTGCCGACTACATCGATGCCGGCGCAGGGGATGACACCGTGCTGGGCGGCACCGAGAACGACCTCATCTATGGCCAGGCCGGCGACGACAACATCGATGCCGGTGCGGGCGACAACGAGGTCCATGCCGGGGACGGCGATGACACCGTGATCGCCGGGGACGGCTTCGACTTCCTGTTCGGCGATAGCGGCAATGACAGCATCATCGCCGGCGGCGGGGATGACTATGTCGACGGCGGCAGCGGGCACAACACGCTGCTCGGCGGCGATGGCCAGGACACCGTGGTGGGCGGCGATGGCGGCAACTATGTTGACGCCGGGACCGGGAATGACAGCGTCGCGACCGGCGCCGGCAACGACATCATCCTGGGCGGTGACGGCCGGGATACCGTGGATGCCGGTGGCGGCAATGACTCCCTCTACGACCAGGTCGGCCTGAACCTGCTCCAGGGCGGCGATGGCAACGATACCATCAACGGCCGCGGCACCCTGATGGGCGGCAACGGCGACGACAGCTTCATGGGCAGCACCGGCGATGACTCCATCGACGGCGGCACCGGCAGCAACACCGTCCGCTACACCTCGCTGCGGGCCTATTCCACCGTGGTGCAGGACGGCGCCGGCGGCTACTTCGTCATCGACAACCGGATCGGCAACCCGGCCAACCAGGGCCAGGATCACATCGCCAATGTCCAGGAACTGGATTTCCTGGAGACCACCTACCTGCCGTTCCCCGATCCGCCGTTCCTGCCGACCTCGGCCAATACCGGCACGATCTTCACGGTCGCGCCGCCGGCACCGGGCAACCCGTGGACCAATGCCAATCTGACCGGCACGGCGTTCGACGACAGCATGTCGGGCGGCGATGGCAATGACACCATCGACGGCGGCTTCGGCAACAACATCGTGCAGGGCGGCAGCGGTGCGGACAGCATCACCGCCGAGGGCACTGGCAACAACGTGCTGCTCGGCGGCGCCGGGCATGACACGGTGTCCGGCAGTGCGGGCGATGACTATCTCGACGGCGCCGACGGTCCGGATTGCCTGATGGGCAATGCGGGTGACGATACCGTGCTCGGCGGCTTCGGCGACGACACCCTCTCCGGCGGCGATGGCAATGACAGCATCGACGGCGGCGCCGACACCAACTTGCTCGACGGCGGCGCCGGCAACGACACCATCACCGGCAGCAATGGGCCGGATACCATCACCGGCGGCTCTGGAAATGACGTGCTGATCGGCGGCACCGGCATCTTCGGCAACAGCTCCATCGATGGCGGTATCGGCAACGACAACATCAGCGGCGTCGGCAATCTCGCCGGCGGCGATGGCGATGACACGCTGACCGGCCATGGCGGCGATGACACCCTCGATGGCGGCACCGGCGACGATGTCCTGACCGGACAGGGCGCGCTGCTCGGCGGTGACGGCAACGACACCATCGTCGGAACCCAGGTGGATGCGCTGACATCCGGGCGGATCCAGTACATCGGCAACGGTGCCGGTGGTACGCTGGTGCAGGTGAACACCAATGTCGGCCCGGGGCCGGCCAACTGGCAGACCATCCTGTCGATCCTGGATGCGACGCCGGACAAGGTGGGCGGCAGCATCTTCGCGCCCATCATCAATCCGTTCACTCCTGGGATCTCCCAGAGCGGCAACAGCGGTAACGACACGCTGAACGGCAGCACCGGCAACGACACCTTCAGCGATGACCAGGGCAACAACGTCTTCAACAGCTTCGGCGGCAATGACGTCTTCGAGAACGTTTCCTTCGGCACCGGGTTCGACCAGTACAACGGCAGCGCGGGCGCCCATCAGCACACCTATGTGGTGAGCTGGGCACCAGGCTCGACAGCGGACGTCATCACCGGCTGGTATCCGGGCTACTTCGGCCAGCCGTACTACGGTGACCGGCTTGACCTGCGTAACGTGCTGCTCAGCCTCAACGCGCTGGATGGCGGGTTGGGCAATGACAGCATCAGCGGCATCGGAAGCCTGACCGGCGATGCCGGCGACGACACCCTGGCCGGTGATGGCACGCTCGATGGCGGCATCGGGGATGACGTGCTGCACGGTGGCGCGCGAGACGACCTGCTGCTCGGCGGTGCCGGCAACGACATCCTCTACGGTGGTGCCGGCAACGACAGCATCGATGGCGGCATCGGCGTGAACACCGCCGTGTATGATGGGCCGCGTTCGCACTACACCATCACCTACAATGGCCAGGATGGCAGCGGGCACGACCAGTACATCATCGTCGACAACTTCGCCGACACCGGCGGGGCGCTCGGCGATACCGACCACCTTGTCAACGTCCAGTACGCGCAGTTCTCCGATCAATTGTTCACGCTGTCGCCCTCCAACACCGGCCTCGTCATCAACGGCTCGGATCAGAACGACTCCATCGACGGTGCGCACAACAGCCAGGGCGGGCCGTTCACCGGCGGGCTGGGCGATACCGTCCATGGCTTCGGCGGCAACGACACCATCGTCGGCGAGGGTGGCGACGACTACCTCTATGGCGATGCCGGTACCGACTCCCTGGTCGGCGCGGCCGGGGACGATACGCTCGATGGCGGCGACGGCAACGACACCATGGTGGGCGGCGGCGGCAACGATCTCTATGTCGTCAGCAACCCGGGCGACGTGGTCACCGAACTTGCCAACGAGGGTATCGATACCATCCAGGTGGAGCTGAACACCTACAACCTCGGGCTCGGCAGCAATGTCGAGAACCTGCAGTTCATCGGGTTCGGCAACTTCCATGGCATCGGCAATGAGTTGGCCAACCGCATCACCGGCGGGACGGGCAACGACACGCTTGCCGGCGGCAGCGGCGACGACACGCTGGATGGCGGGCTGAGCGGGCATGACTCGCTGACCGGCGGCATCGGCAACGACACTTACATCGTCAACCATTCCGGCGAGACGGTGAGCGAGCAGGTCGGGCAGGGCACCGATACCGTGCTGTCGAGCCTGGCATTCTACCAGCTGCCCACCGACGTCGAAAACCTGACCATCACCACCGGGGCCAGCGCGACCGGCTGGGGTAACGGCGGGAACAACGTCATCATCGGCAACGTCGGCAATGACAGCCTGCGCGGCGGTGCCGGGGACGACACCATCGATGGCGGGGCCGGCGACGACACGCTGACCGGCGGCACCGGCGATGACAGCCTCATCGGCGGGCTGGGCGAGGATACCCTCGATGGCGGCCCGGGCGCGGACAGCATGGCGGGCGGCGGCGGTAACGACACCTACCTCGTCGATACCGCCACCGACGTGGTGACCGAGGCGGCGGGTGGCGGCACGGATACCGTGTTGTCCAGCCTGACGTTCTACCAACTCGGCGCGAACGTGGAGAACCTGACCATCACCACCACCGCGAGCGCGAGCGGGTGGGGCAATACCGGGGACAATGCCATCACCGGCAACCTCGGCAATGACAGCCTGCGCGGCGGTGCCGGTGACGATACGCTCGATGGCGGTGACGGCAATGACTCGCTGACCGGCGGCACCGACAATGACAGCCTCATCGGTGGCCTCGGCGCCGATACCCTCGATGGTGGCGCCGGCAAGGACACCATGGCCGGCGGCGTCGGCAACGACACCTACATCGTCGACAATTCGGGCGATGTGGTGAGCGAGGCGGCGGGCGGCGGCACCGATACCGTGCTGTCTGGGCTGGCGTTCTACCAGCTTGGCAGCCAGGTGGAGAACCTCGTCATCACGCGCACCATCGGCAGCACCGGGTGGGGCAACACGGGCGACAACGCGATCACCGGCAACGTGGGCAATGACAGCCTGCGTGGCGGCGCCGGTGACGACACGCTCGATGGCGGCAACGGCAACGACTCGCTGACCGGCGGCACCGGCAACGACAGCCTGATCGGCGGGCTCGGCAATGACTCGCTCGATGGCGGGGCAGGGGCCGATATCATGGCCGGCGGCGTGGGCAACGACACCTACTTCATCGACAACCCTGGCGATGCGGTGGTGGAAGCGGCCGGCGGTGGCACCGATACTGTCAATGTGGCGCTGAGCAGCTACACGCTCGGCACCAACCTGGAGAACATGACGTTCGTTGGCGCCGGCAACTTCCATGGCGTCGGAAACGGTGGGGCCAACGTGATCGTGGGCGGTGCCGGCAATGACACCATCGACGGCGGCGGCAGCGCCGACGTGCTGACTGGCGGGGCAGGGAGCGACACCTTCGTGTTCCATGCCGGGGAGGCTAATGGCGACACCATCACCGACTTCATCGGCAGCCTCGGCGGCGGTGCCGACCAGCTGGTGTTCCACGGCTACGGAACGGCGGCGGCCGGGGCGAGCTTCGTCCAGCAGACCGCGACGGATTGGCAGGTGACGGCGGCGGGTGGTGGCGTGACCGAGACCATCCATCTCGCCAACGGCGCCGCGGTATCGGCGGCGGATGTGCACTTCTTCTAGCCGAAGGGGGCTGGACGGGCAGGCGGCGGGCGATGGCGTAGGGGGATTTCCCCCGTGCCGCGCCCGCTGGTGCACCGGATGCACGAAGCACGATGGCATGTTGTCGTGGATAAAGAGATAATTCATGCCGCGCGGTCCATTGCCGCACCTCCCACCCCGGTAACCCCAGGAGTCCGGCTGATGCTCGGCAGCAAGTGCCATGGCTGATCCACGTCGCGCCAATCCGGAGATGAACGCGCTGCTGGCCACCGCGCAGGCCGCCCGCAACCGGGGCGACAAGGCGGCGGTGCTCGCTGCCCTCACCGGGGCGGCCGAATTGCATCGGGACAAGGGCGTGCCGATTTCCCGCAACGCGCTGCACGAATTGTGCCTGCTGCTGTTCCAGGTTGGCCGTCTCGCTGATGCCGAGCGCTGGCTGCGCCATGCCGTCAGTGTGGCGAAGGCGGATTTCGCACTGAACAACCTGCTCGGCGTGGTGCTGAAGAACCTCGGCCAGTTCGACGAAGCGCTCGCGCTGTTCGCCGCCGCCGCCGTGCTCGGTCCCGCGAGCCCGTCTCCGCTGGTCAACGCCGGGAACATCCATCTTGCCCGCCGCGCCGGTCCACCGGCCGCGGCGGCGTTTGCCCAGGCGGTGAACCTGACGCCCGACAACGCCGAATACCAGCGCCTGCTCGGCGTGGCCTACCGCCAGATGGGCGACACCACGCGCGCCCTCGCCCAGTTCGCCATCGCACGCCGGCTTGATCCGCGCGATGGCCGCAACTGGATCGAGCCGGCCGGGGCGCTGGACGAGATGGGGCGCCATGCCGAGGCGCTGGCGTTGATCGAGGAGGGCCTCGCGGCGCACCCGGACGCGCGGAATTTCTGCGAGGCGAAGTTCGCCTTGCTGCGCCGCGCCGGGCAGCAGGCGGCGGCGACCGCCTATGGCACAGCGCTGCTCGCGCGGCTGCCGGACCAGGCCTGGGTGCATATCCAGATCGCCCGCACGGTGATGCATGGCGATCGCGCCGCCGCCAATACCCATCTGCGCGCCGCCGTTCGCCTCGACCCACAGAACCCCGACGCGCTGGCCGATCTCGCCGACAGCCTCGATCGCACCCGCGGCAAGGACGAGGCGGCGCATATCGCCGAGGCGTATGATTTGGCGCTGCGCCGGGTGGCGTTGGGCGGCAACATGCTGTCCCACGCGCGATCGATCACCTCCATCCTCAACCGGGCCTGCAATCACGAAGCGGCGGAAAGGGTTGGCAGTTTCGCGCAACTCACCAACCACTGGGCCAACACCGGCTATATCAGCGCGCTGCACTACCAGATGGCGCAGGTTCGCACCCAAGAGGACCGGATGCTGCTGGTGGACGCGCATCGCCGCTGGGGGCGGACGGTGGACGCGGCGGCGGCGCGCTCGCCGCTGGCACGGCCGACGGTGCGCACAGGGCGGGCCAAGATCCGCCTCGGCCTGATGTCATCGGACCTGCGCAACCATCCCGTCGCCTATTTCGCGCTGCCAATCATCGAGCACTACGACCGCAGCCGGTTCGAGGTCTACTGCTACTCCTGGAACAGCGGCGGCGGGGATGGCGTGCAGACCCGGATTGCCGGGCTGTGCGACGGCTTCCGCCTGGCGCCAGCGATCTCGGACCGGGATGCGGCGGCGCTGATCGCCGAGGATGACCTCGATATGCTGGTGGAGCTCGGCGGCACCACCTACATGAACAAGCTCGCGGTGATGGCGTGGCGCCCGGCGCGCATCCAGGCGAGTTGGCTCGGCTACCCGCATTCGGCGGGGCCGGAGAGCATCGATTACCTGGTGGTCGATCCCTACAACCGCCCGACCGACGATGCGTTGCTGATCGAGAAGCCGCTGGTGCTGCCGAAGAGCTGGGTGGTGCTGGGCAATCTCGGCTTCAGCACGCGGGTCGCCATCGAGGCGGGGCTGCCCGAGGAACGCCGCGGCTACCTGACCTTCGGGACGATGAACAACCCCTACAAGTATTCGCCCGAGGTGCTGGCCACCTGGGCGCGGATCACGGCGGCGGTGGATGGCGCGCGCTTCCTGTTCGTGCGGCCCGAGGGCGCCACGGCGGCGTTCCAGGCCAATACCCGCGCGGCCTTTGCGGCGCACGGTGTCAGCGAAGACCGGGTGGAGTTCGTGGGTGTGCGCGGCACCCACATGCCGCACTACAACAAGATCGACATCGCGCTCGACAGCTTCCCGCAGACCGGCGGCACCACCACCTGCGAGGCGCTGTGGATGGGCGTGCCCACCGTCAGCCTTGCCGGTCCGGCGTTTTTCGAGCGGCTCAGCCTGTCCAACCTGACCAATGCCGGGCTGGGCGACCTGGCGGTGAACACGATCGCGGAGTACGAGGCCACGGCGCTGCAACTGGCGGCCGATCGGGCGCGACGGGCGGACATCCGCCACGGCATCCGCGCCGAAATCCGCCGCCGCCCGCTCGGGCAGGTGGAGGAATACGTGCGGGACTTCATGGATACGATGGCCGGGGCGGCGCAGCAGGTGCGCTAGGTTCCGCCGACCAGATCGAGCGCGATGGCCTCCGCCACCCGGATGCCATCGACGCCGGCGGAGAGAATACCCCCGGCAAACCCGGCACCTTCGCCCGCCGGATACAGCCCGCGCACGTTCAGGCTCTCGAACCTCGCGTCACGCGGAATGCGAAGGGGGGAGGAGGTGCGAGTTTCCACCCCGGTCAGCACCGCGTCATCCATGGCGAAGCCCTTGATCTGGCGGTCGAACATCGGCAGCGCCTCGCGGATCGCGGCGATGGCGTAGTCTGGCAGGCAGGACGACAAATCGGTCCAGCGCACGCCGGGCCGGTAGGAGGGGATGACGCTGCCGACCGCGGCGGACGGCCGCCCGGCAAGGAAGTCGCCGACGCGCTGGGCGGGGGCCGCGTAGGTGCCGCCACCGGCCGCGAAGGCCTGCTCCTCCCAGTGGCGCTGGAAGGCGATGCCGGCGAGCGGTCCGCCGGGGTAGTCCACCGGGGTGATGCCCACCACGATGCCGGCGTTGGCGTTGCGTTCGTTGCGTGAATACTGGCTCATCCCGTTGGTGACGACGCGGCCGGGCTCCGAGGTGGCGGCCACCACGGTGCCGCCCGGGCACATGCAGAAGCTGTAGACGGAGCGGCCGTTGGCGCAGTGGTGCACCAGCTTGTAGTCGGCCGCGCCCAGCATCTTGTGGCCGGCGAAGCTGCCGTAGCGGCAGCGGTCGATCAGGCCTTGCGGATGCTCGATGCGAAAGCCGATGGAGAACGGCTTGGCTTCCATCTGCACGTGGCGGGCGTGCAGCATCTCGAAGGTGTCCCGCGCGCTGTGGCCGACGGCGAGGACGACGTGGTCGGTCGCGATGCGGCTGCCGTCGGCGAGGATGACGCCGCGCATGGCGTGGCCCGTGGCGGTCTCGGCGAGATCGAGATCCACCACCTGGGACTCGAAGCGATATTCGCCACCCAGCGCTTCCACGGTGGCGCGCAGGTGCTCCACCATCGAGACCAGGCGGAAAGTGCCGATATGGGGGTGGGCAACGGTGAGAATTTCCTCGGGCGCACCGGCGCGGACGAACTCCTCCAGCACCTTGCGGCCGCGATGGGCGGGGTCCTTGATCTGGCTGTAGAGCTTGCCGTCGGAGAAGGTGCCGGCGCCGCCTTCGCCGAACTGCACATTGGATTGCGGGTTGAGCACCGAACGGCGCCACAGGCCCCAGGTATCCTTGGTGCGCTCCCGCACCATCTTGCCGCGATCGAGGATGATCGGGCGGAAGCCCATCTGGGCCAGCAGCAACCCGGCGAACAGCCCGCAGGGGCCGGTGCCGATCACCACCGGGCGGTGGGCCAGTTGCTCCGGCGCGCGGGCGACCAGGCGGTAGGTGGTATCGGGCGTCGGGCGGAGGTGGATATCGCCAGTGTGCCGGGTCAGCACGCCGGGCGCGTCATCGACGTCCACATCGACCGTATAGGTGAAGTGGATCTGTGATTTGCGCCGCGCATCGACCGCCCGGCGGAACACCGCGCGGTGGCGCAGTGCGGCGGGCGGAATGCCGAGGCGTTCGAGCACCGCCGCGGTGAGATCGGCATCGGTGTGGTCGAGTGGGAGCTTGAGTTCGGTCAGGCGGATCATCGGCGATCTCTAGCAGATTTCGGCGCCGCGCATCCGGCGGCTGCGTCAACGCAGGTAGTAGGCGGAGAGAAACACCATCGGCAGCGTGATGGCACCGGCAATGGCGGCGATGGTTGGCGCCAGCATGCCGGCGGCGTGCAGCGTTCCGCCGCCGGGGAGGCGGAAGCGGGGCAAGGCGAGGGCGAGGAACGGCACCAACGGAAGCAGATAGCGGCCTTGCATGCCCGCTAGGTGGTCGGCTCCCACCGGGGTCCAGGTCAGGTAGGTGGAGACGCAAATCAGCACGTAGCTGGCGGCGAGCGCGAGTAGGATGAGGAGGGGGCGGGGCTTGGGGGAGTGGCGGTCGTGGCCGCCCATTTCGCTCAGCACGGCGATGGCGGCGGCGGCCAGCCACAGCGGATAGAGGAACGCGGGCAGGAACAGGTCGAGCCGCCCGAGCACGCCGATCATGCTCGCCTCCAGGCTGGCGAGGTCGATGGCGCCGGCCGCCAGATCAACGATGCGGGCGGGATGGGCGAGCAGCACGGCGAGTTGGGCGGTGCTGTCGGTGCTGATGAAGACCTGCCCGGGCGGGCCTGGCCACCATGGGCCGGCGGGGTAGGGCGCCCGTTCCACGTTGCCGGCCACATTGCGCACAACGTGGAGCGACCACGCCAGGACCAGCGCGACGAGGCCGGTGACAATCCCGGCCCGCGCGCGCCACGGGCCGCCCGGGTTCAAGAATGGCAGTACCATCAGCAATGGCAGGAAGGGCGGCTTGGCGAGGCAGACGCAGAACAATGCCGCCGCGGCGCCCCGCCAAGCGGCACGCGACCCGCCGCGGGTCAGCAGGCTGGCGGCGAGGACGTTGGTGGCGATCAGCAGACCGTCGATATTGAGCGAAGCGGCGAGCGAGACCGTCATCGGCAGCGCCAGCAAGCAGAGGAACAGCGCATGGCCGCGCCGGGCGACCAGCAGCGCGACGGCGCCGATCAGCAGGGTGATCCCGAGATCGAGCAGGCGGGCGGCATGGGCGGCGCGTGCCGGCACCATGCCGAGCGGTGGCGCCGCCGCCATCACCAGCGCCGCGGGCAGGTTGAACACCGGGAAATAGGTGCCGGGCACACCGATCGCCACCGGCGCCCGCACATGGGACCAGGCGCTGAGGTCGGCGATGCCGAGGTCCCTCGCCGTCAGCGCGCCCTCGGCGCCGCTGGGTTGCTGGCGCATCACCGCGACCAGCATGGTATCGGCGTCCACGAAGGAGAGCGGCACGATGCCACCCGGCAGCGGCACCGGGAGGCGGCGGCCGGCGAGTTCGCCATGGGCGAGGCTGTCCGCACGCATCGCATGCAACGGCTCGTCCGGTACGTGGCCAAGGGGCACCAGCATCGCGTGGACCAGCCCGAGCGGGGCCACCGCGATCAGCAGGAGGAGGACGTACACCACGCCGGTGGGAAGGCTGGCGAACCAGCGGGTTGGTGGGGCGGAGGGCGAAAACATCGGCGAGACCTGTTCCCTGGGGCACGGCGCGTGCCCCGCAGTCATGCCCATGCCATGGCGCGCCGGACAAGCCCGCGCTACCGTCACGCCAGACAAAATATGGGAGCCGCCGCAATGTCCGTTTTCACCTTCGACCATATCCACCTGCGCAGCTCCGATCCGGAGGCGACCGCGGCGTTCTACGAACGGATGTTCGGCGCCGAGATCATCCGCAGCGCTCCGGGCGGCGCGCCGCGCATCGACATGAAGGTGGGCGGGCTCGACATCTTCATCCTCAATTCGCCGGCCGGCAAAGCCGCCGCCGCCCCGGTGTCACCGTATCTCGGGCTCGACCATTTCGGTCTCAGCGTGACCGGGATCGATGCCGTGGTGGCGGAATTGAAGGCCAAGGGGGCGGAATTCACCATGGAGCCCAATACCATCCGCCCCGGCGTGCGCATCGCGTTCCTGCGCGGGCCGGAGGGGGTTTCGATCGAGCTGCTCGAACGGAGCTGATCCGGCGGGCCTACGCGCGGTGCCCGAGGCCGACCAGCATGAGCGCGTGGTCGGACAGTCCGGCCGTGCGCTCGGCCTGGCTGTAGGCGATTTCGCGCACCCGCACGGGGGATGAGGCGAAGGCGTGGTCCAGCCGGAAGCCGTTGTGGCGGTGGCTGAACCAGGTGTGCTCGATGCGTTCGGGATGGTGGCGGCGCCAGGCGTCATGGAAGCCGATGGTCTCCACGCGGTCCATGAAATGGGCGCAGCGATCGGTCGCGCCGGTTTCATCGAGGTAATGCCGGCAGGTGTTGAAGTCTCCCAGGGCCAGGACGGGGTGATCGCCCAGCGGCGCCAGGTGGGCGAGCAGCGCCTCCCAGTAGGGGGTTTTCGCCAGCAGGTTCGGCATGTAGACGCCCGCGACATGGACGCCACCGACCTCGGCCGCCACCAGCTTCCACGGTTCGGCCAGTCCGGCGTGGATCGGGCCGAGATCGCGCAGCCGGCGGCGGGCGGCGATCAGCACGCCCTTGCGGCCGGACGCCGGCTCGGTGCGGGTGGCGTGACTGTAGCCGAGGCCGGCGAGGGCAGCGCGCAGCCGGGCGCCGGCCGGGCCGGGATGGTCTTCGCTCAACACCAGGACATCGGCATCATGCCCGGCGATCGCGGCCATGATGCCATCGAGCCTGCTGCCGCCGCCGGCGCGGATGTTCCAGGCGAGCAGGCGCAACGGGTCAGTCCGTGACCGGGTCGCAGCGGAACCCCTCGCCCCAGCGCTTCACCCTCACGCGCGAGGGTGAGGGGAAATGCGCCGTGCAGCACTGGGTATCGGTGTCGCAATAGCGTTCGAGGAAGGCGCGGCGGGTGGCGCCGGACTGTACCTTGTCGACGTCGGCCAGCATCGACATCTCGGGATAGCGCGCCTGCAGCGCGCTGTGGATGAGGTCTCCGGTGATCACCGCGGCGTCACGCCCACGGCCGATGGCCACCGCGAAATGATCGGGCGTGTGGCCCGGCGTCGGCAGCAGGCGGATGTGGTCGTTGAATTCCAGCGCGCTGCTGACGAACTGGTGGCGGCCGGCTTCGACGATCGGCAGCACCGAGTCGGCGAACGGCAGCACCGGCGCCTTGGCGTTCTGTGCCGCCCAGTAGTCGTATTCGTTCTGGGCAAACAGGTATTTGGCATTGGGAAAAGTCGGCACCCAGCGGCCATCGAGCAGTTTCGTGTTCCAGCCGACGTGGTCGACATGCAGGTGGGTGCACATCACGCAATCGATATCCTCCACCCGCAGCCCGGCGGCGGCCAAGGCGCGCATGTAGTGGTCGTCGGTCTTCATGTCCCAGATCGGCCGGGTGGGGCGCGATTTGTCGTTGCCGACGCAGGTATCGACGAGGATGTTGTGATGCGGCGTGCGCAGCACGTAGGACTGGATGCACAGCACCAGCCAGTCCCGCTCATCGAGCGCACCGGCGGCGCGCAGCCAGTCGCGGTTTTCGGCGAGCAGTTCGGGCGTCAGGCCGGGCAGGAAGCTGAGCGCCGAAGTGAACGGGTATTCGCCCTCGATGATGCGATCGATGCGGATGTCGCCGATCTGGAACGTGGTGGCCATGTGTTGTCTCCCTGCGGTCGGCGCGGATGCTAGTGGCGCATGGCGGACCTGACAAACCGCCTTCGGGCTTTACAGCGCCGCCCGGGTTTGTTGCACTGCCCGCATGCGCCACACCGTACAGCTTCACGCCATGCTTATGACCCGCCGCGGCGGGGCGTGGCATCGCGACGGCTGACGGCGACCTCGCGCATCACACCCCCGCCATCGGATGGCGGGGAAAATTTGATCCCTCGCTGTCCACCTTCACAGAGGACACCGAGATGACCGCCGAACCACCCGAGATCGAGATCCGTGCTGCCCGGCCGGCTGACGCCGAGGCCATCGCCGCCATGCAGTGCCTGCCCGGCTTTCGCCACGGTACGCTGCGGCCGCCATTCGTCAGCCCCGAGGCGATACGGCGGTGGCTGGAGGCACCATCGGACGGGCACAACCTGCTGGCGTTCGCTGGCGCGCAACTGGTCGGCTCCATCGCGCTGAACCGACTGGCTGGGCGGCGGGCGCATGCCGGCGGGATCGGCATGGGGGTGCACGATGCCTGGGTGTCGCGGCGGATCGGCACCCGGCTGATGGCCGCGGCGCTCGATATCGCGGACAAATGGATGGGGTTGCAGCGCCTGGAACTGACGGTGTGGACCGACAACGTGCCGGCGATTGCGCTTTATCGGCGGTGTGGATTCCAGGCGGAAGGCACGCATCGCGCCTATGCGCTGCGCGATGGCACCCTGGTGGATGCCTTCGCGATGGCCCGCATCATGGCGCCGCCCACCCCGGCCTGAACCGGGGCGAGGCATGTCAGCCGGCCCGCGCGCTCGCCAGCGCGGCGCCGGCGGCGAGGGATTCCAGCTTGGTCCAGACGATTGCGGGATCGACCACGCCGAAGCCGGCGAAGGTGGAGAAGCCGCAATCGGTGCCGGCGATCACCCGCTCCGGCCCGACGGCGCGCACGAAATTGGCCAGGCGCTGGGCCACCAGTTCGGGGTGCTCGACGAAGTTGGTGGTGGAATCCAGGCACCCCGGCACCAGGGTCAGGTCGTCGGGGATCTTTGCGCCCTGCCACACCGTCCATTCATGAGCGTGGCGCGGGTTGGCGGCTTCGAACAGCAGGGCGCCGGTGCGCGCCTTGAGCAGTTCGGGCAGTACCGCTTCGAGCGTGATGTCGCGGGTGTGCGGTCCCTCGTAATTGCCCCAGCAGATGTGCAGGCGGATGCGGTCACGCGGAATGTTCACCAGGGCGCTGTTGAGCGCCTCGATATGCACGGCGAGGCGCTTGAGGAAGCCGGCGTCGTCGAGGTCCTTGTACATCATGTGGCGGCCGAGCCCGAGATCGGGCGCGTCAATCTGCACCGTCAGTCCGGCGGCGACGATGGCCTCGTATTCCACCCGCATGGCGGCGGCGAGGTCGAACAAATAGGCGTCCAGGCTCGCGTGATGGTCGGAGGGCTGGAACAGCGCGATCACCCCGGGGCTGGCGGCGTTCATGAAGCCCTCGGTGTACCCCGACGCCGCCATGCCGGCCTTCATGTTGGCGATATCGCGTTCGAGCGGCGCCATCGACTTTACGGTGATCGGCCCGACGCAGCGCGGGCGGCGATAGGCGGGGGTGCCGCCGGCCTTGGCGAGGCGTTCGAGGAAGCTCGGATAATCGGCCAGGTCCTGCGGCGGGGAACGCGGGCTGTCGCCCTCGAAGCCGGTCAGGCGGTCCTTGATGTAGGTGGCGTAGGAGATTTTCGAGGTCTCGCCATCGGACGGAATATCCACGCCGGCCTGGCACTGGCGGGCCAGGATGGCGGTCGTCGCCTCGGCCATGATGGCGTGATAGGCGGCGGGCTCGAACGGCAGCCCCTTTTCCTGACCGAACAGCAGGTCGGCCACGATGGCGGAGCGCGGCAGGGAGCCGACATGGGTGGTGCGGATGCGCATGGCGAAGTCCTATCCGGTTTGCAGGGCGATTTGTTTCCAGATCGCGATCTCGTCGATCAGCACGTATTCGCGCCGCAGCCCCCAGGGGCCGAACTCGGCCTGGCTGATGCCCATCACGTGCACATTGGCGCCGGTCGGCACGCCGAAGGCGCCCCAGCCGTCATGCTTGCCGGTGAGGGACCAGCGCAGCGCGGCGCGCGGCGGCATCATCGGATCGTCGCGGCCGATGACGTGGTGCAGCTTGAAGGCCGCGTTGGGGAAGGCGGCGCGCAGGCCGAGCCAGAAGCGGTCGGCGGCGCCGGTGCCGTGGCCGGTAAGCCCGCCTGGGAGTTCGAGCTGCACGGCGCGATCGTATTCGCGTGGCACCACGGCGAGTTCGGCGGCCATGATGCGGGTGAGGATATCGGCATAGCGGGCGCCGACCGGATGATCATTGCCGGTGCCATGGTAGCCGCCGTCGACATCCATTTCAGGGGTGAAGGGGCGCACGCAGCGCTCCGGGCCGCCCTCTTTGGCGATGAGGTCGGCGGCGTAGGTCTTCGCGTCCCAGCCCATCTGGGCGACGATGGCGCCCTGATCACGGACCAGCCACTCGTCATAGATGTGGTCATCGCGGGCGGCGCAGTCGGCGAGGATGCGGTAGCGCAGGGTCTTGCCGGTCGCGCGGCCGTAGGCGCCGTCGGCGAGGTGGGTGGCGGTGCACATCAGGCGGTGCGAGGACAGGAAGCCGCCCTCGGCGGCCGGGCACCATATCACGTCCTCCCCATACAGCGCGCGATCGGGGAACTCGGCGAGGGTCGCCATGGTGGCCGCGATGACGCCCTGGTTGCCCACCACGAGGGAGGCCGGTGAGCGCACCGGGATGGTCTTATGATAGCGGTGGGTGAGGGAGGAGATCACGCGATCCTCCCAGATTTCCTTGGTCACGCCGATGATGAAATCGGCGGGGTCTTTCCATTTCGGGTCGAAGCCGGTCATGCTCATGGCGTTATCCGTTGGTTGCTAGATGCGCCGGCGGGGCGATGTTCGACAGCGCCTCGAAGGTTTCGAGAATGGCGTAGATCTCGCGCTTGCCCTGGCCATGCGCCTGGGCCATCGCCATCATCTGGCGCACCGCGGAGGCGAGGGGCAGGGGCGTCGTGGCCTCGCGGGCGGTTTGCAGGATGAGGTCCATGTCCTTGGCCGCGGTATCGATATCCGATGGCGGGGCGTCGAACCGGCGCTGCTTGAGGACGGGGGCCTTGAGGGTGAGTTGCTTCGAGCCGAGCGGGCCGGCTTCAAGGATATCCACCATGGTATCGAGGGTAAGCCCGCCGCGTTCGCCGAACGCCAGTGCCTCGCCGATCATGGCCGAATAGACGCCGATGATGAGGCTGTGCACCAGCTTCAACGTCGCCGCCGCCTCGCCATCGCCGACATGGCGCACCAGGCGGGCCATGGCTGCGAAAGCGGGCTCCAGCCGGTCGAACGCCGCGCGCGGGCCGGAGGCGAACAACGTCAACCCGCCCTCTTCGGCAAGCCCGACGCTGCCCGATACCTTGGCACAGAGATAGGTGACGCCAGCCGCCTTCGCCCGCGCCGCCACCGCGGCCGAGGCGCCGGGGGTTACGGTGGAGAGATCGGCGTAGAGGTGCCCTGGCGCGGCGCCGGCCAGCACGCCGTCCGCGACGGTGTGCAGCACGGCGTCGTTCAGCACCATCGACAAGGTTGCCTCGGCGTCGCGCGCGGCCTCGGCCGGCGAGGCCGCAATGCTACCGCCGCGCGCGGCGAAGGCGGCCGTGGCGGCGGGGTTGATGTCACACCCCGTCACCTGGTGTCCGGCCGCCAGCAGCCGCGTCGCCATCGGCAGGCCCATGCGGCCCAGGCCGATGAAGCCGATCCTCACTCGGCGGGGCCCATCGCGCCGAGCTTGATCTGGGTCAGCATCGCCATCTCGTCATACACGTCCCACTGTTCGACCACCTTGCCGTTGATGATGTGGTAGTGGCTGATGCCGAGCAGGAAAATGCGGTGGCCGGTGGGCGCGCCCATCATGCCGTAGCCCAAGTGATGCCCCTCCATGATCCAGCGCACCGCGATTTTCTCGCCACCCTCGGCGGAGGGCTGCGAGCAGATGTGCTGCGGGATGAAGGCGCAATCCGGCATGGTGGCGATCAGCTGCAACGTGCGGTTCAGCACCGCGGCGCGGCCGTAGAGGTTACGCAGGTTGGAGCCGTGGTAGAGCACGTTGGGCGCGTAGACCCGATCGATCATGCCCAGCATGCGGCGGTTGAACATCTCGTGCAGCCAGCCGAGCAGCACGGCCTCGCCGTCGGTATGGGCGATGGAGATGTCGGCCTCCGTCTCGGGCGGGTATTGCCCGAGCAGGCGGCGATTCTCGCCGAAATCGAGCGTGCCCTGGCCGCGCGAATGCATCTCCCGCGCGGTGGCCTCGGCGATGGGGTGCGGATCGAGGCCAAGCTGGCGGATCACCCCCATGCCGTCGGTGGCGATCCATTCGCGGTAGATGCGGTTCTCCAGCACCATGCAGTCGGCGATGGTGCGGGTGTTGAAGCTGCGGCCGGTGGGCTTGCCGTAGGCGCCGAACTGGGTGTGGCGGCCGGCGCCGGTGACGAGATGGGAACTGTAGAACCCATCGACATCATTGCCGCGCCAGATCACCTGGGTGGCCATGCCGCGCCGTTCCGGGAAGGCGGCCAGGCGCTCGATGGTGTCGCGGACGATGTCTTCGCGGCTGTGGACCGACTTGAGGTTGTAGTAGACGTCAGAGTTGCTGGTGTAGTGGCTGTAGATCAGCCCGACATCGCGCTCGTCCCAGATGCGGTGGGTGCAGCGGACGATGTAGTCCACGATATCGGTGTAGATCGGATCGAACCCGCGCAGGCTCTGCGAGCGCGGCCGATCGGTCGGCACCAGATCGACGAAGTCATGCCGCTCGACCTGGAGCACCTCTTCGGCCGGGGCAGCCTGGGCGGCGACGATGCGGGGGGACTGGGGATCGCTCATGACGCTTCCTTGGTGCTGGCGAGGGATTGTTGGCCGATCAGGTAGTTGGGCAGCAGATGGGCCGGCGCCACCATGCCGCTGCGGTCTACCGCGCGGCCCATCGCGCGGGCGGCGGTGACGGTTTCCTCGGGCCATTCCGGGATCTTGCGGCTATCCCCGGCGGTGATGAGCAGCACCTCGGCCACGCTGTCGCTGTCGTTGCGGATGCTGCGCCAGGCGCCGGCCGGCACCGATACCATGCCCCAGGCCTCGAGCGGCACCGCGACTTCATGGCCGGGCGCGTTGAAGGTGACGGTGAAGGCGCCGGTATGGGCCAGCAGCACCTGCTTTTCGTGGATGCGGAAACGCGAGACCGACTGGCCGGGCGCCAGGCGCAGCCATTCATGCGAGAAGCCATGCGGGTTGGTGATGGGGGCGGCATGGTCGCGGTCCTGGCTGATGCCGAACCCGATGACCGGGGCGAGTTCGCTGGCATGGCCTGGCAGGCAGGAGTCGAGCAACGCGTTGGCGGACCAGTTGCGTTCGCCGGCGGTCACAACGCGCTGGCGCATCTCGTCGACCGAATAATGCCGCAGCTTGGCGATCTCGGCCTGGGAGATCGGCTCGATCAACTGGTCATGCGCGGGGCGCTGCACGCCGGTGGCGGTATCGACCAGGATGTTGTCCTTGGTGAGATACAGCCCGTAGTCGGCCGCCTCGGCGATGATGGAGGGGTGCCAGATCAGGCCGCCGGTGTCATCGCCGCCGAGGGTGGTGAACACCATCGCATCGTCCACCCCGACATTGACGAAGCCGCGGAAAATCCAGGTCGGGATCGACAGGATATCGCCGTCATTGCCGGTGAATTCGCCGTCCTGGCCGTGATCGCCCCAACGGAAGGTATAGCTGCCGCCAAACACCATGAAGACTTCGGCGGTGAAATGGATGTGCAGGTTGTTGGTGATGCCGTGCGGCATGGCGGCTGCCCCAATATTGAAGCCGTGCGGCTCACGGATATTCACCACCTGCTCGGTGGAGGTGGTCACCCCCGGGCCGATCATCGAGTAGTTCTGCTTGAGGTGGGAGCCCGGCTTCTTGCAGTCGATGAAGGCGGTCGGGCAGGACACATAGTCGGCGCGCGCGATCACCCGCGCGCGGGCCTCCTCGGGGGAGACAACGATATCAACCATGTCTGGTGTGCCTTTCATGGGAGGGCAGGAAATCAGCGGAACGCACCGACGTTCATTCCCTTGATGAAGTGGCGCTGGATGACCATCGCCAGGAAGAACATCGGAATGGTGATGAGGATGCCGGTGGCGGAAATCAGTTCCCACAACTCGCCGCGCTCCAGCTTGAAGCTGACCAGGCCGACCGACAGCGGCACCACCTTGTTGCGGGTCAGGATGAGGGCGAACAGGAACTCGTTCCAGGTAAGGATGAAGCAGAAGATCGCCGCGGTGATGATGCCGGGCCGCGCCATCGGCACGATGACATGCCACAGCAGGCCGAACAGTCCGGCGCCATCGATGGTGGCGGCTTCCTCGGTTTCCTCGGGAATGGCGTCAATGAAGCCCTTGATGGTCCAGACCGCGTAAGGCAGCACGACGGAGAGATCGACGATGATGAGCGCGGCGTAGGTGTCCAGCATGCCGAAGTTGCGGAACATCAAATAGAACGGCAGCACGATGGCCACGCCCGGGATGAACTGGGTGAGCAGGATCAACTGGAACATCGTCCGCTTGAACGGGAATTCGCGGCGCGAGAAGGCATAGGCCGCGCAGATCGCCAGCGGCACCGCCACGATCACCGTGCCTGTCGCGATCACCAGGCTGTTGAGCACCTTGCCGCCGATTTCCCAGCGTGGGCTGAATACTTCGCGGAAGTTGTCGAGCGTGGGCGGGAACAGCACGGTGAGGTGGTAGATCAGCGACACCGGCTTGAACGCGGTCAGGATCATCCAGACGATGGGGAACAGGATGGCGAACGCCACCGCGCCCAGCGCCGTCCATTCGAGTGTCTTGAAGAACATCTTGCGGCGGCGCGCGGCGGTTCTCATCGCGATGCCTTCGCCGGCAGGATGTGGCGGATATAGACGAACGACAGCGCGAAGAGCATCGCGGTGAGCACGTAGGCAACCGCCGAGGCGTAGCCCATGTCGTAGTCGCGGAAGCCGATGTTGTAGGCGAAGAAGGCCAGGGTGTTGGTTTCGAGCCCCGGTCCGCCGCCGGTCATGGTCACGATGAGGTCGAACACCTTCAGCGCGAACACGGTTTTCAGGATCACCGCGACGAACAGCACCGGGGCGATCTGCGGCAGTGTGACGTGGAGGAACACCCGGAAATCCGACGCGCCGTCGATCCGCGCCGCTTCCTGGGTTTCGGGCGGCACGCCGGCGAGCCCCCCCATCAGCATGAAGGCGAAGTAGGGCGCCCAGTGCCAGAGATCGGCCGAGATCAGGGCGTAGGTGGCCAAACCTGGGCTGGAGAACCAGTCCACGTCGGCCATGAAGGGGAAGATCGTGCCGGCGGCAACCTGGAAGGCGCCGTAGTCCGGCTTGAACATGAAGCGCCAGGAAATCCCGATCAGCGCCGGGCTGACCGCGAAGGGCAGGATCAGCAGCGTGCGCATCACGGTGCGGGCGAAGCCGGCGCGCAGCAGCAGCAGCGCGAGGCCGAGGGCGGCGAGGATGGTGCAGGTGACATCGAAGAAGACGAACCGCGCCGTGACCCCCATCACCTGCCAGAACACCGGATCATCGGTGAAGGCGGTGACGTAGTTTTCCAGGCCGACGAATACGCCGGGCCGCAGGCTCTTGATCAGCCGCCAGTCGTGGAAGCTGGTCCAGAACGAAAACACCAGCGGATAGAACGTGGTTGCCCCCACCGCCAGCAGCGCCGGCGCAAGCAGAACAACCGTCCCCCCACGCCGGCTCATCCGCCGCGCACCCAACCCAACGGACAAAAAGTTTTTGCTTCTTTTTTCAAAAAGAACCGCTTTCTTCTCGGCGAAAAAAACGTTCGCCCGTCAGGTTGGAAGCAGGCACGAACTAGGCCCGCCGCATGATGCGGGCAACCTGCGAGGCGGCCCCGTTCATGGCGTCGGCCACATTGGCCTGCCCGGTCGCGATGTTGTTCATCGCCACTTCCATCACGTCCACCACCGGGAGGAATTCCGGGATGTTGGGGATGAGTTTCTTGGTCTTTTCCAGCGCCGTGGCGGCGAAGCCGTGCATGCCGTGGAAGCGGGCGTTGACCTCGGGGTCACGCAGGTTGGACCACTGGGTTGCCACCACGTCGTTCTCCGCCGGATCGACCAGGATCGAGCGCTCGATGCCGGGGGCGCTGATCCAGTCGAGGAACTCGATGGCCGCACCACGCACCTTGGAGTTCTTGTTGACGCCGTAGATCCAGGTGTTGGTGTAGGTGGTGGGCTCCGCGCCGGCGTAGGTCGGCAGCGGGGTGAAGCCGAGCTTGTCGAGGCCGACCGGGGCGTCCTTCATGGCGAAGCGGTTGTAGATGTGCCACCAGCACGGGTTCATCGCCGAATTGCCCTGCACCATGGAGGTGGTGGCTTCGCCCTCGTTGAAGGAGGCGGCGCCGGTGGGGCAGATCTTGTACTTGAGCAGGATGTCGACGTAGTCCTGCGTCGCCTTCAGGCCGGCGGCGTTGTTGAACATCGGCTTCATCTTGTCGTCGAACATGTCGCTGCCGGCGCCCCAGAGGAAGTTGTACCACACCATCAGGTTCTGCCCGGCGCTGCGGCCGTAGGGGATGGAGATGCCGGCGAGCTTGGTCTTTTCCTGCACCTTCAGCCCGGCGGCGACGACGTCTTCCCAGGTCTTGGGGATGCCGATGCCGAGTTCGCCGAAGATGTCCTTGCGGTAGAACAGCAACTGGATATGGCAGCGCGTCGGCAGCCCATAGACTTCGTTGTTGTAGAGCGAGGTGTAGAGGAATGAGCGCGGATAGCGCGCGAGGTCAACGCCGCGGGCCTTGAGGTCGGCGCCGATGGGGGCGAGGTAGTTGTCGACCAGCGGCGGGATCCACACGTCCATGATGGTCGCGAGGTCGAAGTCGGCCGAGCCGGCGACCATTTCGGCGGTCAGCTTCTCGCGGACCGAGCCGAACGGCACGTCAATGAATTGCACCTTGATGCCGGTGGCGGCCTCGAATTCCGGCAGGCGCTTGGCCTGGGCGGCGTACTGGGTGGAGCGCACGACCATCACCTTGACGGTCTGGCCGGCGAACGGCTTGCCCGGCGTGATGGCGGCGGCAGCCGTGCGCGGGGCGGCGAAGGCCCCGGCGGCGAGTGCTGCGGCGCCAGCAAGTGCGTCACGGCGTTTGAGAGCCATCTGTGTTCCCCTGATCGTGGTCCGCGCGACAGGCGCCGCGGCCGGTTGTTGACGTCTTGAATGCGTATGCAGCGCTATCCAACCCAATCCATCCGCCGCCGTCAAGCCATGTATGATGAGATAGTATAACGGAGGCCGCCCCGGTGCGTCGGGTTGCGCCGGACACGAAACAGCCGGGAAGGCGGCGCCCTCCCGGCTGCGTCAGCCGTCTGGCTGGTTGGCGATCAGCGCAGCGAGGCGTTCAACTTCTCGAGCGCGGCCGAACCGGGGCACAGTTGATCGTCATTCATGGCGTTGAGCGGCTGCCGTGCGGTGCCGAGCGAGGCATGCATGTCCTCGGCATCGGGATCGACGTAGAGCAGCCCGGTAACGATCTCGCCGCGGGCGTGATGGGTTTGCAGGAAGTCCATCGCCGCGATGCGATCGGTGGCATCGTAGTCCGACGCGAGCTTGCGCAGCTTGAGCAGCGAGCCGTCATGCTGGCGCACGATCTCCACCGAACCCGGTGCGTAGTCGGCGGTGATTTCCTCGCGCCCCTCGATAACATCGAGGAAGTTCACCGCGGCATTGTGCTCGCGCACGTAGTCGAAGCTATTGGTG
>CAIMWH010000087.1 GCA_903845065.1 uncultured Rhodospirillales bacterium | reverse complement strand
GCAAGGAGACCGAGGTTTCCCGTCCCGGGACCTGAAGGAAGCGGTTCTTTTTTGAAAAAAAGAACCAAAAAACTTTTGTCCGGTGGCTTCGCCCCTTCCCCGGGAGAGCGGCGAAGCCATTGGATAAAAAAATTTTTGCTTCTTTTTTCAAAAAGAAGCGCTTGCTTCCCTTAGCCCCCGACGTCCGGCACCAGCACCGTCACCACCGCCTGCGCGGCAATCCCCTCCATCCGCCCGGTGAACCCCAGCCGCTCCGTCGTCGTCGCCTTCACCGAAATCCGATCCACTGTCGTATTCAGCAACGCGGCGAGCCGCGCGATCATAGCCGGCGCATGCGGGGTGATTTTCGGCCGCTCGCAGATCAACGTCACATCGGCATTGATGAGCCGCCCGCCCCGCGCCGCGATACGCTCGGCGGCATGGCGCAGGAACCGCGCGCTGTCGGCGTCTTTCCACTGCGCCTGGCTGGGCGGGAAGTGGCGGCCGATATCGCCCTCGGCCAGGGCGCCATAGATCGCGTCGCACAGCGCGTGAATGCCCACGTCGGCGTCGGAATGCCCATCAAGCCCTTGATCATGCGGCACTTCGATGCCGCACAGGATGAGCTTGCGATTGGGTGCCAGCACATGCACGTCATAGCCGGTGCCAACGCGCGGCAGCATGGCGGGCGCGAGGATACGTTCGAGGCGCACGAGATCCTCCGGGTAGGTGAGTTTGATGTTGTCCTCGCTGCCGGGCACGAGGGTGACAGCGTGGCCGGCGGCTTCGAGGATGGAGGCGTCGTCAGTGGCCCCGTCCGGCATGGCGCGGTGCAGGTCGAGCAGCAGCGGGAAATGAAACGCCTGCGGGGTCTGGGCGCGGAACAGATTGTCGCGCGGCACCGTGGTTTCGATCACGCCGCCACGGGCGCGCTTGAGGGTATCGGCCACCGGCACAGTGGGAATGGCTCCCGGGGTGGTGGCGAGCGCCTCCACCAACGCTTCGATCACACCGGCCGGGATATGCGGCCGAGCGCCGTCATGCACCAGCACGATATCGGGCGCGTGGGGCAGCAACGCCTCCAACCCGGCCCGCACGCTAGCCTGCCGGCTGGCGCCGCCGGGCACCACCGGCAGATGGGGAATGCCTTCGAGCACCGCCGCGATGGCATCCGCGTCGCCGACGGGTTGCAACAGGTCAACCTCGGCCGCCAGCGCCCGCGCGGCATGGCGCAGCACCGGCTCACCGGCGACGATCTGGAACTGCTTGGGCAGTTCGGCGCCAAAACGGCTGCCGCTGCCGGCGGCGACGAGCACGGCGGCACGGCGCGGGAGGGGTGGTGTGGACATGGCGCGCAAACTCGCCGCGCCGGGCGGTTCCGTCAACCGCGCTCGTCCGCATGCACCCCAAGCTGCTTGAGCTTGCGATGCAGCGCGCTGCGTTCCATGCCGACGAACTGCGCGGTGCGGCTGATATTGCCGCCGAAGCGCAGGAGCTGGGCCTGGAGATACTGGGTCTCGAACAAATCCCGCGCCTCGCGCAGCGCCAGCGCCATCACATCGGCGCCGGGGTCCGCGAGGAGCGCGGGGGCCTTGGCGCCGATCTCGGGCGGCAGCATGTCGGCACGAATGGAGTCCGTGGCGGTGCCAGGCGCCATGATCATCAGCCAGTCCATCACATTGCGCAGTTGCCGCACATTGCCCGGCCAGTCATGGCTTTGCAGCGCGGCGATGGCATCGGCCGAAAGCTCGCGCGCCGGCATCGATGCCGCGTCGGCCGAGCGGGTGAGGAAATACCGCGCCAGCGCCGGCACATCCTCGCGCCGTTCCTTCAGCGCCGGCACCCGCAGCGGCACCACCGCGAGGCGATAGAACAGGTCCTCGCGAAATCGCCCGGCGGCGATCTCGGCCTGGAGGTCCCGGTTGGAGGTGGCGATAACGCGGATATCCACCTTCACCCGGCTGCCGCCGCCGACGCGCTCGAACGATTGCTCCTGCAATGCGCGAACAATCTTGCCCTGGGTCTCCAACGGCATGTCGGCGACTTCATCGAGCAGCAGCGTGCCGCCATGGGCACGTTCCAGCACGCCGGCGCGCCGCGGCGACACGGCGGCATCGGCTCCGGCCTCGACGCCGAACAGTTCCTCCTCGAACCGCGCCGGATTGAGAATGGCGCAGTTGAGCGCCACAAACGCGGCATCGGCGCGGCGCGAGCGGGCATGGATCATCCGCGCCACCACCTCCTTGCCCGAGCCCGCCGGCCCGGTGATCATCACCCGCGAGCCGGTGGGTGCCACCCGCTCCACCGCCGTACGCAGCGCGTGGATATGGGTGCTCTCGCCGGTGAGTTCGGTCTCCGGCCCGGCGCGCAGCCGCAACTCGGCGTTCTCCCGCGCCAGCCCGGCCGCCTGCAACGCGCGGCGCACGATCAGCAGCAGCCGGTCGGACTGGAACGGCTTTTCCAGGAAGTCATAGGCACCGAGCTGGATGGCGTTCACCGCCATTTCGATGGTGCCGTGGCCGGAAATCATCACCACCGGCACCTGCGGCTCCTCGCGCTGGAGGGCGGCAAGGATGCCCAGTCCATCCATGCTGCTGCCTTGCAGCCATACGTCCTGGATCACCAGCGAGGGCCGCCGGATGCGAAACGCCGCCAGTGCCGCGTCCGCATCGCCGGCCTGACGGGTTTCGTAGCCCTCGTCCTCCAGGATGCCGGCCACCAGCATGCGGATATCGGGCTCGTCATCGATGATCAGAATGTCATGCGCCATGGTCAGTCTCCGCTCGCGGGCAGCACGAGGCTGGCGATGGCGCCGCTGCCGTCCCAATCCGGCCGAGGCACCCGTTCGGCCAGCATGATGCGGCCGCCGTGGTCTTCCATGATCTTCTTGACGATGGCGAGGCCAAGGCCGGTTCCCTTCGGCTTGTGGGTGACGTACGGCTCGGTGAGCTTGTCGCGATCTTGCGCGGGCAGCCCGAGTCCGTCATCGGCGACGCTGATCACAATCTCCGCACCATCGCAGGCCACGCCGATCTCGATCCGCCCGCCGGTGCCGGGCCGCATGGCGATGGCATCCGCGGCGTTCTGCAACAGGTTGGTGAGCGCCTGGCCGAGCAGCCGGCGATCGCATTTGCCGATCGGCCCGCGGTCCGGGATGGTGGGATCATAGGCGATCTCGGGATGGGCGTTGCGTTGCAGGATGAGCGACTCGCGGACGACGCGTCCGACATCCTCGGTGCGGATCACCGGCTGCGGCATGCGGGCGAAGGCGGAGAACTCATCCACCATCCGCCCGATATCGCCGACGTGGCGCACGATGGTGTCCGCCAGTTGGGAGAACGTCTCGGGGTCGGAGGTGATTTCACGGGTGAAGCGCCGCTTCAGCCGCTCGGCGGATAGTTGGATCGGGGTCAGCGGGTTCTTGATCTCATGGGCGATGCGGCGGGCCACATCGGCCCAGGCCGCTTTGCGCTGGGCGGACTGCAACTCGGTGATGTCATCGAAGGTAGCGACGAAGCCGGAGCCCTGGCCGCCCCCGGCATCCGCGCCGATGCGCAGCAGCAGCGTCCGCCGCGCGGTGGGCGGGCCGATCTGCACTTCGGCGGTGCGCGGGCGGGCGCCCGGATTGGCACGCACTTCGGCCAGCAGGGCCTCGAACTCCGGTACCGCCTCGGCCAGGTCCCGGCCGATATCGGCGCGCAGGTCCCGCCCCAGCAGTTCCGTCGCGGCGCGATTGGGCAACTCAATGGCCCCGTTGGCGTCAAGCCCGATCACCCCGGCCGACACGCCGGACAGCACCGTCTCGGTGAACCGGCGCCGCTCGTCCAACTGGCTGTAGGCGGCCAGGAGTTCGCTGCGCTGGGCGCCAAGCTGGCCGGTCATCCGGTTGAACGCCCGTGCTAGCCCGGCCAGTTCGTCGCCGCCACTCCATTCCGGCACCCGCACCGACAAATCGCCGGTGCGCACCTTTTCGGCCGCCGCGATCAACCCACCCACCGGGCGGGCGATCTGGTTGGCCAGCACCAGCCCGATCAGAATGGCCGCCGCCAGCACCAGCATCGCCACCAGGGCGAAAATCAGCGCGAACGTCACCTGCAGGCCGGAGCGGTTCTCGTCCAGCCGCTGGTACTGGTTCACCGCCGCCTCGGCCCGCAGCATGTAGTCGAGGATGCGTTTGTCGACGGGGCGGCTGACATGCAGCATCAGCGGCGGCGTAACATCGAGTTGCACCACCGCGCGCACCCGGTCGGCATCCTCGGCCGCCAGCACCGCCACCTCGCCGGACTGCGCCAGCGCGATCGCCCAACTTGGCGGCGCCGGCATCGCGGGCCCCGCCAGCGTGCCGGAGGAGGCCAGTATCTGCCCGGTCAGCGGCTCGAAGATCACCGCCTCGGTGAGACCGCGCAAGGCGGTCTGTTCGGTCAGCACATCGATGAAGCTGTCGGGGTTGGACGACAGCAGCCGCCCCGCACGTGACAAATCCGCCGCCATTGCCAGCGCGTCGGCGCGGATGTTGTTGCGATGCTCCTCGAAATAGCCCCGCGAGACGTTGAGGCTCTCCTGCAACGCCGCGCGCACCGGTTCGGCGAACCAGTGCTGGATACCGAGGTTGAAGAAGCCGGTGGAGAATATCGCCACCACGATGGTGGGGGTCAGCGCCACGCCGCTGAACAGCAGCACCAGGCGCACGTGCAGCCGCGCCCCCGCGGCACCCTGGCGCCGTTCCACCCACATCCGGGTCAGCCGACCAGCCAGCACCGCGCCCAACAGCAGCAGCGAAATCAGGTTCGCCAGCACCAGCCCGATCACCGTCTCGGCCGCCGGCATCTGCCGCGCCAGCACCACGAAGGTGGCCACCCCCAGCGCCAGCGCCAGGGCCGCCAGGATCAGCGTGGCCGCCTTGCCGAGCACCGCATCGGCGATCCGCCCGAGCAGGCCGCGCCGCGGCGGCGTTTCAGCCGACGTGCTCATGACGCCGACCCGTCGGCCATCGCGATCAGGAAATTCCCCGGATCACCGGGATTTCCAGGTCACGGATCTTCTTGCGCAGCGTGTTGCGGTTGAGCCCCAGCATCGCCGCCGCCTTGATCTGGTTGCCGCGCGTGGCCCCCAGCGTCATCAGGATCAACGGCCGCTCCACCTCGGCGATTACCCGGTCATAGATGTCAGAGGGCGTCATGCCATCCTGGTAGGCCGCCAGGAACTGCCGGATATGGCGCTCCACCGCGCGGGCCAACGGCTCCGGCCCGGTGCTCGTGGCCGTCGCCGACGGCTCGGCCGGTTCGGCAACCTCCACCTCGGCCTGCACCGCCGCCGCGCCGATCACCTCGTCCGGGCAGAGCGCGGCCAGACGGCGCATCAGGTTTTCCAGTTCGCGCACATTGCCCGGCCAGCGATAGGCCATCATCGCCTCGATCGCCTGCTGGTCGAGGGTTTTCGACGGCAACCCGTCGGCCACCGCCCGATCGAGAAAATGCCGCGCCAGGTCGCCCACATCCTCCGCCCGCTCGCGCAGCGGCGGCAGCCGGATGGGCACCACGTTGAGGCGATAGAACAAATCCTCGCGGAATTGCCCCTGGCGGATCGCCGCGCGCAGATCGCGATGGGTGGCGGCGATGATGCGCACATTGGC
Organism: uncultured Rhodospirillales bacterium; assembly: GCA_903845065.1. Classification (GTDB taxonomy): domain Bacteria; phylum Pseudomonadota; class Alphaproteobacteria; order Acetobacterales; family Acetobacteraceae; genus CAIYPH01. The sequence continues at coordinate 255 of CAIMWH010000087.1, read as the reverse complement.
GCGGATCGGCTGGCGCCCGCCGACAGTGGTGTATTCGCCCTCCTGCAACACACGGAGCAACCGGGTCTGCGCCTCGGGCGGCATGTCGCCGATTTCGTCGAGAAACAGCGTGCCGCCGGCCGCCTGCTCGAACCGCCCGGCGGCGCGATTGGTGGCGCCGGTAAACGCGCCCCGCTCGTGGCCGAACAACTCGCTCTCGATCAACTCGCGCGGGATCGCCGCCATGTTGATCGCCACGAACGGCCCGGCCCGCCG
>CAIMWH010000086.1 GCA_903845065.1 uncultured Rhodospirillales bacterium | reverse complement strand
TCTCGACGAAGCCACCAGCGCGCTCGATGCTGCCACCGAGGCCCGCGTCGCCACCGCCCTGCGCCACCTGATGCAGGGCCGCACCTGCTTCATCATCGCCCACCGCCTGTCCACCGTGCGCGATGCCGATGTCATCCTGGTATTCGAGGGCGGCCAGGTGGTGGAACGCGGCGGCTTCGCCGACCTGATGGCCGCCAACGGCCGCTTCGCCGGTCTGGTGGCAACCCAGTTGGCGCCGGCCCTTTAGGCCACCCACGAATTCTTTGAATCCCGGCCGCAATGTGGCGCATAGTCACCCTGCTTCAACGGGCCCATCGCGGTCTCGCGGCGGGCTCCATATCAGGAGGGATCGCCGATGACTGTCGCCGCGATACTGAAGCACAAGGGTAACACCGTCACATCCGTGCGCCCGTCCACCACGGTGGCCGATCTTGCCGCCGTGCTGGCCTCGCGACGCATCGGCGCGGTCGTGGTGCTCGACCAGGCTGGACACCTGCGCGGCGTGGCGAGCGAGCGCGATATCGTCACCGCTTTGGCCGCCCACGGCGCCGCGGCGCTCGACATGACGGCCGAACAACTCATGACCCACAACATCACCACCGCCACCCTCAGTACCACGGTGGCTGAAGCCATGGCGATGATGACCGAGGGCCGTTTCCGTCACCTGCCCATCCTGGCTGGCGAAACCTTGGTGGGCATCGTCAGCATCGGGGACGTGGTGAAGGCACGGATCATGGCGCAGGAGGGCGAAGTGGAAAGCCTGCGCGCCTACGTGGCCGGCACCGGCTGACGCGGCGCTACTTCCAGACCGGCTTGCCGAGATCGATCTGATCCGAGGAGGTGGTGCCGCCGGTGACGGCGCCCACCCCGGCGCCGATCGCGGCCCCTGCCAGCACGCCCACCGGCCCGCCGAGCAGCCCGATCGCGGCGCCGCCCGCCGCCCCCGTGCCCGCCCCGGTGGTCACGCGGTCAAAGCTGCCGCTGCCGCAGCCGGCGAGCAGGGCCAGGGTGGCGATCATCAAACAGGCGCGCATGGGGAGGTCTCCACCGACTATGGCGAGCCCAGCTATGGCAGATTCATCCCGAGTCTGGCGATGTTTCCGTGATCCGCTTCAGTGTCGCCGCGGATACGGCTGCTCCAGCGCCCCGCCCGCCCCGCAATAGCGCGCCGAGATATCGTCCTTGGGATCGGCGCGCTTGGCCGCGAGCCCTAGGCGCGTCGGTGTCAGCAGCAGCACATGGGTGCCCTGGTTGGCGCCCTTCGCCTCCACACGCGTCACCTTGAGACCGCCCGCGCCGTCGGATTGGCCGATGCCGGTGAATACGCAGGTCCAATCCGTCGCGATTACCCTTACGTTCACCAGCACGCTGCCGCCGGGTGCTGCCATGATGACCAATTCGCGGGCCGGGTCCACCGGCGTGCCATAGCGCCCGACCAGCGCATCGAGCGGTGCCGGCGCCTGCGGATCGGGCTTGTAGCCGAGCACGGCCAGCCGGCGCAGATACATCTGCAACAGGCACCCGGTGACGGTGCCGCAGCGGTTGCGGGCGGCCGACCATTCCTGATGCCCGCGCAGCAGCAGGTCGCCCTGCGGATCGTCATCCTCGCCGATACCGAGCGTGGCTACCGCCTCGTCATAGGCCGCCACCGCCCGTTCATCGAGCTGCGACAGTGCGGGCGCGGCGCAGATGGCTTTTTCCACCGGCGTTGCCGCCCGCGTGCAGTCAAACGAGGCCGCCCGCGCGGAGCCCGCCGCGCATGCCATGGCGGCCAGAAGCACAACGAATACAACCGAGGTACGCATCGATCTCTCCGGGTGACGTCCCGAACTATGACCGATCAGTGGGTTGGGCGCCAGTGAACCCCGTCATGCTGCCTGGAGTTCGGCGAGGAACAGCGATACCTCGTGCGCCAGCTCGCCCGATCGCGTGCTGAGGCGGTTCGCCGCAGCGGCGAATTCGCCGGCCTGGGTGCCGGTGCGCTGCACGGTCGCGGTTACTTCGCCGATGTTGCTGTCCACCTGCGAGGTGCCGGACGCCGCATGCTGCACCGCCCGGGCGATCTCCTGTGTGGCCGCCCCCTGCTGGGCCACGGCGCCGGCGATGCTGCCGGCGATTTCGTTCATCTGCTCGATGGTCCGCCCGATCGAGCGCAGCGCGCTCACCGCCTGGCCGGTCGCGCCCTGCATGGCGGTGATCTGGTCGGCGATATCTCCGGTCGCCTTGGCGGTTTGGTTGGCCAAGGTCTTGACCTCGTTGGCGACCACCGCGAAGCCGCGCCCGGCATCACCCGCCCGCGCGGCTTCGATCGTGGCGTTGAGCGCCAGCAGATTGGTGCGCTCGGCGATATCACTGATCAGGCGCACCACATCGCCGATCCGCCCCGCTGCCTCGGACAGCCCGGCGACGCTGCGATCGGTGGCCGCCGCCTCGCTCACCGCCGCCCGGGCGATCTGCGCGCTTTCGGCCACGCTGGCCGCGATGGCATGCACGGATTGGGCGAGTTCCTCCGCGCTGGCGGCCACCGCCTGCACGCTGCCGGTCGCCTCCCGCGATGCGCCGGCCACCACCACCAGGCGCTCGCCGCTTTCTGATGTCGCCCCGGTCATGCCCTCGGCCGATGCCTGCATCGAGGCGGCTGCCGTGGTGACATCCTGCACCACGCCGCCCACAGACCGCTCGAACCGCTCGGCGAGTGCGACCTGCGCCGTCATGTTGCGCCATGACAGCATCGGGCCGGCATACTGCCCGTCGATGCCCTTCAGCGCCGAGATCACCACCTCGAACACCTGGCCGCCAGTAGCCACCCGGCTGCGATGCGGCAGCCGGGTGGGATCGGCGAACAACGCGCGCGCCGCCTCGGGGGACGGGAACAGCGCATCCACCGGCCCACCCTGCGAGCCATCCCGCTTCGACGGCAGCCTGGTGCCGGCCCCTTCCAGCAGCCGTGCCATTTCCGGGTTGGCGAACCCAAGGCCAAATTCCTCGCCGGCATCGGCCGTCATCACGCCGAGCGGCATCTGCTCGATGATCTGCCCTTGCAGGAAGGCCTTGCGCACCGCCTCTCGCAGCACTTCCAGCGCCGCCGCCATGCGCCCCACCTCATCGCCGCGGCGGGCAAAGCCGATCACCATGTCCGTCCGTCCGTTGGCCATATCCTGCACCGCGCGTGTCATCGCGCCGATCGGCCGGGCGATGGCGCGCACGGTGAACCAGCTTGAAACCAGCAGCACCACCGCGATGCCGGCGGCCAGCAGCAAAAGCCGCTGCCGCGCGACGTCCTGCGCGGTTGCGGCGGCGGCCAGCGCAACTTCGGTGGTGTCATCGAACACCCGGGCCACGGCGCCGACGTCGGCTTCCAATCCCATGGTGGCCGCCGCGGCGGGG
>CAIMWH010000085.1 GCA_903845065.1 uncultured Rhodospirillales bacterium | reverse complement strand
GGCATGAGATCACCGCATTGGTGCTCGAGGCCGGGGCGGTGGCGCCATTGAGCCAGCGCAGCCGCACCCGATACAGCGCATTGGGATCCGGGATCTGCTGGTGGCGGCGATAGGAGTTAGCCCGCGCCGTGGTGGCATCCATCGTCGCGCCGTGGAACCAGGCCTCATCGACGAAGGCCTCGAGCTCATAGACCCCGCTCGCGGCCGTCGTCGGGACGGTCGAGGCGACCGAGGTCAGCCGGGTCATGCCACCCGTTTGCACCTCGTATTTCGCCTGCGTGGCGGTGACGCCGTCGAACAGCAGGCCCAGCATGTGCAACCCGTCCGGCTGACCGCTGTCGCGATCGATGCTGACGGCCTCGAGGTAGAAGCTCTGATTGGCAATCCGCTGCGACAGGGTCAACCCGACCGAGACGCGGAACGGTACCGAGAATGTCTCGGTCGAGAGCATCCAGGTCTCATCATTGGCGTTGGCGCCGCTGGCCAGCGTGAGTACACCGCTATTGACCGTTATTGCACCACCGGGGGCGACCTGGCTGGTCCACTTGCGGCTGTCGAGCGCGGCGGTGGCAAAGCCGTCGCGCCACTTCTTCTGGATGCTGGTGACCTTCAGCAGGTCCTCGACCGGGTCGTAGCCGTAACTCATGGGGTCTGATCCTGGCTGGGACGTTGGGGCATGGTCGCACCGGTCGCACCGGCGGCGCCGGTGGCGGCGATTTCCACCGCGGCGATCTGCGCGGCATCCTGGGCGGCGCCGGACTTGGCGACGCGGCGGGGATCGGTATCGAGCGCAATGCCGGCCGCATCGATCTCGGCATTGGCTTTGCGGATATCCTCGACCACCTGGCGGAAGTCGTAGCCAAACGAGCCGACCGCCTCGGCCAGCGGCACGAAGCCGGCGCGGACCTGGGCGATCAGGGCGCTGGTGTCCTTCAACGGGTCGATCATCTCGTGTGCCGGCGGCACGTGGCTGACGTCGCTCGGCATGTCGGCGCCCCACAATCCGAGCAGCGCGCCATGGGCGTGAAAACGCTCGGCGATGGGCCGCACCAGCATCGGGATCAGCATGCCGTACTGCACCTGCTCGCAGAGCCGGCGGAACTCGATCTTGCCCGCCCGCAGGCTGGAGTAGTTGGCCTGGGTCAGATCGCCGGAAACCTGATCGTAGGTCAGCCCGGCCCCGACCGCCGCGGCCTCAAGGGTGCGACGGGCGAAGGCGGCGTGGCTGCCGCCACCGGAGGGATTCACGACCTCGACGCTGCCGGACCCGCGGCGATACAGGATCATGCCGGGCTCGAAGGCCTCAATCGCGCGTCCCTGGGCGTCGCGCAGCAGATTGGCGGCTGTGCCGGTCAGGGCCTCATCGCCTTCCTCGGTGACGATGGCGGCGAGGCAGGCCTCGATCTTGGCCTTCATCAAGAGGGCGGCCTCATAGTCGCCGAGATCGCGCAGCCGCGTCAGCACCGGGGCAAGCCAGGAGACATCACGCAACTGGCCGGGCCGGCGCTTGCGATAGAGATGCAGCACGTCGCGGGCCGCGATCGGCTCGCTCGCATAGGCAGCCGGCATGCCGGGCCACCAATTGCCGGGATGACGCGGATACAGCCAGTAGATGGCGGGCGCCCCGGCATCGTCGAGG
>CAIMWH010000084.1 GCA_903845065.1 uncultured Rhodospirillales bacterium | reverse complement strand
TGCTTCTCCCCGTCTTACCGTCTCTGTGGTTTAAATTCTTGCTGCGCTTGCTGATCGGCATCCGCATTCGGGAACGATGGCCGTTGAGACACAGAGAAGACTTTCTTGCTTCTCCCTGTCTCTGTGTCTCTGTGGTTGGCTGGCCTTGCTTGCCAATCACCCCCCGACCCGCAACACTCCGCCACTAGGAAACGCCGTAACCGCCAAGAGCACCGCCATGAGTCTGCTGCCGCAATCAGTGACCGTCACCGATGACACCATGCGCGAGGGGTTGCAGATCGAGCGTGCTGCCATTCCGGTGGAGGCCAAGCTGCGGTTGCTCGATGCGTTGGGGGAGACCGGGGCGAAGGTGATTTCCATCGGGTCCTTCGCGCATCCGAAATGGACGCCGTCGATGGCGTGTATCGAGGAGATCGCCGAGCGGTTCGTGCCCAAGGCGGGGATTGTCTATACGGCGGCGGTGTTCAACCAGAAGGGGTTCGAGCGGGCCGATCGGTTTTTTCCCAAGATCGATGTGCGGCGGACGCGGGGGCGGTTCGGCACCCATGTGGAGTTGTGCGATGCGTTTGCGCGGCGCAACTATAACCGGACGCAGGCGCAGCAGATCGCGGCGATCGATAGCACCATCGCGGCGGCGCGGGCGGCGGGGTTGGAGCGGGCTTCGGTTTCGATCGGCAATCCGTTTGGGTCCAACTTCACCGGGGCGTTCAGCCATCAGCAGCGGATGGACCTGCTGGTGCTGATGATCGGCAAGTGGGAGGCGGCGGGGATACCGGTGTTCCGGGTGGCGTTCCTGGAGGCGATGGGGTGGAACCTGCCGCATCTGGTGCGGGAGACGATGACGGCTATTCGGGAACGGTGGCCGACGGTGACGGATTTCCATATGCATCTGCACAACCAGCGCGGCGCCACGCTCGCCAGCTATTACGAGGCGTTGCAGTTGGGGGCTCGCGAGTTCGATACCTCCTTGGGTGGCATGGGCGGCTGTCCTTACTGCGGCAACGGGCGGGCGGCGGGGCATGTGCCGACGGAGGATTTCGTCGATTTGTGCCACGAGATGGGGGTGGCGACCGGGTATGACCTGGGCAAGCTGATCGACGCGGTGGCGGTGGCGGAGGAGGTGGTGGGGCATCCGTTGTGGGGCCATGTCTCCAAGGCGGGGCCGCGGCCGCGGGGGGATGCGCTGTATCCGATCGACATGCCGTTTGTGGAAACCCTTGAAGAGGCGGCGCATTTTCGCAAGGGGCCGGGGGTGTACGCGCATCAGATGTCGCCGTGGCGCGACGATGATGCGCTGTTGCGGGGCTGAGCGATGCCGGTTCTGGACAGTCGGCTGGACCGTCGCGCCGAGGCTTTCGCGCGCAATCGGGCAGAGATGGAGGCGGCGCTGGCGCGGGTGGACGCGCTGCATCGCGAGGCCGCCGCCGGGGGTGGGGCGGAGGCGATGGAGCGGCTGCGGGCGCGGGGGAAGTTGCCGCTGCGGGAGCGGATCTCGCTGGTGCTGGATCGCGATGCGCCGTTTCTGGAGATCAGCCCGCTGGCGGCCTGGCGCTCGAACTTCAACGTCGGGTCCGGGTTTGTGGTGGGGATCGGGGTGATTTCGGGGGTGGAGTGCGTGATCCTGGGGCATGACCCTTCGGTGCGGGCCGGGGCGTTCAATGCGTTCAATTCGAAGAAGCTGATGCGGGGGCTGGAGATCGCGCGGAAGAACCGGTTGCCCTACGTGCAGTTCGTTGAGTCGGCCGGGGCGGATTTGCGGGGGGATGCGGGGGCCGGCGATCCGGAGGCGGCGATACGGCGGGAGACCGGACATTTCGCCGAGTCCGGGCGGTTGTTCTATGAAATCACCGAGTTGTCGAAGCTGCGGATTCCGACGATTTCGGTGGTGTTCGGCGCCTCCACGGCGGGCGGTGCGTATCAGCCTGGCATGTCGGACTACAATATTCTGGTGCGCGGGCAGTCCAAGGTGTTCCTCGGCGGGCCGCCGCTGGTGAAGATGGCGACCGGGGAGGATGCGGACGAGGAGAGCCTGGGCGGGGCGGAAATGCATGCCGCCGTCTCCGGCCTGGGCGACTATCTGGCCGAGGACGAGACGGACGCCATTCGCATGTGCCGGGACGTGGTGGCGCATTTGAACTGGCGCAAGCAGGGGCCGGGGCCGAGCCTGCCGGCTGATCCGCCGGTGCATGATCCGGAGGACCTGCTGGGCCTGGTGGGGGAGGATTTGCGGCAGCCGTTCGATATGCGCGAGGTCATCGCGCGGGTGGCGGATGGGTCGCGGTTCGAGGAATTCAAGCCGCTGTATGGGCCGACATTGGTGACGGGGTGGGGCTCCATTCATGGGTTTCCGGTGGGGTTCATCGGCAACAACGGGGCGCTGCTCTCCGAATCTGCCGAGAAGGCGGCGCAGTTCATCCAGTTGTGCAACCAGATCGACGTGCCCTTGGTGTTTCTGCACAACATCACCGGGTTCATCGTCGGCACCGATTTCGAGCAGCGCGGGATTACCAAGAACGGCTCCAAGATGATCAATGCGGTGGCGAATTCGACGGTGCCGCATATCTCGGTGATCGTGGGGGCCAGCTATGGGGCGGGGAATTACGGGATGTCCGGGCGGGCGTTCGGCACCCGGTTCACCTTCATCTGGCCGACGGCGAAAATCGCGGTGATGGGGCCGAAGCAGATGGCGGGCGTGATGACCATCGTGCAGCGGGGGGCGACTATTCGGCGGGGGGAGAAGTTTGACGAGGAGGCCAATGCGAAACGCGCGGCGGCGGTGGAGCATTGGGCGGAGGAGCGCAGCAAGGGGCTGTTCGCGACCTCGCGGGTTTCGGATGACGGGATGATCGATCCGCGCGATACGCGCGATGTGCTGGGGATCGCGCTGTCGGCCTGTCACAACAATGCGGTGGCGGGGACCAAGGAGTTCGGCACATGGCGGATGTGACGCCGATCCGTCGTCTGCTGGTGGCCAATCGGGGCGAGATTGCGCGCCGGATTATGCGCACCGCGCACGCGATGGGGATTGGGACGGTTGCGGTGTACGCCGATGGGGATGCCTTGGCGCCGTTTGTGCGCGAGGCGGATACGGCGATTGCGTTGGGTGGGGAGACGGCGGGGGAGACCTATCTGGATGCCGGCAAGGTGCTGGCGGCGGCCGTGCGGGCGGGTGCCGATGCGGTGCATCCCGGCTATGGGTTTCTCTCGGAGAACGCGGATTTCGCCCAGGCGGTGATGGATGCCGGGCTGGTGTGGGTGGGGCCGTCGCCTGATTCCATTCGCACCATCGGGGACAAGCTGGCGGGCAAGGCGATTGCGCGGGCGGCAGGGGTGCCGACGCTGGAGGCGCATCCGGTGCCGCCGGGCGAGAATGCCACGGCGCCGGCGGCGCGGATCGGGTATCCGATTTTGATCAAGGCCTCGGCGGGAGGTGGCGGGCGCGGGATGCGGGTGGTGGGGGAGCCGGCTGATCTCGCCGCGGCCATCGAGAGCGCGCGGCGGGAGGCGGCGGCGGCGTTTGGCGATGGCATGGTGTTTCTCGAACGCTACCTGCAGGGGGCGCGGCATGTGGAAATCCAGATCCTGGGCGATCGGCATGGCGGGCTGGTGCATTTGTTCGAGCGGGAGTGTTCGATCCAGCGCCGGCATCAGAAAATCATCGAGGAGGCCCCCTCCCCTGCCGTTGACGCCGAACTGCGGGCGCGGATGGGGGCGGCGGCGTTGGCTGCGGCCGGGAGCATTGGGTATCACTCGGCGGGGACGGTGGAGTTCCTGCTCGCCGGGCGGGAGTTCTTTTTCCTCGAGGTGAATACGCGGTTGCAGGTGGAGCATCCGGTGACGGAGGCGATTACCGGGATCGACCTGGTGCGGGAGCAGTTGCGCATCGCCGAGGGGGAGCGGCTTGGGTATGGGCAGGCGGACCTGCGGATCAGCGGGCATGCCATCGAGGCGCGGCTGTGCGCGGAGGACCCGGGGCGGGATTTCCTGCCGTCGCCGGGCACGGTCGAAATTTGGCAGCCGGCCGTGGGGGCGGGGATTCGGGTTGATGCGGGGGTTGAAGCGGGCAGCACCATCGGGACGAATTTCGATCCGATGATCGCCAAGGTGATCGCCCATGCGCCCACCCGGCGGGAGGCGGCGGCGTTGCTGGCCCGCGCGCTGGATCGGACCCGCATCCAGGGGCTGACCCATAACCGGGATTTCCTCGCCGCCTGCCTGCGGAGCCCGGCGTTTCTGCGGGGGGATACCACGACGGACTTCATCGCGACGGCGGCACCGGCTGCGACGCGCACGGCGGATTTGGCGGAAATCCGCGCCGCCTGCATCGCCACCGCGTTGTATTCCCGTGCCCGGCGGCGGGCCGGGGCGCCGGTGCTGGCCAGCATCGCGGGCGGGTTCCGCAATTCGGTGATGCCGCCGGAGAGCGTGCGGTTTGGGGCCGGTGGGGCCGATCATGTGGTGACGTATCGGCCCAATCGGGATGGTAGTTTTGCCGTGACCTTCGATGGTGAGGCTGTGACCGTTGTGGTTCATGCGGCCGACGCTGCCGGGATCGACATTGGGTTTGGTGGGCAGCGGCACCGCTTTGCAGTCACCACGCGGGGCGAGCGCCACTTCCTGCATGGCGCTGCCGGGGACATCGAACTGCGCGAACATCCGCGCTTTCCGCCGCAGGGGCGGGCCGAGGCCGGCGGCGGGTTGCGGGCGCCGATGCCGGGGCGGGTGCTGTCCCTGGTGGTCAGCGAAGGCGACATGGTGGCGCGGGGCGATCTGCTGCTCATTCTGGAAGCGATGAAAATGGAACACCGTATTACCGCACCCGCCGATGGCATCGTGACCGCGCTGCGGGTTGCGCAGGGCGAGCAGGTGGCCAATGGGGCGTTGCTGGTGACCATTCAACCGACGGAATCCTGAAGATGCTTGAAGCCACGCTCTATGAAGTGTCCAACGGTGCCGCCTGGATCACCATGAACCGGCCGGCGGCGCGCAACGCGCTGTCACCGGCCTTGGTGGCCGAGTTGGACGCGCATCTCAGTGCCGCCAATGCCGATCCGTCCATCCGGTGCATCGTGATCACCGGGGCCGATCCGGCGTTTTGTGCCGGGGCCGATCTCAAGGCGCCGCGCGGACAGAACCCGCTCGCCACGCGCGAGGTGACGTTTCCCGAGGTGTTGCAGCACATCCTGGATAGCGACAAGCCGGTGATCGCCGCGGTGAATGGGGCGGCGTATGCCGGTGGGCTCGGCATTGTCGGGGCGGCGGATATCGTGATCGCGGCGGAGGATGCGCCGTTTTCGTTTTCCGAGGTGCGGATCGGGGTGATCCCGGCGATCATCGCGGTGACCTGCGTGCCGAAGCTGGGGCCGCACCATGCGATGCGGCTGTTTCTCACCGGGGAGCGGTTTACCGGCACGCGGGCGGTGGAGCTAGGGTTAGCGCATCGGGCGGTGCCGAAGGCGGAGTTGCGCGCGGCGGTGGAGGCGGAGGTGGCGACGATCGCACTCGGCGGGCCGCTGGCGGTGGTGGCGGCGAAGAAGCTGGTGCGCCAGGTGCAGACGCTGGCGGCCGATGAGGCGTTTGCCGCCATGGCCAAACTCAGCGCCGCCATGTTCACCTCGCCCGAGGGGCAGGAGGGGATGGCGGCGTTTCGCGAAAAGCGGCCGCCGGCGTGGGTTTCGCGGCCATGAGCGCGCTTGACGATTTTCGCGCCGAGGTGGCGGCGTGGTTTCGCGATAACCGGCCGCCGGAGCCCGATTTTCTGCTGCCGGAATCGTTCATGGAAGTGGGGACGGACGCGCAGTTCGAACATCTGCGCGCCTGGCAGCGCAAGATCTACGAGGCCGGGTATCTCGGGATGGCATGGCCGACGCAGTATGGCGGCGGGGGGAAGCCGCAGGCGTTCCAGGATATCGTGAACGCCGAGATGGCGCGGCAGAAGGTGCCGTTCGTGCCCAATACCATCGGGTTGAACTGGGCCGGGCCGCTGATCCTGGCGATTGGCACCGAGGCGGAAAAGCAGCGCTATATCAAGGGCATCCTCACCGCCGACGATATCTGGTGCCAGGGCTTCTCCGAGCCTGACCAGGGCTCGGACCTGGCGAACTGCCAGACCCGCGCCACGCGGGATGGCGACGAGTACGTGCTGAACGGGGCGAACATCTGGACCAGCCTGGGCAGTTACGCGCGCTACATGATCCTGCTCGCGCGCACCAATCCGCTCGAGAAGCGCTATGGTGGGCTGTCCTATTTCCTTTGCCCGATGGAGACGCCGGGGATCGAGACCCAGCCGATCCGCAAGCTGACCGGGGAATACGGCTTCACCCAGACGTTTTTCCGCGATGCGCGCATTCCGGCGGATTGCCTGATGGGGCGGGAGGGGGAGGGCTGGAAAATCGCCATGATGACGCTGACGTTCGAGCGCGGCGCCGCTGGCGGCCAGGCGGGCGGCACGGCACGGGTGGCGCTTGGGGTGCGCGATGTAGTGGAACTGGCGCGGCGGTCGCGGCGCGACGGGCGGCCCGCCACCGAGGACCCAGCGACGCGGGATCAGTTGGTGCGGTTTCTGATCGAGGATCAGGGGGATCGGCTGTGCGCGGCGCGCGCCGCCATTCCGGCGTTGTGCACCGAGCGGCCGCTGGCGCTACCGCTGTCGGCGAAGTTGCGCACCAGCGAGCATCGCCGCCGGCTGCTGCAATTCGCGCTTTCGCTGCAAGGCGCCAACGCGGCGCGCTATGTGGGGGACGCGCGGGCGGTGGATGGCGGCAAGTGGCAGCGGGCGTATTTCAACGCCTTCTCGTCCACCATCGGCGGCGGCACCAGTCAGATCCAGGCGAATATCGTGGGCGAGCGCGTGCTCGGCCTGCCGAAGGATTGATCGCCATGCTCAGCACCCAGATCAATTTCAGCGACGAGCAGGCGATGCTGCTGGAGACGGCGGTGGCGTTCTGCCGGGAGAAATCCACCATCCGCGCTGTGCGGGACCTGCTGGCCAGCGAGACCGGGTTCAATCGGTCGGTGTGGGACGAGATGGTGGGGCTGGGGTGGTCCGGCATCGCCATTCCCGAGCGGTTCGGCGGCAGCGGGCTGTCGATGGCGGAGGTGGCGACCATCGCGGAGCCGATGGGGCGGCATTTGCTGGCGACCCCGTTCGGCAGCACCCAGTTGTTTGTGCAGGGGATTCTGGCTGGTGGCTCGGCCGCGCAGCAGGCGCTGGTGTTACCGCTGGTGGCGCAGGGCGGCATCGGGACGGTGGCGCTGGTTGAGGATGATGGGGATTGGGACCTGTCCCATATCGAGGCCAGCGCGACGCGGGAGGGCGATCAGTTGCGGCTGTCCGGCAGCAAGACGCTGGTGGGCGATGCGGCGGTGGCGGCCTGGTTCCTGGTATCGGTGCGGCTCGACGGGGCGCCCGCGCTGGTGCTGGTGGATGGTGCCGATCTGCCCGCCGCCCGGCGGCAGGCCGAGGTGGTGATCGATGAAACCAGGCGGTGCTGGGCGCTCGATCTCGATGGGTTCGTGGTACCGGCGAGCGGGCTGCTGAGCAACGCGGCGGCGGGGTTGCGGGCCATTCGCGATGCCGGGTTGCTGCTCGCCTGTGCCGAGGCGGCCGGGGGGATCGCGGGCGTGCTGGATGTCACCGTCGACTATCTCAACAGCCGCAGCGCGTTCGGCCGCAAGATCGGCAGCTATCAGTCCCTCAAGCATGCCTGCGCGGATATCCTGGTCGGGCTCGAACGCAGCCGGTCGCATCTGTATCATGCGGCCTCGCTGTTTGCCGGCAACCAGGATGCCGAGGTGGCGCTGCGGATGGCGAAGGCCGAGTCAGGGGATGTGTTTACCCACGCCGGGGACCGCGCGGTGCAGTTCCATGGCGGGTTCGGGTTTACCTATGAATGCGATGCGCAGTTGTTTCTGCGGCGGGCGATGTGGTTGCAGTATAGTTTTGGGGATGCTGGGCATCATCGGCGGAAGTTGGGGGAGTTGCTGCTCGATCAGGGATAGGCAAGGCGTTCTTTTTTGAAAAAAGAACCAAAAAACTTTTGTATGTTAGCGTGTTTATCACGGGTGAGACCAATAGCCCGCCACTCAGT
>CAIMWH010000083.1 GCA_903845065.1 uncultured Rhodospirillales bacterium | reverse complement strand
ATTGTCGCGTAGCTCTGTGGCCGTCCGGCGCCCTTTTTCTTGCGTTCGAGTGCGGCACGACGGCGGTAGCTGTCGACGTTGATTTCGAAGATCGTGGCGTGATGGACGAGGCGATCAACTGCGGCCAGGGTCATTGCGGGATCCGGAAAAACCTTTCCCCAGGCGCCGAACGGTTGATTGGCGGTGATCAGGGTCGAGCGGCGTTCGTATCGGGCGCTGATCAACTCGAACAGGACCGAGGTCTCCGCCTGATCCTTGCTGACATAGGCGAGGTCATCGAGGATCAGCAGATCGAAGCGATCCAGCCTGGCAATGGCTGCCTCCAATGCCAGTTCGCGCCGCGCCACCTGAAGTCTCTGCACCAGGTCGGACGTGCGGGTGAACAGCACGCGCCAGCCGTTTTCCACCAGCGCCAGGCCGACAGCGGAGGCCAGATGCGTCTTGCCGCCGCCAGGTCCGCCGATAAGGATTAGATTGGCGCCCTTGTCGATCCAGCTGTCACCGGCACAGATCGCCATGACGTGCGCCTTGGAGATCATCGGCACCACGTTGAAGTCGAAGCTGTCGAGGGTCTTGCCCGGCTGCAACTGTGCCTCGGCAAGATGGCGTGCCAGGCGGCGGCGGTCGCGTTCGGCGATCTCGTGTTCGGCGAGGGCTGCGAGGAAGCGTGTAGCGGGCCAGCCCTCCTTGTCCGCCCGCTCGGCAAAATCTGGCCAATTTTGCTTGATCGCGGGCAGGCGAAGGTCGTTGAGCATCAGCATGAGCCGGGCCCGGTCGATGTTCTCGGTCATGCCGCTTCTCCGATGTCGGTGCCGAGCAGGGCCTCGTAGGCGATCAGCGGCGTGAGATGGACGACGACCTCGGGCATCGAGGCGGGATCTGGCGCGAAGCGGGTGCGCAGGGCGGTGATATCGGGCAGCCGCACCGCCGCGAGATCGGCGGTGAGCTGCACTGCGAGATCCGCCTCGCAGCCGCGGTCATGGGCGAGTGCCAGAAGATCCACCATCAGGCGGCACGCCGCTTTGTCCGGGAGTTGTTCGAGCAACCGGTCGAAGGTCAGGCGATAGGCGTCACGGGGGAACAACTGGTCACGGTAGACGAGATTGAGCAGCGCCATCGGCTTGCGCCGCAGGGCGTGGATCACATGGCGATAGTCGACGACATGCGCATGCTTGCCGGTGGTGGCGGCGCGACCGCGCGCCAGCGTCATCAGCAAGGTGGCGCCGATGAACACTTCGAGGCGATCATCATACAGCCGGACCCGCAGGCGATGGCCGATCAACCGTGACGGCACCGTGTAGAAAACCTTCTTGAGCGTGAATCCGCCCGAGGTCGTGACGGTAACGATGGTCTCCTCATGGTCGCAGGTGCGCTGGCCGGGCAGCTGTTGCAGAACAGCTCGCTCGGCGGCGATACGCTTGGCGTGATGAGCGTTCTTGCGGCTGACGATCTCGTCGATGAAGAGGCGATAGCCAGCAAGGTCGCCGAAGTCGCGGGTGCCGCGCATCAGCAGCGCATCCGCCACCGCCCTCTTGATGTGGCCGTGCGGACCTTCGATCGACCCATTCTCATGGGCCACGCCGCGGTTATTGCGGGTCGGTTCCATGCCGTAATGCAGGCACAACGCGTCATAGCGTCGGGTCAGATCCTCGCGCGCATCGATGTCGAGGTTGCGAAACGCCGCCGAAAGGCTGTCGGAGCGATGCTCGTGCGGCGCACCGCCCAGGGCCCACAACGCGTTCTGCAATCCTTCCGCCAGCGCCACATAGCTTTCGCCGCCGAGAATGACATGAGCATGCGCGAAACCGGAGTAGGCGAGACGGAAGTGATAGAGCCGATGGTCGAGCTGGACGCCTGCGATCGTCACGGCCAGATCGGCCATGTCGGTGAAATCCGACAGTCCCATCCGGCCAGGTTCATGGATCTGGCGGAAGATCACCTCCTGGTTCGCACCATGCAGGGCCCGCCACGAGCGGATCCGGCGCTCCAGCGTGCGGCGCGTACCGTCGGGCAGATCGGGATGGCGCCGCTGCATCTCTTCGAAGATGGCCACCACGCGCAGATCCGGTGCCGCGGTCAGCATCGGCACCACCTCGGCGTCGAAGAACGAGACGAGGGGATCAGGGCGCCGACGCCCACGCGGCTCCGCCTTGGCCGAGGGCGGTCGGTGATCCCTCTCGAAGCGATAGGCGGTGGCCGTGCTGATCGACGCCTTCGCGGCCGAGACCGCGGGGCCGTCTGTCTGTCGGAATGTCATGTAGAGCCTCATCTGGTGATCGGTGACATGGCGGCCGGGCAATGGGCGGATCCCTTCACGAGGAGATCCATCCAATCCTCCAGCCGGTCACGATCAACAGACGGCCCGCGCTCCCGGCGGGAGCTAACGCCAAGTCTTCTGACGCTTGCGCCTCCGGTCGGGCTACGCCCTCCCTACGCCGCAAGCGTCAGAAGACTTTCTCACCTTGATTGTCGCGCGTTCTCACGCTGATCGCCGCGCCGCAGACATCCCCTCCGCCAATACCCTCCTAAGTGCTTTTTGACCAACGAAATCAGTGTATTAGAGCGACGCGATGGGGCGGTCTCCCCCTCACGCCACCCCTCACGTTTTCCCATTACGGTCGCCCGGAAGATTTGCCGCCAAAATGTGAGCGGCCACCCACGGCACGGCGCGAGGCTGAT
>CAIMWH010000082.1 GCA_903845065.1 uncultured Rhodospirillales bacterium | reverse complement strand
GATGGCCTTGATCACGTCGGTGGACTTGTCCATGACGATGACCGCGGCAGTGCCGAGGCCGCTGCCGACGGCGCGCAGGCTGTCGAAATCCATCAGCATGGTGTCGCAGGTGGCCTTGTTCAGCAGCGGCACCGAGGCGCCGCCGGGGATCACCGCGAGCAGATTGTCCCAGCCACCGCGCACGCCGCCGGCGTATTTCTCGATCAGTTCCTTCAGCGGAATGCCAAGTTCTTCCTCGACATTGCACGGCTTGTTCACGTGGCCCGAGATGCAAAACAGCTTGGTCCCCGCATTCTTCGGCCGTCCCAGCGCCGAGAACCAGGCCGCCCCGCGCCGCAGGATGGTTGGCGCCACCGCGATGCTCTCGACATTGTTCACCGTCGTCGGGCAGCCATACAGCCCCATCGCCGCCGGGAACGGCGGCTTCAGCCGCGGCATCCCCTTCTTGCCCTCAAGGCTCTCGATCAGCGCCGTCTCTTCGCCGCAGATATAGGCCCCGGCGCCGCGATGCAGGTAGCAGTCGAAATCCCAACCGGATCCGCAGGCATTCGGCCCGATCAACCCGGCCTCATACGCCTCGTCGATCGCGGCCTGCAGTGCCACCGCCTCGTTATAGAATTCGCCCCGAATATAGATGTACGCCGCATGCGCCCCCATCGCGAAGGACGCGAGCAGGCATCCCTCGATCAACTTGTGCGGATCATGGCGCAGAATATCGCGGTCCTTGCAGGTGCCAGGCTCGCTCTCATCGGCGTTCACCACCAGATAGTGCGGCAACGCCCCGATGGTCTTGGGCATGAAGGACCACTTCATCCCGGTCGGAAACCCCGCACCACCCCGGCCGCGCAGCCCTGAAGCCTTCATTTCCTCGACGATGGCCTCGCGGCCCCGCTCGATGATCGCCTTGGTGCCATCCCAGTCGCCGCGCGCGCGCGCGCCCTTCAGGCCAGGATCGGCCAACCCGTACAGGTTGGTAAAAATGCGGTCGGCATCGTTCAGCATCGTCTCACTCCGCCCCAGCAGTAGAAGAGGGGAAATTGAGCGTGGTCAGCGTGGTAGGTCCGCCTTCGGGCGCCGAAGTCTGGCGGCCCTTCACCGAACCCGGCTTGGGATACTCGCCGCGCCGCAGCGCCGCCAACAGCGCCTCGGTGGACGCGGCATCCATGTCCTCGAAGAAATCGTCGTTCACCTGCAGGATCGGAGCATTTACGCAGGCGCCGACGCATTCCACCTCGGTCATGGTGAACATCCCGTCCGCGCTGGTTTCCTTCCAGCCCTTGATGCCGGTCGCCTTGCGGCACGCCGCCACCACTTCGTCCGAACCACGCAGCCAGCACGGCGTCGTGGTGCAAAGTTGCAGATGATATTTTCCCACCGGCGCCATGTTGAACATGAAGTAGAACGTCGCCACTTCATAAACACGGATGGGCGGCATGCCGAGGCGCGCCGCGATGACATCCATGGCGATCTTGGGCACCCACGCACTACCCGTGGCGCGCCCCATCTGGCGCTGCGCAAAATCCAGCAACGGCAGCACGGCACTGGCCTGCTTGCCCTGCGGATACTTGGCCAAGGTCTTGACGATCTTGGCCTCGCTCTCGGCGTCGAAAACGAATTCGGCTGGTTCGATGTGCTCGGCCATGACTTACCTGTCGATCTCGCCGAACACGACGTCCAGCGATCCCACGATCGCGCAAACATCGGCCAGCATGTGCCGCTTGGACATCACGTCCGTCGCCTGCAAATGGGCGAAACCGGTCGCGCGGATCTTGCAGCGGTAGGGGCGATTGGTGCCGTCGGACACCAGATAAACGCCGAACTCGCCCTTGGGCGACTCCACGGCGGTATACGTAGCGCCGGCGGGCACGTGGAAACCCTCGGTGTACAGCTTGAAGTGATGGATCAGCGATTCCATCGAACGCTTCATATTGGCGCGGGACGGCGGCGAGACCTTGTTGTCCTGCACCTTCACCGGCCCCGGCTTCATCTTGGCCAGGCACTGCTTGATGATCTTCACGCTCTCGCGCATCTCGGCCACGCGCACGAGATACCGATCATAGCAATCCCCGTTGCGCCCAACCGGGATCTGGAACTCCACCTGGTCATACATCTCGTACGGCTGGGACTTCCGAAGGTCCCAAGGCACGCCCGAAGCCCGCAAACAAGGCCCCGAAAATCCCCAGGCCAGCGCCATCTCCGCACTCGCCACGCCGATATCCACCGTGCGCTGCTTCCAGATGCGGTTGGAGGTCAGCAGCCCCTCCACGTCGTCGATGAACTTCGGAAAAACCTCGGCCCACGCGGCGATCTTGTCCTCAAGCCCGGCCGGCAAATCCTTCGCCACCCCGCCCGGACGGAAATAATTCGCATGCAGCCGCGCGCCTGAGGCGGCCTCATGGAACTCCATGATCTTCTCGCGTTCCTCGAAGCCCCACAGCGCCGGCGTGATGGCCCCCACGTCAAGCGCGTAGGTCGTCACGTTCAGCAAGTGGTTGAGAATGCGGGTAATTTCGCTGAACAGCGTGCGAACCCACTTGCCACGCTCCGGCACAGTCACGCCGAGCAGCTTCTCGGTGGCGAGCACAAAGGCATGCTCCTGCGCCATCGGGCTCACGTAATCCAGCCGATCGAAATACGGCGTCGCCTGGATGTAGTTCTTGTACTCGATCAGCTTCTCGGTGCCACGATGCAGCAGCCCGATATGCGGGTCGGCACGCTCCACCACCTCGCCATCCATTTCCAGGATCAGCCGCAGCACGCCATGCGCGGCCGGATGCTGGGGACCGAAATTCAGCGAATGGCTGTCGATCTCGATCGTCTGAACCGGCTTTACGGCAACCTCGCTCATGGCTTGGCTCCCCCGTACGCCTTCTCATCACCGGGCAGCGACGTCATCGCCTCCCACGGCGACAGGAAGTCGAAGTTGCGGAAATCCTGCGTCAGCTTCACCGGCTCATACACCACCGAATGCCGCTCCTCGTCGTAGCGCACCTCGACATAGCCGGTCAGCGGGAAGTCCTTGCGCAGCGGATGCCCCTCGAACCCGTAATCGGTCAAAATCCGCCGCAGGTCCGGCTGGCCCGAGAAGATGATCCCGAACAAGTCCCACGCCTCGCGCTCCCACCAGGTCGCCACCGGCCAAACCTCGTGCAGGGACGGCACCGGCGTCACCTCGTCAGTCGTCACAATCACCCGAACCCGATGGTTCAACGAAACCGACAGCAGGTTGTAGACCACGTCGAAGCGCTCGGCCCGTTCCGGCCAATCCACCCCGCAAATGTCCATCGCCTGCTCGAACCGCAGCCCCGGCGCATCGCGCAGCGTGGTCATCAGCCCAACCAGCCCATCGCGCCCGGCATGGGCGACGATCTCGCCCTTCTCCACCGTCACGCCGGTCACGCCCGGGAGTGCGGCAACGGCGGCGACCAGCAGCTCCATCGCAGTCGGAGCCGGGGCCACCACAACCTCGTCCTGCTCAGCCACGGAGAATGGTCCCCGTGCGGCGGATCTTCTTCTGCAACTGCATGATCCCGTACACCAACGCCTCGGCCGTCGGCGGACAGCCCGGCACATACACGTCAACCGGCACCACGCGGTCGCAGCCGCGCACCACCGAATACGAATAGTGATAGTAGCCGCCGCCATTGGCGCAGCTGCCCATGCTGATCACCCAGCGCGGCTCCGGCATCTGGTCGTAAACCTTGCGCAGCGCCGGAGCCATCTTGTTGGTCAGCGTGCCGGCCACGATCATGCAGTCGGACTGCCGCGGCGAAGCGCGCGGAATAATCCCAAGCCGATCAAGGTCATACCGCGGCATATACGCGTGGATCATCTCGATCGCGCAGCACGCCAGGCCGAACGTCATCGGCCACAGGCTACCCGTGCGCGCCCAGTTCACCAGCTTGTCGAGGTTCGCAACCACAAACCCCTTGTCGCCAAGCTCGCCGGTGATGCCCTTGATCACCGCATCCTGCGCCGGCCCGGGGGGCAGCGCGTCCTTGTTCCAGCGCGTCACAACGTCGCTCATGCCGCTCACTCCCACTCCCCCACTCATTCCCACTCCAGGGCGCCTTTGTTCCACTCGTAGATGAAGCCCACGGTCAACACGCCGAGGAAGCCCATCATCGAGAGGAACCCGAACATGCCAATGTCACCCAGGACAGCCGCCCAGGGGAACAAAAACGCCACTTCGAGATCGAAGATGATGAACAGGATGGCGACCAGGTAGAACCGCACATCGAACCGGCGCCGGGCGTCATCGAACGCCTCGAACCCGCATTCATACGCCGACAGCTTTTCCGGATACGGCTTCTGCCGCGCGATGATCAGCGAGGCGCCCGACATCGCAAGGGCGATCACCAGCGCAATGCCCAGGAAAACCAGGATGGGGAAATACGCTTCCAACAAACCCGTCATACGCCAATCCTCTTCCACCGTTCGCCCGAGGCGACCTTGCCGCCCACCACTCTACCGCAGCGCAGCGCGGCCGGACATTACCCGCAAGTCATCGCGACCACCATAGGGCCAGATGTGTGTAACTACTGGTTTTTCCGGAACAATGCTGGGGGAGACGATGCTGGCGCGAGTGACGGGGCTCGAACCCGCGACCTCCGGCGTGACAGGCCGGCGCTCTAACCAACTGAGCTACACCCGCATCGTGGAGCCGGGGTTTAAGGGCCCACCTCCATGCCGTCAAGCAGGCACGGCGAAGAAAGATCACGGGACGGGGTGACGCAGGCAAAGCAGCCGCGCGTCCCCTGCCCCCGCCTCACAACCCCGCCTTGCCCAGGTTGAGGATGGCGCGGGCGCAAGCGAGCGCCCGCGGAACCAGGCTGTCGAGCACCAGGAACTCCTCCGGGCTATGCGCCTTGCCGCCCACCGGCCCCACCGCACAGATCGTCGGCGTGCCCTGGGCCGCGGTAAACCCCGAGTCGGCGCAGCCGCCGGTAAACTCGCCATCGGTCTGGAAGCCCGCTTCGGCCGCCGATTCCACATAAAGCTCAAACAGCCGCTTGGCCGCCGGCGTCTGGTTGAGCGGCAGGAATTCACCGCGAATCGCCAGCTCCGCCCGCGTGCCGGGCACATACGCATGCGCGATGATCGCATTGATTTTGCTCATGATATCGTCGCGATCATCCGGCGTGATGTAGCGCAGGTCGATCTGCCCCTCCGCCCACGGCGCCACCGTGTTAACCGACTGCCCACCCGAAACCAGGCCGACATTCACGGTGATACCGCGCTCAAGATCAGTCAGCGCATGCAACGCCTGCACCTTGCGCGCCAATTCCTCGATCGCCGAAATCCCATCGGGGAAATTTCCGCCGGAATGTGCGGCTTTCCCGGTAATCCGGAACGCCGAGAACACCCCGCCCTTCCGCCCGGTCACCACATTGCCGGACACCCGCCCAGGCTCCGAATTGAACACGACTCGCGCCCCACGCGCCTCCGACTCGATCACCGGCCGCCCTTCCGGGGAACCGATCTCCTCATCCCCGGTAAACAGCCCCACCAACGGCCCCGGTGCCGCGCCAAACCTGTGGAACCCGGCCAGGATGAACGCATTCATCACCAACCCGGCCTTCATGTCCGCCACCCCCGGCCCATAGGCGATGCCATCCTTGATGGTGAACGGCCGCCGCGTCGCCTCGCCATCCGGAAACACCGTGTCGCGGTGCCCCATCAGCACGATATTACGCCCCGCATTGCCACCGGACGGCCCGCTTTCGGCGCTCGCCACCGTCGCGCGCAGGCAATCGCCATGCCTGGACTGCGGCACGCGCTCGACAGGTATGCCCTGGGTGGTGAGGAAACGCTCGATCGCGGCGCCCACGGCGTCGATGCCGGGCTTGTTGTAGCTGCCGCTGTCGATGTCGACGAGTTCACGCAGCAGCGCGGTCATTGGCTCACGCTGCTGGGCCAGCCATGCGAAAATCGCGGGTTCGGTGCTCATCCCGCGAGTATGCCAAGCCGCCCCGCCCAGCGAAAGCCACCCTTGACCATCCGCGCCCCCACACTAACTATCATCACGATAGTAACTTCGGAGCGCCCAGCGTGGCCCAACGCAAGAGTTTCGCCGCCATGCCCTGCCCCATCGCCCGCGGACTCGAACATGTCGGCGAATGGTGGTCGATGCTGATCCTGCGGGACGCCATGCGCGGCGCCACCCGTTTCGAGCAATTCCAGGACAATCTCGGCATCGCCCCCGGCATTCTCACCCGCCGCCTCGCCGCCCTTGTCGAGTCGGGCCTGCTCGAACGCCGCCGTTACAACGAACACCCCCCCCGCGACGAATACGTCCTCACCCCGCGCGGCCGCGATTTCCGCCCGGTGCTGCTGGCCATGCTTGCCTGGGGCAACCGCCATTTCCCCCCCGAAGGCGCCGGCGCCCAACTCGTCGATACCACCACCGGCACCCCGGTTGACCCCGTTCTGGCCGATCCCCGCACCCACCTCCCCGTCGATGGCCCCGGCTACGCCGTCGTCTCCGTTCCCGCGAGGCCCCGCGATGTCTGAAACCGTCGATATCACCACCCTGCCCGGCATCGCCGTGATGCGCGGCTTTCTCGACGGCAGCGTCCCCCCGCCAGGCGCCCTCACGCTGCTCGGCATGCGCATGGTCAGCGCCGAAATCGGCAGCGTCACCATGTCCCTCAACCCCGGCCCGCACCACGCCAACCCCATGGGCGTCATGCACGGCGGCATCCTCGCCACCCTGCTCGACAGCGTGATGGGCTGCTCCGTCCACAGCACCCTGCCGGCCGGGCGCATCTACACCACGCTCGAAATCAAGGTGAACTACCTCCGCGGCGTCACCCCCAGCACCGGCACCATCACCGCCACCGGAACCGTCGTCCACGCCGGCCGCCGCTCCGCCGTCGCCGAAGCCCGCGTCACCGATGCCGCCGGCAAACTCATCGCCACCGCCTCCACCACCTGCCTGATCATGGAAACCGCCGCATGAGCGCGACCACCCTCACCGCCGCCCCACCCCTCGCGGCGCCCCCCCAAGCCACCATGAGCCCGCGCACCCGTATGCTCCTCCACGGCGCCATCGTCCCCACCCTCCTCCGCCTCGCCTGGCCCAACATGCTGGTGATGCTGGCCCAGGCCGCCACCGGCCTCATCGAAACCTGGTGGGTCGCCCGCCTCGGCACCGATGCCCTCGCCGGCATGGCCCTCGTATTCCCCGGCTTCATGATGATGCAGATGCTCTCCGGCGGCGCCGTCGGCGGCGGCATTTCCTCCGCCGTCGCCCGCGCCCTCGGCGGCGGCCGCCGTGGCGACGCGGACGCCCTCGTGCTCCACGCCATCATCATCAACACCACCCTCGGCATCATCACCGGCGGCCTGGTGCTCTGGTTCGGCGTGCCCCTCTACAGCGCCATGGGCGGCGCCGGCGGATCGCTCACCGCCGCCCTCACCTACTCCAACGTCGTCTTCGCCGGCGTGCCCCTGGTGTGGCTGATGAATTCACTCGCCAGCGTCATCCGCGGCACCGGCAACATGATGGTGCCCTCGGCCGCCGTGTGCGTCGGCGTCGTGCTCCTCATCCCGCTCTCCCCGCTGCTAATCTACGGCTACGGCCCCATCCCCGCCCTCGGCATCGCCGGCGGCGGCGTGGCCGTGGTAATCACCACCGTCATCACCCTGCTCATCCTCGCCTCTTATATACTATTGGGCCGCAGCATCGTCCGCCTGCGCGCCGCCCGCCTGCGCTGGGCCTTCTTCGCCGATATCCTGCGCGTCGGCGCCGTCGGCACCATCAGTACCATGCAAACCACCCTCACCGTCGCCCTAACCACCGCCCTCGTCGGCCGCGCCGCCGGCCCCGACGGCGTCGCCGGCTACGGCACCGGCACCCGCCTCGAATACCTCCTCGTCCCCCTCGTCTTCGGCCTCGGAGCCCCCCTCGTCGCCCTCGTCGGCACCAACATCGGCGCCGGCCAAAACCAACGCGCGCTGCGCATCGCCCTCACCGGCGGCGCCATCGCCTTCGCCCTCAGCGAAACCATCGGCCTCATCGCCGCCATCTGGCCCACCGCCTGGCTCGGCCTCTTCGGCCACGACCCCGCAATGCTCGCCACCGGAACCGCCTACCTGCGCCACGTCGGCCCCGTCTACGGCTTCTTCGGCCTCGGCCTCTCCCTCTACTTCGCCTCCCAAGGCGCCGGAAAACTCTACTGGCCCCTCCTCGGCGGAATGGTCCGCCTCATCATCGCCGTCGGCGGCGGCTGGACCATCTACACCCTCACCAACTCCCTCGACCTCGTCTTCTACACCCTCGCCGCCGGCCTCGTGACCTACGGCACCATCACCGCCACCGCCATCGCCCGCGGCGCCTGGTTCCATCGCCCGGGGAGCGCCACGGCGCGCCGGGCCTGAGAGAGCGGGAAGCAAGGCCAGGGCTCTGCCCTGGACCCGCTGGGGGATGAT
>CAIMWH010000081.1 GCA_903845065.1 uncultured Rhodospirillales bacterium | reverse complement strand
GCGGCTGGTTGGTGTAGTTGATCGGCACCAGCACGCGGGCAAGCGCATGGCGGGCGCGGTTCTGCGCGGCGATCGGCGCGGTGTCGAGCGCGGCGAGGGCGGATTTCAGCGCCGCCACGGCGTTGCGCGAGGGCGAAAGATCGGCCAGCGCGCCGGCGGCTTTCTGGTAGCCGTCGATGGTGGCGGTGAATTCGTCGCACGTCGCCTGCCAGTCGAACGGCAGCAGCTCGGCATTGGCGACGCGCAACACCGAGAGAAGATAGATCTTCATGTCGGTCAGCAGGTTGGCGGGATCGGCGATTTCCAGCGTGTCGTTCTCGGTGTGCCAGGCGATGTTCGCCCCGCAGCCGGACACGTCGTAATAGCCTTTCTCGGCCCGCAGCGCGTCGGGCATGGTCGAGGACAGCATGAAGAAGCTCGGCAGGCCGATATTATTGAAGCTGTAGTCGCCGGCCTGGGGCGGGCGATGGGTGGCGATGGCGGCATCGGGCACGATGTCGCGAATGGCGTCCGCCGCAATATGGGCGCTTTCCGAGAAGGCGCGAGTATCGTGATACGAGGTCGCCCAGCGGCAGCCCGGGCTGTCGCAGTTGATCTGCGCGAGGCAGTTGCGGTCGAGATCGAGCGCGAAGGCGTCGGTGAACCAGGTGGAGCCGGCGTAGCGGCCGGTGGAATGGCCGGGCCACCAGGCGATCTTCACGGAGCGCTTGAGGTTGGCGCGGTTTTTCCACAGCACGCGGGCGAGTTCCATCAGCGTGGCGTCGCCCGTGGCGTTGTCGCCGACGCCGACTTCCCAGCTGTCGTAATGGCCGTGCACAAGGGCGTATTTCTCCGGCTCATCGGTGCCGGGGATGGTGACGACGGGGATTTTCTGCGCGAACCAGCCCTCCAGCAGATCGGTGCGGATGGTCGCCTCGCCGCCGGACTGGGCGAGCGCCATCAGTTTTTGGCCATCGGGGTTGTTCACTGCAATCACGGGAATCTTCGGCTTGCGGCCCATGTCCTGCAGATCGGGCGAGCCCCAGATGGTGGTGCAGGTGCCCCAGTGGATGTCGATCCCGGGGTTGACCGCGATCAGCCCGATGCCGCCCCATTCCTCGATCAGGCTGGTCAGCGCCGGATTGCCGAAGCCCTGCATCACCACGATGTTGCCGCCGACGATCCGCTTCACCTCGGCCACCGAGGCGATGGAGCCGCCGAACAGGGTCTTCACGTCGCGGTTGTAGCTGCGCAACGCCTTCGGGTTGGCCTTGAGGAACACCAGCTTGCCGGTCACCCCGTCCGGCGCCGGCAGCGAGGAGGAGGGCGGCTTGGCGCGGTAGGCGATGTTATCCGCGGTCACCGAGGCCTTGAGCGGGATGGAGAGGTAGATCTCCGGCTGATGCACCTCCACCGGCACGCCGGCGGCGCGCAGGCGGGAGATGATGACATCGGCCGCGGTGTTCACATCCTCGGGCATCCAGCGATGCATCGTCGCGAAGGTCTCGACCAGCGCCCAGGGCATGTCGAGGCTGACATCGTCGAGGAAGGACTGCTCGGCTGCGGAGATGGTCATCGGAGGCTCCCGGGTGATTCGGGCGGGATGGCATCACCGATGCCGCGTTGAGGCAAGTGCCCCCTTGAACCCATCGGCAATCGCCCGTTCAATGGCCGCAAGACATCAAACCAGGGGGCTTTGGCGATGTGGCGATCTCTGCTCGCGTTGACGGCGGCTGTTGTACCGGGATTGGCATTTGCACAGGCTGCGGGTGACCCGATCCGTCCGCTCACCATCGTCACTCAGCCGCAGGCGGCCGATCCGCGCGAGTATCAGGCGGCACAGATCGTCGCCGATGCCTGGCGCAAGCTTGGCCTCACCGTGAACCTCCGCCCGCTGCCCGGCCAGCAATTCACCCAGGTGGTGTGGTACGAGCGCCAGCGCTGGGATGTCACGACCTGGCAGATGGTCGGCCGCCCCGAGCGCGGTGACCCGGATGAGCTGACCTACAACCTGTTCGTCTCCGCCAACGCGGCCAACGGGTATGACTTCGTGGGTTACATGAACCCGGCCTATGACGCGCTGGCCCAGGCGCAGCGCCAGGAGCTGAATTTCGAGAAGCGCAAGGCCCTCGTCCTGCAAGCGCAGGAGATGATCAACGAGGACCAGCCCTACGGCTTCATGGTGCACCCGAAGAACGTGGTCGCCTTCAACAAGTCGGTCTGGGACGAGAAAAGCTTTGTCGCCCAGGCCGGCATCGGCATCCGCTCCACCTGGTCCTGGCTGAACGTGGCGCCGCTCGGCGCGCAGAAGGACGTGATCCTGAATTCGGTGGCGCCGCCCACCAACCTCAACCCCTTCAACATCCCGGGCCAGCAGGGCTCCTGGGCGACCGAGATGGTGTGGGACCGGCTGATGCGCGTCGGCCCCGACGGCCTGCCGCAGCCTTGGGCCGCCGAGAAGGTGGAACGGCCGGACCCGCTCACCGTGCTGGTGACGCTGCGCCGCGGCATGACCTGGTCGGACGGCAAGCCGGTGACCATCGAGGACGCGGTGTTCAGCCTCGAAGCCCCGGGTTTCGGCGACAAATCGCCGATGTACAAGCCCTTCGTGCGCAACATCGACAGCGTGACCGCCACCGGGCCGGATACGCTGACCATCAAGCTGAAGAACCCGGACGCCGCTTTCCTGATCTCCTCGCTGGCCAAGCTCAATCTCGCGCCCAAGCACATCTGGGCGCCGATCTTCGAGGACCTGAAGAACAAGCCGCAGACCGCCGAGAGCATCCAGGAGGAGAAGCCGGTCGGCTCCGGGCCGTTCCGCATCGTCAAAGCGGCGCTGAACCAGGAGATCGTGCTGGAGGCCAACCCGACCCATTGGTCCAAGCCCAAGGTGAACCGCTGGATCATGCGCATCATGCCCAACGTGGAGGCCGCCCTCGGCGCGCTGAAATCGGGCGAAATCAACTTCCTGGCGGACTACACGGGTGATCCGCAGATCCTGCGCGACCTCGCCAAGGCGAACCCGAACATCGTGATCTCCGAGGCGCTCGACATCGGTTTCAAGTTCCTCGGCTATAACGAGCGCCGCCCGCCCTTCGACAATAAGGGCTTCCGTCGCGCCCTCTCGGCGATGATCGACCGCCAGCTGCTGGCCGAGGACGCCTGGGGTGGTGCTGCCGAGCCGGCCAATTCCTGGGTCTCCCCGGCGCTCGCCGCCTGGACCTCGCCCGGGATCGTCAACCGGGTGCCGGGTGCCGGCAGCCTGGAAGCGGCGCAGAAGATGCTGAAGGACGCCGGCTTCGTGTTGGTCGGCGGCAAGCTGCATTATCCCGCGGGGGTGAAGGAGACCACCGCGCCGTTCAATTGATGGTGGAAAGGAAGCGGTTCTTTTTTGAAAAAAAGTACCAAAAAACTTTTATTCGTTTGCTTCGGACTGTCCCGGGGTTACTCCGCGGCCAATGGATAAAAAGTTTTTGCTTCTTTTTTCAAAAAGAAGCCCTTCCTCCCTCAGCGCCGCACATTATCGCCGAACGCCGGAATCCCCGTCACGTCGTGACATACCTTCGCCAGCGCCTTCACCCCCGCCCGAATTGTCTCCTTGGACGGCATGGCGAAGCACAACCGCAGATACGGCTTGGCCTCGCTCCCGTTGCACGCCCAGTCCGGCCCCGCGTTGAACACCAGCCCGGCATCCGCCGCCGGCTTCACCAGCGTCGTCACATCCACGCTATCCGGCAGCTTGAGCCACAGGAAAATCCCCCCCGCCGGCCGCACCATATGCACCGAACTGCCGAACTCCCGCTCCACCGCCTCCACCATGCAGTCGAGCTTGTCCTCCAGCACCTTGGACAGCGCCGCGATATGCGCATCGAAATGCCCGCTGAAATATTCGGCGATCACCATCTGATCCAGCGCCCCGGTGCCGCCATCCGTCTTGCCCGCGATCAACCGCCCCAGCACCGACCAGTCCGCCACCGCGTAACCCACCCGCAACGCCGGCGCGAGGGACTTCGAGAACGAGCCGATATGGATCACCTGGCGAGGCGCCAGCCCATAGAACGCCGCCGGCGCGCCACCCTGCCACAGCAGGTCCGCGTAGCACTCGTCCTCGAAAATCGGCATCCCGTATTCCCGCGCCAGCGCCAGGATCGCATGGCGCCGATCGAGCGGCAGGATCGAGCCGGTCGGGTTCTGGATCGTCGGGATGGTATAGAGGAACTTCGGCGTCACACCCTGCGCCTTCAGCGCCGCCAGCTGCGCACCCAGCGCCTCGGGCACAATCCCCTCGTCGTCCAGCTTCACCGCCAGCACCTTGGCGCCCAGCTTGCGGAACCGATTGATCGCCCCCTGGTAGCAGAACTCCTCGATCAGCACCGTATCGCCGGGCTGCACCAGCAGCGCGCTCACCAGGTCGATCCCCTGGCCCGAACCGGTGGTGATCAGCACATCGTCCGCCGTCGCCGAAATCCCGCGATGTCGCGACAGCTTGTCCGCCACGAACGCCCGCAGCGGCGGATACCCCTGCGGCCCCATGCCGAGATTATAGATCGCCAGCCGATGCCCCTCGCGCCGGATCACCGCATCCGCCGCCTCCGCCAGCGCCGCGCACGGCACCTGCTCGGGATCGTTGTTGCCGCCCACGAAGTAGAACGGCGGAAACCCGCCAAATCGCGGCCCGGCCGCCGGCAAGGCATTGGTGAAAAGATGGCCATAGCCGAAACTCACGTCATTCATGGTGCGATGTCTCCCCGATCCGGCGGGCAGACTAGGCACCGACCGCCACCCCGGGCAAGGCACCGGCCGGACACGCCCGCCCCCGCCGCCGCGCATCCGCGGCATACCGCCCCGGCCCCGGCGCCGCGGCCAATGTCGCCGCCATCGCCGCCCACCCCTCCCCCGTCATCCCCTCCGCAACCGGCACATCGTTCTGAACCCCGGCTGCCAGGATCGCCCGCGGCAGCGGCTGCACCTGCATCAGCGGCATATCGGCGCGAAACGTCACCGGCACCCCGGTCCGCGTCAGCCGCACATTGGTGAACAACGGCCCGCACCACCGATCGGTCTCCACGATCCCCTCATACGCCACAAACCCGCCCGGCATCGGCAGGTTCACCGGCGCGCGCACATTCAGGCACCACCCCGGCGCCGTCCGCGCCACCAGCCCGCTCCACACCTGCACCAACCCCGGTTCCGCCAGCGCCGACAAAAACGGCGGCGAACACCCCTGCAACCCCTCCGGCGCCATCGCATCGAACCGCGCGCTCATATCCGGCAACTGCGCGCTCGCCAGCAACGCCCAGTCATCGAGCAGGTCGCAATGCCAGTACACATCGCCGCCCTCCCACAGCAGCGAGAAATCCATCGGCGCGAACACGTACCAGCCAAACCCGTTCGCCGTCGTCAGCGCCTCGCAATAGCGAAACGCCCGCGTCGGAATGGTCCCCCCCGCCGACCGGTCCGCCCGCTCGGGCAGCCGCGCCTCGGGGAACAGCCGATGAAACCGCAACGCGGGTCCGTCGAGATGCATCACGAAATCTCCTGCAAATGAAAAAGCCCGGCGGGCGCCAGGCCGGGCGCCCGCCAGCCCCCGTTCAGCCCTTGCGGCGGGCGATGATGCCCACCCCGGCACCAAAATGAACCCGCCCGGCATCGGCCAGGCGCGCGGGCAGGCCGGAACGGGCCGGCAGGCTGTAGGTCTTCTTCATCTGCTGTCTCCTTGAGTGAACCGTGATGCCCCCCGCACAACGCACAAAACCGCCCGGCCCAAGGCGGACCGCGCGGCTGAACATCCTGCGAACTGGCTGCTAGCCGCCGGACGCACCTCGCCCGGCGACCCACGGATCATGCGGAGCCCTTGTTGTCGCGTCAACGATTTTTTTCCTACATAGGAAAATAAATCACAACTCCAGCGCCGCCCCATCCCGCAACACCGCCTCCGCCGCGGCGGTAAACCCGCTCCCCGCCCCATGCAGCACCAGCCCCGGCAACAACCGGAACGGCCCTCGCCCCCCCTTCACGCCGCGCACCAGCACCAGCCGCGCCGCCACCCCCGCCCGCGGCCACAACGGCAACAGCGCCAGGCTCCCCACCCCCGCCGACCGAAACCCCGCCATCGCGTCATCCGCATGATCCACGCCCACCACGAACGTCACCGTCCCGCGATGCCGCACCCCCCGCGCCAGCGCCGCCGCCCACGCGCCCAGCAACCCCTCCGGCGCCCGCTTGGCCCGCGCCTTGTCTGCATCGAGCGAAACCGTCGCCGCCGCGTCATGCCACGGCGGATTGGCCATCGCATGATCGAACAGCGCCCCATCCCGCCACGTCACCACATCGGCCGCGACGAATTCCAACTCGCCAAACCCGTTCGCCGCCGCATTCCCCGCCGCCAGCGCCACCAACGCCGGATCGATCTCCACCCCCACGCCCCGCACCCCATCCACCCGCCGCGCCAGGCACAACAACCCCGCCCCCGCCCCGCTGCCGCCCTCCAGCACCCGCTCCCCCGCCTGCGCCGGCACACTCGCCGCCAGCAGCACCGGCTCGATCCCCGTCCGATGCCCGCGCTCCGGCTGCGCGTGCCGAACACGCCCGCCGAGCAGAAAACTCACGTCCCCCCGGGCTCCTCGAACCCGCACTCCCGCAGCACCCGCAACGCCTGCGCCGCGTCGTCCTCCGCCACCACCAGCCGCCGCGGGATCGCCCCGATACTTCCCTCCACCGCCGCCGCATGCCCATCCAGCACCAGCGCCTCGATCCCGGCATCGCGCAGCAGCGCGGCGAGAAAACTCAAACGGACCGGATCGTTGGTAAGGGCTATGACACGCATCCCGCCACCATGCGCATCCCTGCCCGCCGCCGCAATGCGTTTCCCCCATGGTGCGTTGCCTTGACCCCCTTCCCCCCCCGCCGATATGGTGCGCCGCGCGCGGACGGCGTGCGAACTTGATCCGGGAGACCCCTTTGGGCGTTGTCGCCAGCCTGCCACCAGCCGCGCTCCCCCCGAAGGCCGGCGTGCGCCCGACCGATTCCGAGGATGCGCTGAACACCCTGGTCGAACTGGTCAGCGATGACCTCCTCGCCTGCAATCACGCCATCATCGCCCGGATGGACAGCCCGGTCGCGCTCATCCCGCAACTCGCCGCCCACATCGTGGCCGCCGGCGGCAAGCGCCTGCGCCCGCTGCTCACCCTCGCCGCCGCCCGCATGTGCGGCTACCAGGGCGCGCGCCACGTCCACCTCGCCGCCTGCGTCGAGTTCATCCACACCGCCACCCTCCTGCATGATGACGTGGTGGACGAAAGCCTCCTCCGCCGCGGCCTCGCCAGCGCCAACGCGGTGTTCGGCAACAAGGCCTCCGTCCTGGTCGGCGATTTCCTCTTCGCCCGCTCCTTCCAGCTCATGGTCGAGGACGGGTCGCTCAAGGTGCTGGACATCCTCTCCCGCGCCGCCGCCACCATCGCCGAGGGCGAGGTCCTGCAACTCGTCATCCAGAATGACCTTTCCACCACCGAGGACCGCTACCTCGACGTCATCAAGGGCAAAACCGCCGCCCTCTTCGCCGCCGCCTGCCAGGTCGGCGCCGTCGTCGCCGATCGCCCGGAGGCCGAGGAACAAGCCCTCTTCGCCTACGGCATGAACCTCGGCATCGCCTTCCAACTCGTGGATGACGCGCTGGATTACGCCGCCGACCAGCAAACCCTCGGCAAAAGCGTCGGCGACGATTTCCGCGAGGGCAAGATCACCCTCCCCGTGCTTACCGCCTACACCGCCGGGGACGAAGCCGGCCGCATCTTCTGGCGCCGCACCATCGAGCAGTCCGAGCAGACCGAGGCCGATCTCGACGAAGCCATGCGCCTCATCGAGCGCCACGGCGCCATCGCCGTCACCCTCGCCCGCGCCGCCGATTTCGCCGCCCTGGCCAAAACCAGCCTCGCCATCTTCCCCGATTCCCCCTTCCGCCGCAGCCTCCTCGCGGTGGCGGATTTCACCGTCAGCCGCGCGCGCTGAACCTCCCGCAACCACTGGTCTTTTCCGAACGAAACCGCCACCATGCCGCCCACACGAATGCGGTGCGGAGCGCGGCTCCGTTCGGAGCGACCCTGTGATGGCTGACACGGCAACCAGGCCAAAGCGAAGCGAGCGTACCCCGCTCCCGGTGATCTATATCGGCGCGCTCCTCCTCGTCGTCGCCCTCGTCACCGCCATGTTCACCGTCGCCCTCAACCTGCGCGAACGCAGCCTCGAGGCCTCCGAACACAACCTGTCCAACATCAGCGTCGCCCTCTCCGAACAGGCCGACCGCGCCGTCCAGGCGCTCGATCTCGTGCTCACCAGCCTCAACGAATTCGTCGCCAACGAAGGCGTCGTCGACGGCGACAGCTACACCGAGAAAATGGGCGACGAACGCGTCCACCGCATACTGCGCGAAAAACTCATCGGCCTGCCCTACATCAACGCCGTCACCATGATCAATCCGGCGGGCAAGCTGATCAACTTCTCCCGCTACTGGCCCATCCCCCCCGTCAACGTCTCCGACCGGGACTATTTCCAGGCCATCAAGGCCAACCCCGCCATCAACAGCTTCATCAGCGTCCCCGTCCCCAACCGCGGTGACGGCACCTGGACCGTCTATCTCGCGCGCCGCGTCCGCGCCCGCGATGGCAGCTTCGCCGGCCTCCTCCTCGGCGCCATCGAACTGCGCTACTTCGAGGACCTCTACCGCACCGTCTCCCTCGGCCCGGACAGCGCCATCTCCCTCATCCGCGAGGATGGCGTCCTCCTCGCCCGCTACCCCCACACCGAAAAAATCGGCGCCACCTTCGCCGAGGGCGGCCAGCGCGCCGCGAACGTCCCCACCGGCACGGTGCGCGAGATGAGCCCGGTCGACGGCGCGCTGCGCATCAAGTCCGCCACCCACCTCACCAACTTCCCCCTCGTCGTGCTCGTCACCCAGACCGAAACCGCCGCCCTGCGCGGCTGGACCCGGGTGGCCTGGGTGCTCGGCCTCGTCACCCTCGCCTGCGCCGTGGCCATCCTCGCCGCCGCCTTCGCCGTCGGCAGCTGGTGGCGCCAGCAGCAACACGCCGCCCACGTCCAGGCCGAACGCGCCCAGGCCGAAACCGCCCACGCCCGCGAGCGCGAACGCATCGCCGAGGAAGCCAGCCGCGCCAAATCCGGCTTCCTCGCCATGATGAGCCACGAAATCCGCACGCCGATGAACGCCGTCCTCGGCCTCGCCGGCTCCCTCCTCGATGGCGGCCTCAACCCCGCCCAGCAACAAATTGTCGAGGCCATCCGCGACTCCGGGGACAGCCTGCTGCGCATCCTCAATGACATCCTGGACTACTCCAAGCTCGATGCCGGCCGCGTCACCCTGGAGGACGAGCCGTTCTCGCCCGCCACCCTGGTCCACAACGCCGTCAGCATCATGGGCCCCCGCGCCACCGCCAAGGGCCTGCGCATCGAAGCCCATTGCGACCCGGCCCTCCCCGCCGCCCTGCGCGGCGATGCCGGCCGCATCCGCCAGATCCTGCTCAACCTGGTCTCCAACGCGGTCAAGTTCACCGAACAGGGCGAAGTCACCGTCAGCGCCCGCCGCCTCGCCGCCACCACCCCGCGGGCGCAGGGCGAAGCCGTGGTGGAATGGGAAGTCTCCGACACCGGCATCGGCATCGCCGCCGACAAACTGCCTGACCTGTTCGACGAATTCATGCAGGCCGACAGTTCCATCACCCGCCGCTTCGGCGGCTCCGGCCTCGGCCTCGCCATCAGCAAGCGCCTCGCCGAACAGATGGGCGGCAGCCTCGCCGTGGTCTCCCAGGCCGGCCGCGGCACCTCCTTCCGCCTGCAACTCGCCCTGCCCGAGGCCGAGCGCCCCGCCCCCTCCGCCACCCCCCCGGTGGACCCCACGGCCGAATTCACCGCCGCCCTCGCCGCCCTCGGCCGCCCCATGCGCGTGCTGTTCGCCGAAGACAACCCCACCAACCAGTTCGTCGCCGTCCAACTCCTGCGCGGCTTCGATGTCCACATGGACCTGGTGGGAGACGGCCTCGAAGCCGTCGACGCCGCCAGCCGCTTCTCGTACGACGCCATCTGCATGGATGTCCGCATGCCCGAGATGGACGGCCTCACCGCCACCCGCGCCATCCGCGCCAAGGGCGGCCCCCTCGGCCGCATCCCCATCATCGCCCTCACCGCCAACGCCTTCCCCGAGGATGTCCAGGCCTGCTTTGACGCCGGGATGAACCAGTTCGTCCCCAAGCCGGTCAGCAAGGCCATCCTCGTCACCGCCCTGATGCGCGCTTTGCCGCACGCGCCCGCGGTGCATCTCCCCGGCGCACCGCCCGCCGCCCCCGCCCCGCTGCCGCTCGACCACGCGGCCCTCGCCGAACTCGAAGACGCCATCGGCGCCGACAACGTCGCCCAGATGACCCGCACCTTCATCGCCGAAACCGAAACCCGCCTGCAACACCTCACCAGTTTCAGCGGCGAAACCCTGCTGCGCGAGGTCCATTCCCTCAAGGGCTCCGCGATGACCGCCGCCGCCGCCGCCCTCGCCGCCACCGCGGCCGCCATCGAAACCCGCCTGCGCCACGGCGAACCCCTCGCCCCCGGCGACATCGGCGCCCTCACCGAAGGCCTCCACGCCTGGCAAGCCGCCCTCGCGACCCGCCCTTCCAGCCAGCCCGCCGGCTAGTCCCGCCGGCTAGGCGGTGAACATGATGCTCTGAACCGCAATCCCGAGATTGCGCGGATCAACGCTGCCCGGATCGATCGACCGCACCGGCACAAACGCCGGCGCCGTGATCGACAGCGTGTTCACCCCCTCGATCGACCGCGCCAGCCGCGTCTGCAACGTGCACCACGAATCCTGCCGATCCACGATGCTGAACGGCAGCGGATAGCCATGCAGATGCAGCTTGATCCGATCGAACGGATAATCCGTCCCGATGCCAAACACCCGCAGCGACACCCGCGCAATCGGCGCCGGCGGCAGAAAATGAATCCGCGACGCCGGCCCCTCGTTCAGCCACGCGATGCCGCTGTCCTCCCAGGCATGGAACCCCTGGCGCCCCGGCACCGCCGGCATGTTGATCGCGGCACCCAGCGTCGGCTGGAACACCATCCGCGTATCCAGCACCGCCGGCGTCGGCTGTGCCTCGCCCAGCGCCGCCATGCGCTGCTGGAAAATCTGCTTGGCCCGCTCGTACAGCACGATATCAAGCTGGTTGCAGGCCACCACGGCGCGAATATTGCGCCAGTCCTTGTGCGTCTCGCCCGGCTCGGTGGTGTTGAGCATCATCTCGTCCAGCGCGAACGGCACCCCCCAGCGCTGCTCGATGATCCGGTGGGTGCCCACCATGTCCTCGGCAATCCCGAAATCGATGCGTTCCAGCAACTCCAGCGCCCGCTCGATCAACTCGGGATGATTGTCCACATCGGTATACGCCGCATCCCCCGGCAGGGTGAACGCGGTCTGCCCGGCCAGCATCCGGCACATGCCGTTGGTGGTCTGGGCATAGATCTCGGTCGCCCGCGCCGCCAGGAACTCCTCGAACGAGAAATTCCGGCGCAGCCCCAGCGCCTCGATATTGGGGTTCTTCCGCTGGAACCGGAACAGCGAGAACATCCGCGCAATCGGATCGCGCAGGATGGTGAACGGCCGAAACCGCTCCAGCCGCCCCGTCATCACGTCCACCGGCAGATGCCCGTTCAGGCACGAAACCCCGCTCACCTCCCCATCCGCCACCGCCCTGATCCGGCAATCCAGCCCCGGGTCCTCCATCGCGAGGCGCAACACGTGCTCCTCGCCGAACAGGTTCTGCAAGGTGGTGAGGAACGACGTCCCGGCCGTCTTCGGAATGTGCAAAAAGAACACCGGACGCCCGTCCACCGCGGACATGGCATCGCTGTGCGGCATCCCATCGGCCTGCGCGAACGCGGTGCGCGACTGGGCGACAGTCATCGAGGGGGTCTGGTCGGGCACTGCGTGAAACAATCCTGGCTTGTATACGACTCTGGCCTGAGCACTACTTCACCCC
The DNA here is from genome assembly GCA_903845065.1 of uncultured Rhodospirillales bacterium. Classification (GTDB taxonomy): domain Bacteria; phylum Pseudomonadota; class Alphaproteobacteria; order Acetobacterales; family Acetobacteraceae; genus CAIYPH01. The sequence goes on along the minus strand of CAIMWH010000081.1, from coordinate 3,613 downwards.
GGCCTTCAATACCCGCCATCTTAGTGCCAGCAACCCGGTTGCGGTGAAACAAAGAGTGACGCCGCAACGCAGCCGTGCACACCCCCGCACCGCCCGCCCCGAACCCCGCCACCTCCAGCCCGAACCCCACCATACCCTCCCAAAAACCCAGACATCACCGCACCTTGCCGCCCACCCCGCCCGCCAGCGCCGCCGCGCAGCCACCCACCCCACACCACGATTTCCAAATCAATACCGGATCAATCCGCCCGCCGCCACACGTAATATTGATCCCCTCCCCTCAAGGATCGATCGCCGCCGCGCACGCATCCGTCGGCACCGCCGCCGCATGCCCCACATACGGCACCACCTTCAACACCGCCGACCCCACCCGGCACGGCGCCGCCGCCAGCCCACACCCCGAAAGCCCCAGCAACACCGCCACCAGCCCAACCCGCACCATCGCCTACCTCCCGATGAAGCGCGGCTTGCGCTTCTCCTTGAACGCCGCCTTCCCCTCCTGGTGATCCGCGCTGCGCCCCAACTGCGGCTGCACCATCGCCTCCATCTCCAGATAATCCTCCAGGCTCATCGACGGCGCCATGTGGAACAGCTTCTTCGCCAGCCCCAGCATGAACGTCGGCCCCTCCGCCATATCCCGCGCCATCTCCATCGTGCGCTCCATCAGGTCCCCATCCGCCACCACATGATTGACCAGCCCGAGCTTCAACGCCTCCTCCGCCCCCACCATCCGCGCCGTGAACACCAGCTCCTTGGCCAAATTCATCCCCAGCCGCCGCGTCAGATACCAGATCGCCCCGCCATCCGGCCCCAGCGCGATCCGCCGGAAAATCTGCGAAAACACCGCCGTCTCGGACGCCATGACGATGTCGCACCCCAGCGCCAGGCTCCACCCGATCCCCACCGCATGCCCCCGCACCGCCGCGATCACCGGCTTCTCGATCGAATGCAGAATGCGCATGTAGGTATGGCTCAACCGCTGCAACCGCTGCCGCGCCGCCCGGATATCCGCATCCCCCATCCGGTCCACATCCGCCCCCGAACAGAACGCATCCCCCGCCCCGGTCAGCACCACCACCCGCACATCGTCATCGAACCGCACCCGCTGGAAATGCGAAATCAACCCCTCCCGCATCTCCACCGTCAGCGCGTTCTTCTTCTCCGGCCGATTCAACGTGATGGTGGCGATGGCACCCTCGATCGAAAGCTCCACAGACATCGTTTCTTCTCCCTCGTTCCCCCCAGGATGCCCGCAACCTGAACGATTCACAAAGAGACAGCGGGCCACCGCAGTTGACGAACGCTCCCCTCCCCGGCACCGTCCACAAAACCCGAGGAAACCACCTGAATGCCCGTGCCCGAACCCCTGCGCGGCCTACGCCTGCCCGTCATCGCCGCGCCGATGTTCATCGTCTCCGGCGCCGAACTCGTCATCGCCGAAAGCCGCGCCGGCATCGTCGGCTCCCTCCCGTCGCTGAACGCCCGCCCGCAGGATACCTTCGAGGACTGGCTGAACCAGATCGAGGACGGCCTGGCCGGCACCAACGCCCCCTACGGCGTCAACCTCGTCGCCCACCGCTCCAATGACCGCCTCTCCGGTGACCTCGAAACCTGCGTCCGCCACCGCGTCCCCCTCCTCCTCACCAGCCTCCAGGCCCCCGGTGAAGTCGTCCAGGCCGCCCACGAATACGGCGGCCTCGTCTTCCATGACGTGATTTCCCTGCGCCACGCCGAAAAAGCCATCGAACACGGCGTCGACGGCCTCATCCTGGTCTGCGCCGGTGCCGGCGGCCACGGCGGCGCCCTCAGCCCCTTCGCCCTCATCCAGGAAGTCCGCCGCATCTTCGACGGCACCATCGTCCTCGCCGGCGCCATCGCCAACGGCGCCGGCATCCTGGCAGCCCAAGCCATGGGGGCCGACCTCGTCTACATGGGCACCCGCTTCATCGCCACCGAGGAAGCCAACGCCCTGCCCGCCTACAAACAAATGCTGGTCGACACCACCGCGCGGGACATCGTCTACACCAACCTCTTCTCCGGCGTGCACGGCAACTACCTCCGCCCCACCATCCAGGCCGCCGGCCTCGACCCGGACCATCTCCCCGCCCCCGACGCCGGCAAAACCTACGTCGCCGGCCACAAGCGCGAGAAACCGAAAGCCTGGAAAGACATCTGGGGCGCCGGCCAGGGCGTCGGCGCCATCGATTCCATCCCCACCGTCGCCGCCTGTGTCGACCGCCTCGAAACCGAATACCGCCAGGCCTGGGCGCGCATGGCCGCGCTCCGCCCCACCATCGGGAGTGAAACACCATGAGCGCCGCCCTCAAGCCCAACCCCGCCGACCTCGACAAACTCTCCGACCACGATTTCCGCATGACCGTCCGCGCCTGGATCGAGGCCAACTACCCCCCTGGCCTGCGCAACCCGCCCAAGCGCCTGCATTTCTCCGAGAGCAAGGTCTGGTACTTCCTCCTCTCCGCCCAAGGCTGGCTCGCCCCCGGCTGGCCCCGCCAATATGGCGGCATGGGCCTCCCCGCCGCCCGCCAGCTCATCATGATGGAGGAATTCCAGCGCCACGGCTGCGCCCGCAACAATGATATGGGCGTCTCCATGCTCGGCCCCCTCCTCATCCGCTACGGCACCGAGGAGCAGAAAGCCCACTTCCTCCCCGAAATCCTCGCCGGCCGCCACATCTGGTGCCAAGGCTACTCCGAACCAGGCGCCGGCTCCGACCTCGCCGACCTGCGCACCGAAGCCGTCCTCGACGGTGACCACTGGGTCGTCAACGGCCAGAAAATCTGGACGTCCCTGGCCATGGACGCCAACTGGATCTTCCTCCTCGTCCGCACCAACAAAACCGCGAAGAAACAGGAAGGCATCTCCTTCCTCCTCGTCGAAATGGACAGCCCCGGCATCACCGTCCGCCCCATCCGCAACCTCGATATGGGCGACGAGTTCTGCGAAACCTTCTTCGACAACGTCCGCGTCCCCCGCCACAACCTGGTCGGCAACATCGACCAGGGCTGGACCATGGCGAAAACCCTCCTGGGCTTCGAGCGCATCGGCATCGGCTCGCCCCGCCAGTCCTCCTACGCCCTTAAGCGCCTGAAAATCCTCGCCGAACACGCCGGCGCCATGGAAGACCCCATGTTTGCCGAGCGCTACACCCGCCTGCGCATGGACCTCGCCGACCACAACACCCTCTACCAGGTCTTCGCCGACCGCGTCCGCCGCGGCGAACCTCTCGGCCAGGACGTCTCGATGCTGAAAATCAACCAGACCGAGCTCTACCAGCGCATCACCGAGGCGATGCTGGACGTCGCCGGCGAGGAATCCGCCCTCTTCGGCACCATCGGCGGCAACCGCGACCTCAACCCCGCCGGCCAGTTCATCCAATCCCGCCCGGCCTCCATCTACGGCGGTTCCAACGAAATCCAGCGTAATGTGATTGCCAAGAACGTGCTGGAATTGCCGTAAGTAGGAAGGAAGCGCTTCTTTTTTGAAAAAAGAAGCAAAAAAACTTCTAACCGTTTGGTGGGTACCGCTCCCACCTATCCGAGGGGTGTACGCCAACGGCATGGATGGACCAAAAAAGTTTTTTTGGTTCCTTTTG
>CAIMWH010000080.1 GCA_903845065.1 uncultured Rhodospirillales bacterium | reverse complement strand
TATCCTCGACCACTGCTGCTACGCTTGGAACAAACTCACGGAACAGCCGTGGCGTATCATGTCCATCGGACTGCGCGATTGGGCGCATGGGTCCTAATCAGTGACGGTTGGTATAAGGATCACATCACACCGGCCAACCCACGGCCCCCCGCACACTGGACCCGCCATGAACCCGACCGTCGCCACCCCGACCCGTACGCCGTTCCTGAAGGCCCTCGCTGTGGCCGCCGCCGTGGCAATCGGCGCCTTCTCCCCCGGTGCCCAGGCACAGGTGGTGGAGTACCACTACGCCGGGTTGAATTTCGATACCATCGTCGGGCCGATCAGCCTCACCACCGCCAATGCGGTGAGCGGCTTCTTCGATATCAGCGTGCTCGGCGCCAACCTCACCAACAGCACGATCTCTCCCACCGCCTGGTCCTTCACCGACGGTGTCAACACCTTCACCCAGGTCAACGCCGCGACCAGCAGCTTTGTCGTCAGCACCGATGCGAACGGCAACATCGTGCGGTGGAACATCGTCACCCCGAACTTCGGGCGCGGCAACGGCAACGCCGAGCAGATCGGCACCAACTGGAACGGGTCGGGCAACTACAACGAGGATTATTCGGGCGCCATCAACCGCGGCGCCACCATCGGCTACGCACTGTCCAATGGCAGCTGGGGCAACTCGCCCGCCAATGCCCGCGAAGGCACCTGGACCGTCGGCGCCGTGACCAGCGCGCCCGAGCCCGCCTCGATGGCGCTGCTTGGTGTCAGCCTCGCCGGCTTCGGGCTGATCCGCCGCTACACCGCCTCGCGGTCAGCCCATTCGTTGACCAGCGCGTAACCGATCCCGAGCAGCACCGGCCCGAGGAACACGCCGAGCAGTCCGAAGGCCAGTGCACCGCCCAACACCCCCAGCATCGTCAGCAGGAACGGCAACTGCGCGCCGCGGGCGATGAAGAACGGCCGCACCAACGTGTCCGCGCCGCCCACCACCACCACGCCGTAGATCATCAGCCCGATGCCGAAGCCCATCCGGTCTGACGCCATCAGCCACAGCGCGGCGGGAAACCACACCAGCGGCGGGCCCACCGGCAGTACCGCAAGCCCGCCGGCGATCACCCCGAACAGCGCCGCCCGCGGCACGCCGCACACGTAGAGGCCGATCGCCGTCAGCGCCCCCTGCACCACCGCGGTGCCGAGAATGCCATAGACCACGCCGCGTACCGTCGCCCCGGTGACCGCGATCAGCCGCTCTGCCTGCGGCCCGGCGATTCGGTGTACGATCAGCGTCAACCGGCTCGCCAGTCGCTCGCCCGATGCATAGACGAAAAACGCCACGAACAGCGCGAGCAGGAACAGCAGCACCCCATTGGCCAGCCCAAGCAGCAGTTGCAGCCCGAACTGCGCCGCGATGCCGAAATAGGGCCGGAAAAAACTCACCATCACCGTGAGGTCGGCCGCCCAGCCGTCCCACAGCCCGCCCACCGTGGGGCCGATCGCCGGCACCTCGTAGAGCCAGCGCGGCGCCCCGGGCAGCCCGGCGGCCAGCGCCTCCTGCACCGCGCGCTCGATCTGCGCCACATCCTCGGCACTTCCCGGCGCCGCGAGGGCAAGCGGCAGCACCACCATGATGGCCGTGCTCGCCACCATCACCACTGCGCCGCCCGCCCGCCCCAGCCGCAGCCGGGCGCGCACCTGCCGGTACAGCGGCCAGGTGGTGTAGGCCAGGATCGCCGCCCACAGCAGCGCCGAGATGAACGGATACAGCACCACCAGGCAGCCGATGGCCACGCCCCCCAGCAGCAGCCGCATCAAAATCGATTCCGCACGCATCCAAGCACCCCGCCACCCGTATCCGCTCATTAGCAGCATTTGCCGGCACGGGCACGGTGAGCGATGCTCACCCATTGTAGTGGAACGCCGCATGGCCACGGATGACGTCGATGACTTCCTGGCCAATATCGGCTCGCGCCGCGCCCAGGACGCGGCGGGCGCCAGCCTCGATGACACGTCCTACCTGCGCGCCTTCGGCCTGCGCCTGATGAACGCGCGCACCCGGGCCGGCATGTCCCGCCGGCTGCTCGCGCGCGAATCGGGGGTGTCGCACCGCTACGTCACCCTGGCCGAGCGCGGCGAGGGCAACGTGTCCATCCTCATCCTGCGCAGCCTCGCCCGCACCCTGGCGATGCCGCTGCATCATTTGCTGGAAACCCCGGCCGCGGCCCCGTTCGATCATATCACCGCCACCCTGTCACCGGCGCAGATCGCGGCGGCGCAAACCCTGCTCACCCGCCACTTCGCCCCTGGCGCCAATCCCGCGCGAGCCCATCGCATCGCGCTCATCGGCCTGCCCGGCGCCGGCAAGACCGTGCTTGGCCGCATGCTGGCCGAAGCGCGCGGCGTGCCGTTCATCGAATTCGCCGACCATGTGGCCACCGCCACCGGCCAGGCGATGCCCGAGGTGTTCCAGCGCTTCAGCCAGCCCGCCGTGCAGCGCCTGGAGCGCCGAGTGCTCGAACAACTGCTCGCCAGCACCGGGCCCGCGGTGCTCGCCATCGGCGAAACCGTGCCCACCTCGCCGGCCGCGTTCACCATGCTGCTGCGCGGCTGCCGCACCATCTGGTTTCGCGCCACGCCGGCCGAACTGGTGCGCCGGGCCGCCACCCACCCGGCCGGCCGCCGCTCCGCCGCTGACCTGCTCACCGTTCTGGCCACCCACGAGGACAGTTTCCAGCGCGCCGACGCGGTGCTGGACACCACCGGGCGAAGCCTCGCCGAAAGCCTCGCCGGGCTGATCGCGCTCGCGACCTAGATGGCGGCCAACCGGCCCGTATCCACCGTCACCGCATGGTTGAGCGGCCCATGGCCGCCGCCAAAGCCGGGCGCCGAGGCGATCGCTGCCCGCACATAGGCCCGCGCCCGCGCCACCGCATCCACCAGGGCCATGCCCTGCGCAAGCCCCGCCGCGATGGCACTCGCCAGCGTGCAACCGGTGCCATGGGTGTGCCGCGTTTCGATCCGCGTCGCCCGGAACGCCACCACCCCGTCCGGCGTGCCGAGCAGGTCCACCACCGCATCCCCCGGCAGATGCCCGCCCTTCAGCAGCACCGCCGGCACGCCCATGCCCAGCAGCGCCGCCATTGCCCGCTGCATCGCCGCTTCATCCGCGATTGCCATGCCGGTGAGCACCTCGGCCTCCGGCAGATTGGGCGTCAGCACCGCGGCCAGTGGCAGGAGCCGCTTCCGCAAACTCGCCACCGCCGCCGCCGCCAGCAGCGAATGTCCGCCCTTGGCCACCATCACCGGATCAACCACCACCGGCACGCCCGAAGCCCGCTGCTCCAGCATGTCCGCCACGGTGGCGATGGTATCCGCATCGCCCAGCATGCCGGTCTTGACCGCATCGGCGCCCAGATCGTCCAGCACGCTCTCGATCTGCAAGCGCAGGAACGCCGGCGGCACCGGATGCACCCCCTGCACGCCCAGCGTGTTCTGCGCCGTCAACGCGGTGATCGCCGTCATCGCGAAGGCGTCCAGCGCGGTGATCGCCTTGATATCGGCCTGGATGCCGGCGCCGCCCCCCGAATCGGAGCCGGCGATCACCAGCACCCGGCCGCGCATCAGGCCGCCACCGCCGCGATCTCCGCGCACAGCGCATCCACGATCGACAGCACCTGCGCCTCGTCCGGCCCCTCAGCCATCACCCGGATCAACGGCTCGGTCCCGCTCTTGCGGATCAGCAGCCGCCCGTGATCGGCGAGCAGCGCCTCGGCATCGGCGATCGCCGCCTGCACGCTCGGCTTGTCCAAAGGCGAGTCGCCGGTGAACCGCACGTTCTTCAGCAACTGCGGATAGGGCGCGAACACGCTGCACACCTCGCTCGCCGGCCGCCCGTCATCCACCAGCACCGCCAGCACCTGCAACGCCGCCAGCAGCCCGTCCCCGGTGGTGGCGTAGTCCGACAGGATCATGTGGCCGGACTGCTCGCCGCCAACATTGATGCCGTCCGCCCGCATCTTCTCCACCACGTAGCGATCGCCCACGTTGGTGCGATGCAGCACCAGGCCCTGCCCGGCGAGGAACCGCTCCAGCCCCAGGTTGGACATCACGGTGGCGACGATCCCGCCGCCGGTGAGCCGCCCGTTGGCGTGGAACGAGCGCGCAATCAGCCCCAGCACCTGGTCACCATCGATGATCTGGCCCTTCTCGTCGGACATGATCAGCCGGTCCGCATCGCCATCGAGTGCGAGCCCCACATGGGCGCCGTGCTTCAGCACCTGCTCACACAGGAACTTCGGCACCGTGGAGCCGCAGCCGCGATTGATGTTGAAGCCGTCCGGCTCCACACCCACCCGGATCACCTCGGCGCCCAACTCCCACAACACCGCCGGCGCCACCCGGTAGGCCGCCCCGTTGGCGCAATCGATCACGATCTTGAGCCCGTCGAGCCGCAGGCCGCGCGGGAACGTGCTCTTCGCCGCCTCGATATATCGCCCACCGGCATCCTCCAGCCGCGATGCCCGCCCCAGCTTGGCCGGCTTGGCCAGCCGTGACAGCAGCGAGCCATCCATCTCGGCCTCGATCTCGGCCTCCGTCTCGTCAGACAGCTTGAAGCCGTCCGGCCCGAACAACTTGATGCCGTTGTCCTCATAGGGGTTGTGCGAGGCGGAAATCATCACCCCGAGGTCCGCCCGCAAATTGCGTGTCATCATCGCAATCGCCGGCGTCGGCAGCGGCCCGAGCAACACCACGTCCATCCCCGCGCCAATGAATCCCGCCGTCAGCGCCGGCTCGATCATGTAGCCGGACAGCCGCGTGTCCTTGCCGATCACCACCCGGTGGCGATGCGCGCCCCGGGTGAACATCAACCCGGCCGCCTGGCCCAGTCGAAGCGCGGTGCCGGCCGTCATCGGGTCGGTGTTGGCGGTGCCACGAATGCCGTCAGTGCCGAAAAGGCGTCTTTTGGGAGGCATGATCAGGTTCGTCCGTTCAAAAAGGATAACGTGATGAAACTAGCCGATTCCGGTGACACCCCGCCACACCCGTAACGCCTGCACCGTCTCGGCTACATCATGCACCCGTAACACCGATGCCCCCTGCGACACCGCATGCAACCCCGCCGCAATCGAGCCCGCAACACGCGCTTTCGGTTCGTTCACCCCCGACAACCTGCCAATGAACCCCTTGCGCGACACGCCGACAACCATGCGGCAGCCCAGTGAAAGCAGCATGGCCAACCGCGGCAACAACTCCAGATTATGCGCCGCCGTCTTGCCGAACCCGATCCCCGGATCGATCGCGATCCTTGACCGCGCAATCCCCGCCGCCTCCGCCGCTGCCACCCGCACGCCCAACTCCCGCGTGACCTCCAGCGCCACATCGTCATATCGCGCCAGGCGCGTCATGTCCGCCGGCGTGTCCCGCATGTGCATCAACACCACATCGCACCCCGCCGCCGCCATCACCCCCAGCGCCGCCGGATCATGCATCCCCCCCGAAATGTCGTTCACGATCGACGCCCCCGCCGCCAACGCCGCCGCCATCGTCGCCGCATTGCGGGTGTCGATCGAAACCT
>CAIMWH010000079.1 GCA_903845065.1 uncultured Rhodospirillales bacterium | reverse complement strand
CACCGGCCGCATCAGCAACCGCCCGGTGCGCACGATCCAGGTCTGGTTCATGGGGTGATGGGGGGGGAAGGAAGCAAGGCCAGGGCGCTGCCCTGGACCCGCGGGGGGATGATCCCCCAGACCCCATCCGTTGAAGTAAGAGTCTCGGAGACTAGAAGAGGGCGCCGGCCGTACCGTTGTGACGGTCCGTGTTGGCGCCCTCTTCTAGTCTCCGAGATGCCTTGCCTTAAAGGTTGAGGTCCAGGGGCTCGGCCCCTGGCGGGGTCGAGGGGCAGCGCCCCCGCCTTCCTTGCCTTCCCCTCCATCGGCCCAAGATCCCGGACCTAGCGCGCGAGCGGGCGGTATTTGATGCGGTGGGGTTCGGTGGCGTCGGCGCCGAGGCGGCGGCGTTTGTCTTCTTCGTAGGCCTGGAAGTTGCCTTCGAACCACTCGACGTGACTATCGCCTTCGAAGGCGAGGATATGGGTGGCGAGGCGATCGAGGAACCAGCGGTCATGGCTGATGACGACCGCGCAGCCGGCGAAGTCCATAAGGGCTTCTTCGAGGGCGCGCAGGGTATCGACGTCAAGATCGTTGGTGGGTTCGTCGAGGAGGAGGACGTTGGATTCGGATTTTAGCATTTTGGCGAGGTGGACGCGATTGCGTTCGCCGCCGGAGAGGATGCCGACTTTTTTCTGCTGGTCGGAGCCTTTGAAGTTGAAGGCACCGACGTAGGCGCGGGAGGCGACAGCGCGTTTGCCAAGATAGATGATATCGGTGCCGCCGGAGACTTCTTCCCAGACGGATTTGGTGGGATCGAGGCTGTCACGGCTCTGGTCGACGTAGCCGAGTTTGACGGTTTCGCCGAGGCGCAGGCTGCCGGAGTCCGGTTGTTCCTGGCCGGTGATCATGCGGAACAGGGTGGTTTTGCCGGCGCCGTTGGGGCCGATGACGCCGATGATGCCGCCGGGGGGGAGTTTGAAGTTGAGGTTTTCGATGAGTTCGCGGTCGCCGTAGCCCTTGCAGAGGTTTTCGGCCTCGATGACGGTGCCGCCGAGACGGGGGCCGGGGGGGATGACGATTTCGGCGACGCCCATCTGCTGCTCCTGCGACTTCTGCAGGAGTTCCTCGTATTTCTGGATGCGGGCCTTGGACTTGCTCTGGCGGGCGCGCGGGGTGGAGGCGATCCACTCCTTTTCCTCGTTGAGGGCGCGCATGCGGGAGGTTTCTTCTTTTTCTTCCTGCTGGAGGCGCTTGGACTTCTGATCGAGCCAGGAGGAGTAGTTGCCCTCGAACGGGAAGCCGCGGCCGCGTTCGAGTTCGAGAATCCAGTTGGTGACGTTCTCGAGGAAGTAGCGGTCATGGGTGACGACGAGGACGGTGCCGGCGAAGTTGCGCAGGGTTTTTTCGAGCCAGGCGACCGACTCGGCGTCGAGATGGTTGGTGGGTTCGTCGAGCAGCAGGATGTCGGGCTTTTCGAGCAGCAGGCGGCACAGCGCCACGCGACGGCGTTCGCCACCGGAGAGTTTGGTGACGGGGCTGTCGGCGGGCGGGCAGCGCAGGGCGTCGAGCGCGATATCGACGCGGCGATCGAGTTCCCAGCCGTCCTGGGAATCGATGGTTTCCTGGAGATCGGCCTGCTCGGCGAGCAGTTCGTTCATCCGGTCATCGTCCATCGGTTCGGCGAAGAGGTTGGAGATTTCGTTGAAGCGGTCGAGCGCGGCCTTGAGGTCGGCGAAGGCCATTTCGACGTTTTCGCCGACGGTCTTGTCCTCTTCGAGGTGGGGTTCCTGTTGCAGGTAGCCGACGCGGACGCCTTCGGCGGCCCAGCATTCGCCGCCGTATTCGGTTTCGATGCCGGCCATGATTTTGAGCAGGGTGGATTTGCCGGCGCCGTTGACGCCGAGGACGCCGATTTTCACGCCTGGCAGGAAGGAGAGGGTGATGCCCTTGAACACCTCGCGCCCACCGGGGAACGCCTTGGTGAGGTCTTTCATGACATAGACGTACTGGTAGCTGGCCATGGAAGGCTCCTGCTGCGGCGTGGTATTCGGGGGTTGTTCTAAGGGTCCGCCGCGCGGGAGGCAACGCCGGGCAAGGCGGTTCAGCCGGGTGGCTTGCCTGTCATGCGCGCGAACACCATGCGGTCCTTGTTGTCGCGCATCAGCATGGTGAAGCCGACGATGGTATCGAGGCCGAGGCCGCGGGGGAGGCCGGTGTCTTCATCGGGGGTGATGGCGCCGTAGGCCGCGCCCGAGACTTTTTCCCACTTGCCGGCGGGCTTCTTGGCTTCGATGTGGACCACGGTGGCCTTGAGGACCATGCGCACGATCGCCTCCTTGGGGGAGGAGGGTTTGGTGAGGCTGGGGTTGCCGGCGATCATCTGCCAGCCGTTGGCGAGCGCCCAGGTGGTGAGTTCGTCCTTGTCCATCGCGGGTTCCTTTTCCCCCAACCCCTCCCGGTTGCCCGGGAGGGGAGAGGAAAGCGCAGGCTTAGTATTCGGCGTCGTTGTTGGCGCTCTCGGCGGGGCGCTCAACCTTGTCGGCGATCATCGCCTGGGTGGTGATCAGCAGGGCGCCAACCGAGGCGGCGTTCTGCAGGGCGGCGCGGACGACCTTGGTCGGGTCGATGATGCCGGCCTTCACCATGTCGAGATAGGTGCCGGTCTGGGCGTCGAAGCCCCAGGTGTAGACATCCTTCTCGAGCACTTTGCCGGAGATGACGGCGCCGTCTTCGCCGGCGTTGGCGGCGATCTGGCGCATTGGGGCCAGGGCTGCCTTGCGGACGATTTCGATGCCGTGCTTCTGCTCTTCGTTCTCGGCCTTCAGCTTGGCGAGCACGAGGCTGGCGCGCGCGAGGGCGACGCCGCCGCCCGGCACGATGCCTTCTTCGACCGCGGCGCGGGTGGCGTGGAGGGCGTCGTCAACGCGATCCTTGCGCTCCTTCACTTCCACTTCCGTCGAGCCGCCGACGCGGATGACGGCGACGCCGCCGGCGAGCTTGGCCAGGCGTTCCTGCAGCTTCTCCTTGTCGTAGTCCGAGGTGGTTTCCTCGACCTGCGCGCGGATCTGGGTGCAGCGGGCGACGATGTCGGCCTTTTTGCCGACGCCTTCGATGACGGTGGTGTTGTCCTTGTCGATCAGGATGCGCTTGGCCTTGCCGAGCATTTCCAGCGTCACGGACTCGAGCTTGATGCCGAGGTCTTCGCTGATGACCTGGCCGCCGGTGAGGATGGCGATGTCTTCGAGCATCGCCTTGCGGCGATCACCGAAGCCCGGCGCCTTGACGGCCGCGACCTTGAGGCCGCCGCGCAGCTTGTTCACCACGAGGGTGGCCAGGGCTTCGCCCTCGACGTCTTCGGCAATGATCAGCAGCGGACGGCCCGACTGCACTACGGCCTCGAGCAGCGGCAGCAGGGTTTGCAGGCCCGACAGCTTCTTCTCGTGGATGAGGATGTAGGGCTGTTCGAGCTCGACCGTCATCTTCTCGGCGTTGGTGATGAAGTACGGCGACATATAGCCGCGGTCGAACTGCATCCCCTCGACGATATCGAGTTCGGTCTCGATCGACTTGGCTTCCTCGACGGTGATGACACCCTCGTTGCCGACCTTCTGCATCGCACGGGCGATGATCTGGCCGATTTCGCCTTCGCCATTGGCGGAGATGGTGCCGACCTGGGCGGTTTCCGCCTGGGTGGTGATCTTCTTGGAGCGCTTGGCGAGCTCTTCGACGAGGGCGGCGACGCCCTTTTCGATGCCGCGCTTGAGGTCCATCGGGTTCATGCCGGCGGCCACGGCCTTGACGCCTTCGCGGACGATGGCGTGGGCGAGGACGATGGCGGTGGTGGTGCCGTCACCGGCGATGTCGTTGGTCTTCGAGGCCACTTCGCGCACCATCTGGGCGCCCATGTTCT
>CAIMWH010000078.1 GCA_903845065.1 uncultured Rhodospirillales bacterium | reverse complement strand
TCATTGATGGCAATCGTCGTGCCATTCAGCGTCAGCGTCTCGCTACCCGTCGTAGCATAGAAGCCGGCATTAGCATCGCCCAGGGTAACGTTATCGCCCCACAAGCTGACCGAGAGGCTCCACGAATCGGTGCCGGTACCCACGATCGTCTGGGTGCTCTGGTCCCAAGCATGAACCGGCGCGCCGGACCCATTGAGCTGCAGGTAGCTGAACGTGGTGCCAACCGAGTAGAGCAGGTCGAACGCCACCGTACCCGATGGCTTGACGCCATCTTCGCCGCCGACACCAACTGTGGTAGAGTTCGCCCAGGTTACCGCATCCGTCGCCGTCCCGATGGTCGCCAGCGGGTCATAGCTGAACGTTGCCCCGCTCAGGAACCCGGCCAGATCCAGGCCCGCGCCAATGCTGATAGTCCCGCCAGACGCCGTGGTGATCGTGGTGTAAGCCATTACCCAGTCCTTTCCATCGCGAACCCGCCCGGTCGGCCGGCAGAAATCGTCAGGTTGTTAACACTTGGGAAAACCTGCCGCCCTACCATCCAACCCTCTAAACCCACATGCACGAAGCGGCATGCAAGTGCGGTCAGGCGGCAGGGCAGCCCGGTTTCCCTCTGTAAGCCAACGTAAAGGACCGTCCCACAGTTTTCAACAATGTATTAGGTGTTTACGTGTCCTGACATAAAGTTGAATTTGAACCAACAAAATTAACGCTTCCTAAACAACCCCAACGCACTAACCCGGCAAAAACCGCGTCGTGAACGTGGCGGCCAAATCGATGTTCGCGGCAGCAATCTCCGGGCTGAAACTCGCCAGCATCCGCCGCACCGTCTCCGCCTGCTCCCGCTTGATCGCGCCATCATGCTGAAAAGCCTCGCGATTGCGCTGGAATCCCGCGGTGCAGATCGGCGCCCCAAGGAAGCACATCCCCTTCTCTAGCGCCGCCAGCGCATCCTCGGGCGTCGCACTGCGCAGGAACAGCACCGCCTCGCGGATCGCCGCCGCCGCCCCGCGCGCCGCGTCCGGATTCTTCTCCAGCCACCCCGCATCGCCATAAAGCGACCCCGAAGCATAGGGACCGCCGAAAATTCCCGTCGTCCCCGCCGTATCGCGCGCATCGGCGAGGATTTTCACCAGGTTGCGCTGCTCCAGATCGATCATGATCGGGTCAAACAGGCTCAAAGCATCGATATCCCCCCGCTCGAACGCCGAAAGCGCCGTCTGCGTCGTCCCGACTCCAATCGCCGACACATCCGACGGCTTCAACCCCGCCTTCGCCAGCAACTGCATCACGAACATATGCGTCGCCGAACCAGGCGCGCTCACCCCGACCTTGCGCCCCTTGAGGTCCGCGACCGACTTGATCTCCCCCTCCAGCGCCTTGCGCACCCCCAGCACCAGCCCGGAATTCTGCGCCTGCAGCACGAACGCCTGCAGATGCGCCCCCTTCGCCGCCATCTGGATCGTGTGCTCGTAGTAGCCGCAGGCGATATTGGAGGACCCGCCCAGCACCGCCTGCATCGCCGGCGCCCCGCCCGGGAACATCGCCACATCCGGCTCAATCCCATGCTTCTGCCAAAGCTGCCGCCCGTTCGCGACGAAGAACGGCATATAGCCGTACAGCGCCACCCCACCCCCGGCGAACTTCACCTTGATCCGCGACTGCGCGATCGCCGGCATCGCCAACGGCGCCAGCGAGGCGGCAAGCACGGCACGACGACTGATTTTGTTCATGATTTCCTCCAATTACGATCCACGCGCGGCATCCGCCCGCGGTTGCCACACCAGCAGGCGGCTCTCCGCCACCGAAACCCCGGCATCCAGCACCAACGCGCACCCGGTCAGCACAATGATGCCCGCGAACACAGTATCCACGTCGAACATCCCCTCGGCCTGCAAGATGAGATACCCCACCCCCGCCGAACTCCCGAGATATTCCGCCACCACCGCGCCCACAAACGCCATCCCCACCGAGACATGCAGCGAACTGAACACCCAGGACAGCGCCGCCGGCAAATAAACATGCCGCAGCAACTGCCGTTGGGACGCCCCCAACATCCGCGCCGAATTCAACACCGTCGGCGGAACTTCCCGCACCCCCTGCAACACATTGAAGAACACGATGAAGAACACCAGCGTAAACCCCAGCGCCACCTTGCTCGCCACCCCGAGCCCAAACCACATCGCGAAAATCGGCGCCAGGATCACCCGCGGCATCGCATTGGCCGCCATGATGAACGGGTCCAGCACCGCCCGGGTCCGCGGCGAAAGCCCCAGCCACAACCCGCCACCCACCCCGCACAACGTCCCGCTCGCAAACGCCAGCAGCGTCTCCGCGATGGTGATCGCAAGATGCCGCCAGATTTCCCCGGTGGCGAACCACTCCACGATCACCGCGAAAATCTTCACCGGATGCCCAAAGAACAACGGCGACAAAAACCCCGACTCCGCCCCCACATGCCACGCGCCCAGCAACAGCGCCGCCAGCCCCAGCCGCCACAGCGTGATCACGCTGCCTCCCCCTGCCGATAGGCCTTCAACACCTCGCCCCGCAGCACCTCCCAGATCCGCTCCTCCACCGCGCGAAATTCGGCGGTCAACCGTATCTCCGCCACATCGCGCGGCCGCGGCAGATCAATGGCGAACTCCGCCAACGGCCGCGTCGCCGGACCGGCCGACAGCACAATCACCCGGTCGGACAGGCTGATCGCCTCCTCCAGGTCATGCGTGATGAACAACACGGACTTCCGATCCGCCTGCCAGATCGACAGCAGCTCGTTCTCCATCAACTGCCGGGTCTGCACATCCAGCGCCGAAAACGGCTCGTCCATCAGCAGCACCGGAGGGTCCAGCACCAGCGTCTGCGCCAGCTGCGCCCGCTTGCGCATACCGCCCGACATCTGATGCGGATATTTCTCGCCATGCCCCGCCAGGCCCACCCGCCCGAGCCAGGTCTCCGCCGCCGCCCGCGCCGCGCCGCGCGACATCCCGGCAAACTCCGGCCCCGCCGCCACATTGTCCCGCGCGCTGCGCCACGGCATCAGGCTCTCGCCCTGGAACAAATACCCGGCCCGCCGATTGATCCCCGCCAACGTCACGCCATCCACCAGCACCCGCCCGCTCGAAGGCGCCAGCAACCCCGCCGCCAGGTTCAGCAATGTCGACTTGCCGCACCCCGTCGGCCCCACCACCGAGACGAACTCCCCCGCCCCCACGCTGAAGCTGGCGCCGCCCACCACCGTGGCGGCGCCAAAGCGCACCGTGACATCCTCGAACGCCAGCGCCGCCATGCCGCTCAGCGTGTCTTGTAGACGACAAAACCCGCAATCGCGTCGAGCAGCGCCTCGGTCTCGTCGCCCCGGATGGAATGGCTCGAATGCTCGAAAATCCGCAGATCAGACCCCGGGATCAACCCATGGATTTCCTCGCTGAACTCCACCGGGCAAATCCAGTCATGCCGCCCGGTGCAGATCAGCGTCGGCGCCGTGATGTTCGCAAGCTCCGGCCGCAAATCGAAGTTCTGCAAAAACCCACCCGGCGCGAACGCCATGTTGATCGCATCCGGCGCCAGAATCCCCCGCGCCCGCCCCGCCTTGGAGGCCGCGGCATCGAACTTCACCGCGTACATCGGCCCCATCACCTCATAATAGTGCAGCAGCTTCTCCTCGGTATCGAGTTCCCCCGCCCAAAGCTGGTCGCACACCCGCTTCTGCTCCGCCGTCCCCCGCTCCGCCACAATCTGCCGCGCCCGCGCATTGAACCCGGCATGCGAGGCCGTCACGATCAGCACCAGGTGCGAAACGCTGTCCGGATACCGCGCCGCATGCGCCATCGCCACCATCCCGCCATAGCTGGTCCCGATCGAGACGATCGGCCCCAGCCCGAGATGCACCCGCAGTGCCTCCATATCCTCCACGTTCTCGTCGAGGGTGTACTTGCTGATATCCCCCCGCGCCGAGCGCCCCTGCCCGCGATGATCGAAATACACCAGCTGCATCTTGTGCGAGAGCGGCGTCATCCCCGGCTTGAACCCCGAATGCTCCCCCCCCGGCCCGCCATGGATCACAAACCCCACCGGCTTCTCGCGCATCCGGTTGCCATCGGGCACCAGCCCCATGCCCTCAACATCGAAATAGATCTCGGTATCACGAACCTTAGCGCGCATGGCGATGCCTCCCCGGGTATCCCCCAATAGTGCGGCCACCCCGCGCCGCAGGCAAGGCAAGCCCAGCATCCACAAAGAGACAGCGAGACAGCGAGAAGCCGGAATCCTTCCTTCTCGCTGTCTCGCTGTCTCTTTGTGATTCTTACCTTACCTTCCCCCCCGCCCCGCGATGCGCTACAGCCAAGCAAAGGAAACGCAGGGAAACCGCATGGATTTCGAACTCTCCGAGGACCAGCGCGCCTTCCAGGCCACGGCCCGCGCCTTCGCCCGCGAACGCCTCCTCCCCAACGCCGGCAAATGGGACGACGAGCGCCACTTCCCCGCCGCCGAACTGCGCGAAGCCGCCCAGCTCGGCTTCGGCGGCATCTACGTCCCCGAGGAACACGGCGGCACCGGCCTCACCCGGCTCGACGCCGCGCTCATCTTCGAGGAACTCGCCTACGCCGATCCCTCCACCACCGGCTTCCTCACCATCCACAACATGGTCGCCGGCATGATCTCCCGCTTCGGCGACGACGAGCAGCGCGCCCGCTATCTCCCCAAGATCATCGCGGGCGACCACTTCGTCAGCTACTGCCTCACCGAACCCGGCTCCGGCTCCGACGCCGCGGCCCTCAAAACCCGCGCCGAAGCCGAGGGAGAAAACTACCGCATCAACGGCACCAAGGCCTTCATCTCCGGCGGCGGCGTGGCCGACCTCTACGTCACCATGCTGCGCACCGGCGATGACTCATCCAAAGGCATCTCCTGCGTCGTCGTCGAAGACAACACCCCGGGCCTCAGCTTCGGCCTGCCCGAACGCAAAATGGGCTGGAACTCGCAACCCACCGCCCAGGTCCAGTTCACCGACTGCCTCGTCCCCCAATCCAACCGCCTCGGCAGGGAAGGGGAGGGGTTCCGCTTCGCCATGATCGGGCTCGACGGCGGGCGCATCAACATCGCCGCCTGCTCCCTCGGCGGCGCCCAGGCCTGCCTCGATACCGCCCTCGCCTACGTCAAGGAACGCCGCGCCTTCGGCCGCCCCATCGCCGATTTCCAGGCCGTCCAATTCAAACTCGCCGACATGGCCACCGAGCTTGACGCCGCCCGCCTCATGGTCCACCGCGCCGCGGCCTCGCTTGACGCCAAATCGCCGGATGCCACCAAGCACTGCGCCATGGCCAAGCGCTTCGCCACCGACATCTGCCACCGCATCTGCGACGAAGCCCTGCAACTCCACGGCGGCTACGGCTACATCAAGGACTACCAGGTCGAACGCTATTTGAGGGACCTCCGGGTCCATCGCATTCTCGAAGGCACCAACGAAATCATGCGGGTCATCATCGCCCGCAAACTGCTGGAGGCAGCATGAACATCACCGTCATCGGCCTGGGCAACATGGGCCTGCCCATGGCCGCCAACCTCCTCAAGGCCGGCCACATCGTCACCGGGTTCGACCTCAACCCCGACCTCGTCGCCGCCCACGTCGCCAATGGCGGCCACGGCGCCACCTCCATCGCCGAGGCCATCCGCGGCGCCGAAGCCATCGTCACCATGCTCCCCGCCGGCCGCCATGTGGATACCGTCTACCTCGGCCCGGGCGGCATCCTCGATGGCATCAACACCAAGCCCATCCTCATCGACAGCTCCACCATCGACGTCGCCACCGCCCAGAAAGTCGCCGCCGAAGCCACCAAACGCGGCATCGACATGCTGGATGCCCCGGTCTCCGGCGGCACCGGCGGCGCCATCGCCGGCACCCTCACCTTCATGTGCGGAGGCACCGACGCCGCCTTCGCCGCGGCGAAACCGATCCTGCAAGGCATGGGCAAGAACATCATCCACGCCGGCAGCGCCGGCGCCGGCCAGTCCGCCAAGATCTGCAACAACATGATGCTCGCCGTCGCCATGTTCGGCGTCTCCGAAGCCTTCGTCCTCGCCGACAAACTCGGCCTCGACCGCCAGAAACTCTTCGACATCACCTCCACCTCCACCGGCCAGTCCTGGGCCCTCACCACCTACTGCCCCGCCCCCGGCCCGGTCCCCACCGCCCCCTCCAACCGCGACTACACCGGCGGTTTCGCCGCCGCCCTCATGCTGAAAGACCTGAAACTCGCGCAGGACGCCGCCGAAAGCGTCGGTGCCGCCACCCCCCTCGGTGCCCACGCCGCCCGCCTCTACCAGGAGGTCAACGATGCCGGCGAAGGCGCCCGCGACTTCTCCGTCGTCTTCCGCTGGCTCGCCGGCCTCGCCCGCGCGGAGGTCAACTGACATGGCCGCCGAAGCCTTCAAGGCGGCCCGCGATTTCCTCATCGCCCACCGCACCGACTACGCCACCGCCTACGCCAACTTCAAATGGCCCGAACCCGAAGATTTCAACTTCGCGCTCGACTGGTTCGATGCCGAACTCGCCCAGGGGGACCTGCGCGACAACCCCGCCCTCATCATCACCGGCGCCAGCGCCGCGCGCTTGACCTTCCGCGAACTCTCCGAACGCTCCAGCCGCGTCGCCAACGGCCTGCGCGCCCTCGGCGTCAAACGCGGGGACCGCATCCTGCTGATGCTCGGCAACATCGCCCCGCTCTGGGAAACCATGCTCGCCGCCATGAAACTCGGCGCCGTCGTCGTCCCCGCCACCACCCTGCTCACCGCGAATGACCTCGCCGAACGCGTCGCCCGCGCCCGCGTCCGCTTCGTCATCACCGCCGCCGAAGACGCGCCGAAACTCGCCATGCTGCCCCCCTCCGTCCCCCGCATCACCGTCGGCGGCGCGCCCTCCGGCTGCATCGGCTACGGCTCCCTCCTCCTCGGCACCCCCGATTTCACGCCGGACGGCCCCACCCGCGCCGACGACCCCATCCTGCTCTATTTCACCTCCGGCACCACCGCCAAGCCGAAGCTCGTGCTCCACAGCCACCGCACCTACCCGGTCGGCCACCTCTCCACCATCTACTGGCTCGGCCTCAAACCCGGCGACATCCACCACAACATCTCATCGCCCGGCTGGGCCAAACACGCCTGGTCCTGCTTCTTCGCCCCCTGGATCGCCGGCGCCACCATCTTCATCGCCAACCAGGGCCGCTTCAACGCCCCCGCCCTCCTCGAAACCCTGGTCCAGCACAAAGTCACCTCCCTCTGCGCCCCCCCCACCGTCTGGCGCATGTTCATCCAGCTCGACCTCAAATCCTACAAAGTCTCCCTCCGCGAAGTCGTCGGCGCCGGCGAACCCCTCAACCCCGAAGTCATCGACCAGGTCCACCAGGCCTGGGGCCTCACCATCCGCGACGGCTACGGCCAAACCGAAACCACCCTGCAAATCGCCAACCCCCCCGGCCACCCCGTCAAACCCGGCTCCATGGGCGTCCCCATGCCCGGCTACCGCATCCGCCTGCTCGACCTTGACGACAATGACGCCGAGGAAGGCGCCGTCTGCCTCCCCCTCGACGATCGGCCCGTCGGCCTGATGCAAGGCTACCAAATGGATGACGGCAGCATCGAACCCGTCACCGAGGACGTCTACCGCACCGGTGACGTCGCCAGCCGCGACGCCGATGGCTACATCACCTACGTCGGCCGCGCCGATGACGTCTTCAAAGCGTCGGACTACCGCATCTCCCCCTTCGAACTCGAAAGCGTCCTCATCGAACACGAAGCCGTCGTCGAAGCCGCCGTCGTCCCAGCCCCCGACGCCATGCGCCTCGCCGTCCCCAAAGCCTACATCACCCTCGGCCACAACCACCCCCCCGACGCTGTGACCGCGCTCTCCATCTTCCAACACTGCCGAACCCACCTCGCCCCCTACAAACGCATCCGCCGCATCGAATTCGCGGAACTCCCCAAAACCATCTCGGGCAAAATCCGCCGCGTCGAATTGCGCAAATCGGAGGAGGCGAGCACGACGCGACCCGCCGGCGAGTTTCGCGAGGAGGATTTTCCGGAATTGAAGGGGTAAGGAAGCCAGCGCTTCTTTTTTGAAAAAAAGAAGCAAAAAACTTTTACCCCTTTTGCTTCGGAGCGATGGCAACGATGGCGAGCAATACCGATCGTGAATACACGACCAAACAGATGGGTGACGCCTGCGAGATGCTGGTTGCCGCCGAGTTGACGCTGCGCGGCATTCCGACACTCAAAGTCCCTGACAACTGGCCGGCCTACGACCTTATCGCGCAGCCACTGGGCGGCGATCCGTTGCGTATTTCGGTCAAGTCAAGAATGTTCCGAAAGGGCGCGCACTATTTGCGCTATAACCAGAATGACAAATTTGATTGGCTGGCGATTGTCATCATCGGCCCTGATTCGAAAGCCGCACGGCGGATATATCTTGTTCCGAAGGCGATTGCCGATGAGCGTACCAAGGCCCACGTGCGCGGCGTGGAGCATCCCTTTCGTGAAAATGCGATCGATCGAATCGATCGCATCTTCCCGGAATTCGAGAACAATTTCACCCTGAACGAAACCGGCGTCCCATCGGGGGAGTGGCGAAGCCAATAACAATATTGCTTCGCGCTCCCTACTGGCCAACATCCCTCCGAACCTAAACGGACAAAAGTTTTTTGCTTCTTTTTTTCAAAAAAGAAGCCCTTGCTCCCGAAGGACCCACACCATGACGTCCAACACCGACTACGGCCTGGACTTCGCCCTAGGCGAGGACATCGACATGCTGCGCGACACCGTGCGCCGCTTCGCCGACGCCGAGATCGCCCCCATCGCCGCCGACATCGACCGCTCCAACGAGTTCCCCAACCACCTCTGGCGCAAGATGGGCGAACTTGGCGTGCTCGGCGTCACCGTCGAGGAGGAATACGGCGGCGCCGCCCTCGGCTACCTCGCCCACACCGTCGTCATGGAGGAAATCAGCCGCGCCTCGGCCTCGGTCGGCCTGTCCTACGGCGCCCACTCCAATCTCTGCGTCAACCAGATCCGCCGCAACGGCACCCCGGCCCAGCGCGACAAGTACCTCCCCAAGCTCATCAGCGGCGAGCACATCGGCGCGCTGGCCATGAGCGAGCCAGGTGCCGGCTCCGATGTCGTCTCCATGCGCCTGCGCGCCGACAAGCACGGCGACCACTACGTCCTCAACGGCTCCAAGTTCTGGATCACCAACGGCCCCGACGCGGATGTCCTCGTCGTCTACGCCAAAACCACCCCCGAAGCCGGCCCGCGCGGCATCACCGCCTTCCTCATCGAGAAATCCTTCAAGGGCTTCTCCTGCGCCCAGAAGCTCGACAAGCTCGGCATGCGCGGCTCCAACACCGGCGAGCTCGTCTTCGACAACTGCGAAGTCCCCGCCGAAAACATCCTCGGCCAAACCGATGGCGGCGTCGCCGTCCTGATGAGCGGGCTCGACTACGAGCGCGCCGTCCTCGCCGGCGGCCCCCTCGGCATCATGCAGGCCTGCATGGATGTCGTCCTGCCCTACATCCATGAGCGCAAGCAGTTCGGCCAGGCCATCGGCGAATTCCAGCTCATGCAGGGCAAGGTCGCCGACATGTATACCGTCATGAACGCCGCCCGCGCCTACGTCTACGCCGTCAACGCCGCCTGCGACCGCGGCCGCACCACCCGCAAGGACGCCGCCGGCGCCATCCTCTTCGCCGCCGAAAAAGCCACCTGGATGGCGCTCGAAGCCATCCAGACCCTCGGCGGCAACGGCTACATCAACGACTATCCCACCGGCCGCCTCCTGCGGGATGCCAAGCTCTACGAAATCGGCGCCGGCACCAGCGAAATCCGCCGCATGCTGATCGGCCGCGAACTCTTCAAGGAAACCGCGTAATGCGCCTGACGAGCGATATCGACCCCCGCTCCGAAGCCTTCGCCGCCAACCAGGCCGCCATGGCCGAAATCGTGGCCGACCTGCGGGCCAAGGCCGCCATCATCGCCCAGGGCGGCGGCGAGGCCTCGCGCAAACGCCACCAGGATCGCGGCAAACTCCTCCCCCGCCAGCGCATCGAAGCCCTGCTCGATCCCGGCACCCCCTTCCTCGAATTCTCCCAGTTCGCCGGCTACGGCCTCTACGGCGAAGACATCCCCGCCGGCGGCATCCTCACCGGTATCGGCCGCGTCGCCGGCCGCGAATGCGTCATCGTCTGCAATGACGCGACAGTCAAAGGCGGCACCTACTACCCCGTCACCGTGAAAAAACACCTCCGAGCCCAGGAAATCGCCGCCCAGAACCACCTACCCTGCATCTATCTGGTCGATTCCGGCGGCGCCACCCTGCCCAACCATGACGAAGTATTCCCCGACCGCGACCATTTCGGCCGCATCTTCTTCAACCAGGCCAACCTCTCCGCCGCCGGCATCGCCCAGATCGCCGTCGTCATGGGCTCCTGCACCGCCGGCGGCGCCTATGTCCCCGCCATGTCCGACGAAAGCATCATCGTGAAAGGGCAGGGGACCATCTTCCTCGCTGGCCCCCCCTTGGTGAAAGCCGCCACCGGCGAAATCGTCTCCGCGGAAGACCTCGGCGGCGCCGACGTCCACAGCCGCACCTCCGGCGTCACTGACCATTACGCCGAAAACGACGCCCACGCGCTGGGCATCGCCCGCAATATCGTCGCCTCCCTCAACACCACCAAACCCGCCCAACTCACGCTGCGCGACCCCAAGCCCCCCCGCTTCGACCCCGCCGAACTCTACGGCATCATCCCCGCCGACCGCCGCCGCCCCTACGACGTCCGCGAAGTCATCGCCCGCATCGTCGACGACAGCGAACTCGACGAATTCAAGCGGCTGTACGGCACCACCATCGTCACCGGCTTCGCCCACATCCACGGCTACCCCGTCGGCATCGTCGCCAACAACGGCATCCTGTTCAGCGAAAGCGCCCAGAAAGCCGCCCACTTCATCGAACTCTGCGTCCAGCGCAACATCCCCCTCGTCTTCCTGCAAAACATCACCGGCTTCATGGTCGGCCGCAAATACGAAGCCGGCGGCATCGCCAAGGACGGCGCCAAAATGGTCACCGCCGTCGCCACCGCCCGCGTCCCCAAATTCACCGTCATCATCGGCGGCAGCTTCGGCGCCGGAAACTACGGCATGTGCGGCCGAGCCTACTCCCCCCGCTTCCTCTGGATGTGGCCCAACGCCCGCATCTCCGTCATGGGCGGCGAACAAGCCGCCTCCGTCCTCGCCACCGTCCGGCGTGACGGCATGGAAGCCCGCGGCCAAACCTGGTCCCCCGAAGCCGAGGAAACCTTCAAAACCCCCATCCGAGACCAATACGAAACCCAGGGCCACCCCTACTTCGCCTCCGCCCGCCTCTGGGACGACGGCATCATCGACCCCACCGACACCCGCCGAGTCCTCGCCCTCAGCCTCTCCGCCGCCCTCAACGCCCCCATCGAACTCACACGCTTCGGCGTGTTCCGCATGTGAGCGCGTTGAAGCCGAGCCACAAGCAAGGCTCCGCCGGCTTAGGGGCCTCCGCCCCTAAGAACCCGCCACGACGCGCGGCCGGATCACCAGCCTTCGGCCGCAATCCCACCATCTCACCGCCATCCCCGGCGAAGCCAATCAATCCATGCCACCGCGCGGCAGCCCGGGCGCACCCCATGACCTATTGCCTGCGGCGCGAAGAAAGCCGCCCCCACCCGAACACCATCGCCCCAGCCGCCAGCAGTAGCGGGTTCTTAGGGGCCCCTGCCCCTAAGCCGGCGGAGCCTAGCTTCCTTCCCTCCCAGGACGATCCCACATGTTCCGCAAGCTCCTGATCGCCAACCGCGGCGAGATCGCCTGCCGCATCATCCGCACCGCCCGCCGCCTCGGCATCGCCACCGTCGCCGTCTACTCCGACGCCGACGCCGACGCGCTCCACGTCGCCATGGCCGACGAAGCCTACCGCATCGGCCCCGCCGCCCCCCGCGACAGCTACCTGAACACATCAGCCATCCTGTCCGCCGCCCGCCGCGCCGGCGCCGAGGCCCTCCACCCCGGCTATGGCTTCCTCTCCGAAAACGCCGACTTCGCCGAAGCCTGCGCCCAGGCCGGCATCGTTTTCGTCGGCCCCCCGCCGTCGGCCATCCGCGCCATGGGCGGCAAGTCCGAGGCCAAGGCCCTGATGGAACAGGCCGGCGTTCCCCTCGTCCCCGGCTACCACGGCGCCGCCCAGGATGACGCCACCCTCACCGAGGCCGCCGCCCGCATCGGCTACCCCGTCCTCATCAAGGCCTCGGCCGGCGGCGGCGGCAAGGGAATGCGCATTGTCGAAACCGCGCCCGACCTCCCGGCCGCCCTCGCCGGCGCTAGGCGCGAGGCGCAATCGTCCTTCGGGGACGCCCGCCTCCTCATCGAGCGCTACCTCCAGCGCCCCCGCCACATCGAAATCCAGGTCTTCGCCGACAGCCACGGCAACGCCGTCCACCTCTTCGAGCGTGACTGCTCCATCCAGCGCCGCCACCAGAAAATCATCGAGGAAGCCCCGGCCCCCGGCATGGACCCCGCGATGCGCGCCGCCATGGGCGCCGCCGCCGTCGCCGCCGCCCGCGCGGTCGGCTACCAGGGCGCCGGCACCGTCGAATTCATCGTCGAGGGCGGCGCCTTCCACTTCATGGAAATGAACACCCGCCTCCAGGTCGAACACCCCGTCACCGAGGCCATCACCGGGCTTGACCTGGTGGAATGGCAACTTCACGTCGCCGCCGGCCTCGCGCTGCCCAAATCCCAGGCCGACCTCGCCATCACCGGCCACGCCATCGAGGTCCGCCTCTACGCCGAAGACCCCGCCCGCAACTTCCTCCCCTCCGTCGGCACCCTCGCCCACCTCCACCTCCCCGATACCGCCCGCATCGATTCCGGCGTCCGCACCGGTGACACCATCACGCCCGACTACGACCCGATGATCGCCAAGCTCATCGTCCACGGCCCCGACCGCCCCACCGCCCTCTCCCGCCTCGAAGCCGCCCTCGCCGAATGCGCCGTGGTCGGCGTTCAAACCAACCTCGCCCTCCTCGGCGCCATCGCTGGCCATCCCGCCTTCCGCGCCGCGGATTTCGACACCGGCTTCATCGCCCGCCACCCCGAAGTGCTGGACGCCGACCCCACCCCACCCCAAGCCGCCATCGCCGCCGCGGCCCTCCACCTCCTCGCCATCCCCGCCACCAACCCGCCCTCCGACCCCAACTCCCCCTGGTCCACCACCGACGCCTGGCGCATGAACCTCCCCGCCGCCCGCACCCTCATGCTCCGCATCGGCGAAACCACGCTGACCATCCACGCCGAACCCACCGCCGACTCCTGGCGCCTGTCCTGGCCCGGCGCCACCCACATCGCCCGCCTGCGCGAAACCCGCCTCCGCCTCGATGACACCACCATCCCCGCCACCGTCGTCGCGAGCGGCCCCCGCCTCACCGTCATCCTCGCCGGCCGCCCCCACCCCTTCGAAGCCATCGACCCGCTCGCCCCCCCCGAAGCCGCCATCGCCGGCGCCGAACACATCCTCGCCCCCATCCCCGGCCGCATCACCGCCGTCCTCTGCACCCCTGGGGACGTCGTCACCCGTGGCCAGACCCTCATCGTCCTCGAAGCCATGAAAATGGAAATGACCCTCACCGCCGCCATGGACGGCACCATCGCCGCCGTCCGCTGCGCCGTCGGCGACATGGTGCAGGAAGGCGCCGATCTGGTGGATTTCGCCGCCGAGGCCTGACACCAGGTGAAGATTGCGCCACACAGGTGCAATCCGCCCAAATCGTACTATTTATCAAAGATGGGGAAACGCGGCTGGATATGCCAGCAATCCTGTCCTAGCCTCACCCCCAAGGGTGAAACGGAGAGACGGCGATGAAGCATTCAGCGGTCACGCTCGAAGACAAATACCTGCTCGACAGCGACCGGTTCTACCTCACCGGCACCCAGGCCCTCGTCCGCCTGCCCATGCTGCAACGCAAACGCGATCTCGCCGCCGGCCTCAACACCGCCGGTTACGTCTCGGGCTATCGCGGCTCGCCGCTCGGGCAAATCGACATCCAGATGTGGCACGCCAAGAAGCACCTGGAAGAGAACCACATCCATTTCTGGGCCGCGGTGAACGAGGAAATCGCCGCCACCGCCATCTGGGGCACCCAGCAGGTCCCCATGCTGCGCGGCGCCAAATATGACGGCGTGTTCTCCTACTGGTACGGCAAGGGCCCCGGCGTCGATCGCGCCGGGGACGCGTTCCGCCACGCCAACTACTCCGGAAGCGCCCGCACCGGCGGCGTGCTCCTGATGGCCGGTGACGACCACGCCTGCAAATCCTCCACCGTCCCCCACCAGTCCGAACCCGCCCTCATCGCCGGCTCCATCCCCGTCCTCGTCCCCGCCGACGTGCGGGATCTCCTCGAACTCGGCCTGCACGGCTGGGCGATGTCCCGCTGGTCCGGCCGCTACATCGGCTTCAAGACGGTGGCGGACGTGGTGGACAGCTCCGCCTCCGTCGAGTTCGATCTCGCCAATTTCCGCACCATCAACCCCGAAGGCCCCCACCCGGACGCCGGCTACCACATGGCCTACGGCCCGATGGAGCAGGAAGCCCGCACCTTCAACATCGGCCTGCCCGCGGCCCAAGCCTACGTCCGCGCCAACGGGCTCGACCGTATCATCCTGCCCGAACCCGCCGCCCGCTTCGGCATCATCACCGCCGGCAAATCCTACCACGACACCCGCCAGGCCCTCGCCGAACTCGGCATCACCGCCGGCGTCCGCCTCCTGAAACTCGCGCTCACCTGGCCGATCGACCCGCAAATCCTCCGCCGCTTCGCCGACGGCCTCGATGAGATCGTCGTCATCGAGGAAAAAGCCCCCATCAT
Organism: uncultured Rhodospirillales bacterium; assembly: GCA_903845065.1. Lineage (GTDB taxonomy): Bacteria > Pseudomonadota > Alphaproteobacteria > Acetobacterales > Acetobacteraceae > CAIYPH01. Next base: position 8,852 of record CAIMWH010000078.1, on the reverse strand, counting down.
CGAGCAGCAGGTCCGCGACATCCTCTACGACGGCGTCGTCCGCCCCCGCGTTCTCGGCAAGCGCGACGAGCGCGGCGCCCCCTTCCTCAAGGGCACCGGCGAATTCTCCTCGGCCGAACTCGCCCTCGCCCTCGCCGGCCGCGTCGCCACCTTCGCCGACTCCGAGCAGCTTCAGGCCCGCACCCGCTACCTCCGCGAACAGGCCCGCCACCTCGAACAGGTCAACATCGCCGCCATCCGCAAACCCTATTTCTGCTCCGGCTGCCCCCACAACACCTCCACCAAGGTGATCGACGGCAGCCGCGCCCTCGGCGGCATCGGCTGCCACACCCTCGCCCTCTTCATGGACCGCAGCACCGACACCTTCAGCCAGATGGGCGGCGAAGGCCTGCAATGGCTGGGTCAGGCCCCCTTCACCGAGGAAAAACACGTCTTCGCCAACCTCGGGGACGGCACCTATTTCCACTCCGGCTACATGGCCATCCGCGCCGCCATCGCCGCGAACGCCAACATCACCTACAAAATCCTCTTCAATGACGCCGTCGCGATGACCGGCGGCCAACCCGTCGACGGCCAACTCACCGTCCCGCAAATCACCCGCCAGGTGCACGCCGAAGGCGCCGCCCGCATCGTCATCGTCACCGACGAACCCGAAAAATACGATGACGTGACCGACCTCGCCCCCGGCACCACCGTCTACCACCGCCGCGACATGCAGCGCGTCGAGTCCGACCTGCGCGACACCGAAGGCTGCACCATCCTCATCTACGACCAGACCTGCGCCTCCGAAAAACGCCGCCGCCGCAAGCGCGGCACCTTCCCCGACCCCAACAAGCGGGCCTTCATCAATGCTGCCGTCTGCGAAGCCTGTGGCGACTGCTCCAAGGCCTCCAACTGCCTGTCGGTCCAGCCCGTAGAAACCGAGTTCGGCACCAAACGCCGCATCGACCAGTCCAGCTGCAACAAGGACTTCTCCTGCATCGAAGGCTTCTGCCCCAGCTTCGTCACCGTCCACGGCGGCACCCTGCGCAAACGCGCCCGCAACGCCGCCACCCCCTTCGAAGTCGCCAACCCCACCATCGCCCCGCTCGACCACCCCTACGACATCCTCGTCACCGGCATCGGCGGCACCGGCATCGTCACCATCGGCGCCCTCCTCGGCATGGCCGCCCATCTCGACGGCAGCCACGTCACCGTGCTCGACCAGATGGGCATGGCCCAAAAAGGCGGCTCCGTCTTCAGCCACATCCGTCTCGCCGGTGAAGCCGAACACCTCCACGGCCTGCGCGTCGGCCGCGGCCAGGCCGACCTCCTCCTGGCCTGTGACATGGTCGTCGCCGGCGCCAAGGACACCCTGACCACCCTGCGCAACGGCGTCTCCCACGTCGTCCTCAACACCTACGAAGTCCCCACCGGCGACTTCGTGCTCGATACCTCAACCCGCCTCCCCGCCGGCCAGATGCGCCGCACCATCACCGATGCCGCCGGCGCCGACGCCGTTGACGCCTTTGACGCCACCCGCCTCGCCACCGCCCTGATGGGTGACTCCATCGCCACCAACCCCTTCGTCCTCGGCTACGCCTGGCAGAAAGGCCGCATCCCCCTCAGCCTGGACAGCCTCATCCGCGCCATCGAACTCAACGGCACCGCGGTAGACGCCAACAAAACCGCCTTCGCCTGGGGCCGCTGCGCCGCGTCCGACCTCCAGCGCGTCACCGAAGCCGCCGGCATCGTCTACACACCCCCGGCCCCGCGCACCCTGGATGACCTCATCGCCGCCCGCGAAACCCACCTCGCCGCCTACCAGAACCGCCGCCTCGCCCGCCGCTACCGCAAACTGGTCGACCGCGTCCGCGAAACCGAATCCCGCATGTTCTCCGGCGCCACCGCCCTCACCGAAGCCGTCGCCCGCAACTACGCCAAGCTCCTGTCCTACAAGGACGAATACGAAGTCGCCCGCCTCTACACCGCCCCCGAATTCCAGGCCGCTTTGGCCGCCCAATTCGAGAACCCGGAAAAACTCGAGTTCCACCTCGCCCCACCCCTCCTCGCCAAACGCGACCCCCGCACCGGCCACCTCATCAAGCAATCCTACGGCCCCTGGCTGATGACCGGCTTCAAGGCCCTCGCCAAACTCCGCTTCCTCCGCGGCACCACACTCGACATCTTCGGCCGCACCGAAGAACGCCGCACCGAACGCCGCCTCATCACCGACTACGAAACCCTCGTCGCAGAACTCCTCACCAGCCTCGCCCCCGAACGCCTCGCCACCGCGGTCGAACTCGCCGAACTCCCCGACACCATCCGAGGCTTCGGCCACATCAAAGACCGCAACCTCCGCCTCTACGAAACCGAATACGCCCGCCTGCTCGCCAAACTCCGCGCTGGCCCGGTCAAGGCAGCAGCCTAAGCAAGGCTCCGCCGGCAAAGGGCCGCGGGCCCTTTGATCCCATTGACTGGAGTGCTGCCTTCCTCCGGCGGGGGGGAGGGCAGGGGTCTTGACGCCGCGATCCGCCCCCGGATCGCCGCCAGCCGCGCCCCCTCCCGGCACTGCGGCGCACAAGCGCACGCCCGCCATATCTCGTCCGCCGTCGCCCCGAACATCGGCCGCGCCACAATCACCCCCCCGCCATTGTCGAAATCCGCCCGGTTCCCCGTATCGAGATACGACTCGCACGCCATCCCCTCCGCCAGCACCACATCGTGCTGCGGCAACTCCACATGCCAGTACGTCACCACACCCACCGGCATTTGCGCGATCGAGCCCCCATTGATCAGGCACCGCACCGGCACCAGCACTCCATCGAGAAACACCGCATGCTCCGGGCTGAGCCACAAATCCCGCCCCGGCACCCCCTCCGCCAACGCCCCCGCCTGCACCCGAACCGGCCATATCGCACTCCCATCCCGATACCGCCGCGCCTCCACCCGCCGCCACCCCAGCCACATCACCGGCACCACCCCGCCAAACGCCGAAACCACCAAATCCCCCACCCGCAGCGCCTCGATCCGCATCTCCCCCTCCGCCGTCCGTATCCGCGTCCCCTCCGCGAAACACGCCGCGGTAATAATCGCGTTGTTGGACGCATCCGTGCTCACCACCACGTTGGACGTCCCGCCCGCGAACCCCAGCACCCCGAGCGTCCGCCCACCCCCCAGAATCGTCAGCGCCGTCCCGCTGTCGCTGATCGAAAACCCCGGGAACGCCCCACCCCCCGCCAACGTCCCCGCGATCTCGATCGTATCCCCCAGCACAAACCCCGCCACCGCGAGACTGCCCGCCTGCGAGAAACTCCCCGCCGTATTCACAACCTCGATCTGCAACACCCCGCCCCCCGGCGCGAACCCCGCCGGCACCGCCCCACCCCCGCCATACCACCCCGCCGCCAGGTCCAGCGTCGCCCCCGCATCCACCGCCAGCGTCCCGCCCGACAACACCCCCTGGAACCGCAGCAGCCCCCCCTGCGCCTCCATCGTCCCGTCCGCATTATTCACCGTCGCGTCCGACGCGATCAGCGACCCGAACCCCACCATCCGCCCGCTGTTGCGCACCGCCGCCTGCAACGAAACCGTCCCGCCGCCCAACTGCACCAGCCCGGCATTGCCGAACGGCTGCAACACATTTCCCGCCACCAGCGTGCTGCCGCCCGCCACAATCGTCGTCCCCGGCGTCCGCACCATCCCGAACATCGCGCCATTGAGCACCGCCAGCGTACCCCCCGCCTGGATCGTCTGCGGCGCCAGGTACGAGTTCGTCAGCACCGGGATATTACTCCCGCTCGACGAAACAATCTCCGCCCCGGCCCCATCGAGCGTCACGCTCCCCGAAATCGACGGAATCCCCGCAGCCGCCGGCAACGCGATCGTCCCGCTCTGCGCGATCCACGTCGCGCCCAGGCTGGCATACGTCCCCACCGTGATCATCAACGTCCCCGACCGCGCCGCCAGCGTGCCCAGGTTGCTGAACCCCGCCGGATCAAGCGTCAGCGTGCCCGACTGCGCCGCGATGCTCCCCCCCGCCCGATTATCGAGCACCAGCATGCCCGCCCCGATATCGCCAACGCCGCTGATGCTGTTGTCCATATTCACCAGCACATTACCGAACGCCGCCGCCGTGATGTTCGTTGTCGCATTGGACGCAAGCGACACCATCCGCACCTGCCCGCCGCCATCCAGCGTGCAGGACGGCGAAGCCACCTCAGTCGTCGACGCCACGCCAAGCGACATAGCCCCCGCGTTGTGGATCGTGCCGAGCAGCAAATCCACCATTTGGGTATCCACCGCGAAGGTCCCGAGGTTGGTGATTGCCCAGGTCGATCCGTCCAGCGTCGGAAACACCCCAGGGGTAGATGGCATATATGGCGCATATATACTGCCCTCCAGCGTCCCCCCTTCGATGACGCCGCCACGCCCGAGGAGCGCCGAACGCACCAGGGAGCCGCTGCCGGCCACAATGTCACCGCCGCGGATGATGCCGCCGCCGCTCTGATCCACCACCCCTTCGAAGAAAGGTGCGATCATCAAGCCGTCGTTCACCACATTATTCGTCAGCGTCAGCCCGCTGCTGACGATCGAATAGCCGGCCAAATAGTTCCCGCTCCCGTAGAATGCTCGGGCAACGCCACCACCCCTGAGCACCCCGGCCGCCTCGTTGGTCATCGGCACGTTGATCGTCAGATACCCGCCCTCGATCGTATCGTTGACATTGACCAGCATGCCGCTCCCGCTGATGGTTGCCGGCGTAATGTCCGGCGCCAACGACCGCGGATCGTAAAAGAGATACGGCGCCCATAGCGTGCCGCCGCCCGACAGCGTCACCGTCGGGCTTGCCAGCGTAACCGCCGCGCCGAGCGTACCAGCTGGCAGCCCAAAGTACTGCGGTGTGTATTCATCCAGCGTGATGGTGCCCGAATTCACCACCGAACCCAGCAGCGTCAGCCCGCCCTGAACAGCCACCTCCAGCATGCCCGTATTGGCAATTGCCACGCCCGACCCATCCAGCGTCGCGCTCGCCCCGCCCACCACCAGGATCTCCCCGGTGCCCGAACTCGCCAGCGTCCCCCCCGCCACCGAGCCGGACAACATCACCGTGTCGCCCGCCGCCGCGATCGTCCCGCTGTTGCTCACTCGCCCGCGCAACACCAGCACCCCCGTCGTCGCCTCGATCAGCCCGGCATTGAGGATCGTGAAACTCCCCCCATCCACCGTCAGCGTCGCGCTGTTCGCCGTCAGCGTCGCCGCATCGATCACCCCCGCCGCCATGTTCTGCAACGCCAACCCACCGCCGATCGTCCCCGTCCCGGTGATGGTCTGGCCGAAATTCACCAGCACATTCCCCGGCGTCAGCGCCGATATCCGCGCCGCATCGCCCGCCACCGCGAGCCCAAACACCCCGGCCCCGAACAAATCCACCGTCGCCTGCCCCGCCACCAGCGTCCCGGCGTCGAATATCACCCCGCCATTATTGATCGCCCCATCGAGCCGGAACCCGACCCCGGCACCGATCTGCAACGCCGCCCCGGCCCCTATCGTCAGCCCCAGGATCGCCGCCGCCGAGCCCACGCTCGCCGTCCTGCCCGCCGCGATCAGCCCGATATCCGCCACCCCCGGCGGCCCGCCCGCCGGGCTCCAATCCGCCGCGACGTTCCAATCGGCGCCATCCGCCCCGGTCCAGGTGTAGTTCGGCATCGCGGTGATCCTTGATCCATCAGCGTGACGTTACGTACGGCGTCACATACCATATCGCATTCGCGCAACAATCGGCCGAAATCCGAATGCCCGCCAAACTATGCACCTTCTCCCCCCCCCCCCCCCCGGCAACAGCGCCCCGGACCGCCGCCTTCACGTCCGCGTTTGCCGTCGATCCAAGTCCCCTCCCCACCGTCGGCGTTGCGCGCCGCCAGCGGTTCGGCCAAACTCGTTCCACCAGGACGCGCATCATCGCCCCCGAATGTGCCCTCCCGTCACCGGAGAATAGCCATGGAAATCAAGCGCAGCGGCTCCCAGCCCTCCGGGAAGGGATCGGCCGACTATTTCACCGGCACCGTCCGCATCGACCCCCTCTTCAGCCCGCCCGACCCGGCGCGCGTCGCGATGGCCCTCGTCACCTTCGAGCCCGGCGCCCGCACCGCCTGGCACACCCACCCCTTCGGCCAGACCCTCATCGTCACCGCCGGCTGTGGCTGGGTCCAACGCGACGGCGGCCCGGTCGAGGAAATCCACCCCGGGGACGTCGTATGGTTCCCGCCGCAGGAAAAACACTGGCACGGCGCCACCGCCACCACCGCGATGAGCCACATCGCCGTACAGGAAAAGCTCAACGGCTCCCCCGTCACCTGGCTCGAACAGGTCGCCGACGCCGACTACCGCCGCTGACCCCCGGCCTCACCCCCACCCATCTGCCGCAAAATATCCGCCGTCATCCCATCGGCCGGAAAAAACGACTCCACCGCCAACTCCGCCAGCGTGATGTCCACCGGCGTGCCGAACATCATCGTCGTGCTGATGAAACTCAGCGTCCCCGCCTCGCTCGAAAGCTGCAACGGCACCACCGCCGCCATCGCCTCGCCCCCCCGCACCTCCCGCCACGCCCGCCCATCCGGCGCCGGAAACCCGCGCAATTCCTCCAGCAGCGCCATCAACCCCGCATCGGCCGTCAGGTCGATCTGCCGCCGCAGCCGCTGGAAAATATGCGCCCGCCACTCCCCGAGATTGACGATCCGCGGCGCCAGCCCCCGCGGATGCAGGCTCAGCCGCAACACATTCACCGGCGGCACCAGCAACTCCGCCGCGATCCCGGCCAACAGATGCATCACCATCCGATTGGCCGAAACCAGCGTCCAATGCCGATCGATCGCCAGCGCCGGAAACGGCTCGTGCGCCGCCAGGATCAAATCGATCGCCGCCCGCGCCGCCCCCAGCGCCGGGTCCGCCAGGTCCCGCTCGGGAAACATCGGCGCATAACCGGCCGCGATCAGCATCAGGTTGCGCTCCCTGAGCGGCACCTCCAGCCGCTCCGCCAGGCGCAGCACCATCTCGCGGCTCGGCACCGCCCGCCCGGTCTCCACGAAACTGAGGTGCCGCGCGCTGATATCCGCCTCCAGCGCGCAGTCCAACTGGCTCATCCGCCGCCGCTGCCGCCAAAGCCGGAGATGGTCGCCGATCGTCAGGGTGCTGCTCATCGCCAAACCATAACCGGCCGCCATGAAGCGCTCCAATTACCTCCGACGTAATCGACCCGCCGCCGCCACCCCGCTTTGCTGCCCCCACACGGACCAACCCGTGTTCAACCGGAGGACAAAGCGATGCAACCAACCACCCTTTCCGCCTTCCTGCGCCGCGTGCTGCTGATCGATGCCGCCACCAGCATCGCCTGCGGGCTCCTGCTCGCCGGCGCCGCCGGCCCGCTCACCGATCTCCTCGGCCTCCCCGCCGCCCTGCTGCGCGGCGCCGGCCTCGGCCTGCTGCCCATCGCCGCCTTCATCCTGTTCGTCGCCACCCGCGCCGCGGTGCCGCGTCTCCTGGTCTGGCTCGTCATCGCCGGCAACGTCATCTGGGCCATCGACAGCCTGGCCCTGCTCGCCACCCCCTGGGTCGCCCCCACCCTGCTCGGCAGCGCCTTCGTCATCGGCCAGGCCGCCATCGTGGCCATCCTCGCCCGCGCCGAACACCTCGGCCTGCGCGGATCACCCGCCCTGGCCTGACCATGCGAAGTGCGACCGGCGCCGGGATTGCGGCAACCCCGGCGCCGAATTCCCTTGAACCGGTCCCCCAACCCGTCATAGGAATTATTTCATGACGAGCGCCGCCATTCCCCCAACCCTCCGCGCCACCGCGCCCGACCTCGCGCGCCGCCTCGCGGCCATCCTTATGGCCCTCGCCACTCTCATCGCCCGCGCTTATCTCCGCCACCCCACCCGCGCCGGCCTCATCCTGCCGCTCTGGCGCAACCTCACCCGCCGCGCCCGCCGCTTCGCCAGCCTGATGGCCCGCCTTGGCGCCAGCCACCCCCCGCGTGCCGCCCGCGCCACCTCCCGCTCCGGCGCCAGGCCCTTCAAACTCCCCACCACCCGCGGCTGGCTCGTCGCCGACCTGCGCCACGAAGCTGTTGCCCACGCCCTCCACCTCGAAGCCCTCCTCGCCGACCCCGCCATGGCCGACCTGCTCGCCACCACCCCTGCCGCCACCCGCCTCCTCCGCCCGCTCTGTCACATGCTCGGCGTGCGCATCCCCACCCCCGCGCCGCCCCGCCCATTTTCTACCCTCCCCACCCCCGATACTGCCTCCGAAGCGGGCACCCACCCCGCCCAACCGTCCATTTCCCCTGGCATGCCGATTGCTACGCCCCATGCAGGTGAACAGGACAATGCATGCAGCCTGCAGCGGGCGTCGAACTCATCGCGGTCTCCAAGCGCTACGGCACCACCACCGCCGTTGACGCGATCGACCTGCGCATCCCCGCCGGCGCCTATTGCTGCCTCATCGGCCCCTCCGGCTGCGGAAAAACCTCCACCCTCAGAATGATCGCCGGCCACGAGGATGCCTCGTCCGGCGACATCCTCCTCGATGGCCGCAACATCACCGAACTCCCGCCCGCCCAGCGCGGCACCGCGATGATGTTCCAAAGCTACGCTCTCTTCCCCCACCTCTCCTGCCTCGACAACGTCGCCTTCAGCCTGCGCATGCGCGGCATCGCCAAACCCGAACGCCGCGCCCAGGCCATGGCCATGCTCGAACGCGTTCACCTGGCTGACCTCGCCCAACGCCGCCCCGCCCAAACTTAAACTGGAGGTCGAACATGCAACCGGCACGCATGAATCTTAAAGTTCTCCTACCGTTCAAAATATTCGCCG
>CAIMWH010000077.1 GCA_903845065.1 uncultured Rhodospirillales bacterium | reverse complement strand
GAAACTTTTGGGCGCTGTTTACCCCTGGAATCTGGAAAGGTTTGCACGCTGTTTTACACACTAGCCGCATCCATCCTCTCAATAATCCACTTAAGCGCCCTGATGGCTCTTTCGAATTCCTCGCGGTTCTTCTGCGCAATGCGCTGGCCCTCCGGCGAACGCGCACTTCTGCCCCGCCCAATCGAATGGCCAGCACTTGGCGGGTGCAGCATGTCCATCACGTCCCAATCCCACAATTGCTCCTCAATTAAAGCCGCTGCGTCCCGAATGCGTTCAAGCTTCGCGCGAATTTCAGCGCGTCTCGGTATGGAAGCATCAGCTTGGACTACTGCGAGGAACCAAAGCGAAATCTGGCGCGCCGTCCATACCAACCGGCCAGAAGGGGGGGCAGCGCCGGCGATCAATTTAGCGAAAGACATTACGTCAGAGGCTTTTGGTATTCCACAATCCCTCCAACTGCTTTCCTCATCCGCTTCGCTTAGTACTGCTAATTTGAAGGTCGGTTCTTTTTCGACTTCGCCATCAGAAGGCCATTCAGGAATGACCACTTTATTTGCGGCTTCGCTGGGCTTTTTCTCCTTCAGTTGATTACGAAGGGTCTTCTTCCCAGCCGGGGCGGCGGGGGCAGCGCCTATGCCCCCTATGCTCCCTATGCTTTTCCTCTTGCCGGGCTTGCTCGCTTTCATCGGGCCATCCCCCGCGCGGCGGCGATCGTCCCCTTAAACCAGGCGTCCAGCTTCTCGGCGGCCTCGCGCGTGGCATCCACCACCGGGAACAGGCACGACATTTCAACTTGGATCGTCGTGTTCGCCACCGCCGCCAACAACTCGGCGATGCAGCCCAGCGACACTATCAGCCCTTCCGCATCGCCTATGCGCGTCCGCAGTTCCTCTATCCGTGCCGCGTGCAAGGCGGCTTCGGCCGTGGTATCCGTTTGAACGGTCCCGTCCATGGTCAGTCTCCAACTGTCTCCGGGGCCAGCGGCGGCGGGTGTTCCAGCACCCGTCGCCAACCCCGCCTCATACCGGGAACCGCCCGGCGCGGATCGTCAGCCCTCCGCCTTCAATGGGAACACGTTGCCCCCCACCGGCTTGACGTATGGGACAGCGCAGAACGCACCCCATGCGGTCATCATGGCGCGGCGCTTGTCCAACGCATCGCCCCGCGAATAGGCAGCCTCGGTCTTGCTCTCCAACACATGAGCAAGGGCAGCCTCGGCGAGTTCACGGGGGAAAGACGTGTGCTCCCCCACCCAATCGCGGAATGTTGAACGGAACCCATGCGCGGTCAGGTCGTGCCGCTTCATCCGACGCAAGACGGCGGTCATCGCCATATTCGAGAGCGGCCGGGCCTTCGCGGCGCTTGGAAATACGGGCGCGGCGGGATCGTCATTTACGCGCAAGGTTGCCATGTCGGCGAGGATGGCCAGGGCCGGGGCGGAGAGCGGCACGCGATGTTCCTTCCGGGCTTTCATCCGGCCGGGCGGGATCGTCCATAGCTTCTCGGCAACGTCGATTTCCCCCCACCTCGCCCCCAGCACCTCGCCAGAGCGGGCGGCGGTTAGGATGGCGAATTGCAGGGCCACGGCAGCAACCCCGGCTTGCTGGCGAAGCGCCACCATAAACGCTCCTACCTCTGCCCACGGCAGGGCGGCATGGTGCTCCACAGGTGCCACGGCAGCGCGGGCCGGCAGTAGGTTGGACAGATGGCCACGCCACCGGGCCGGGTTCTCTCCGGTGCGCCACTCGCGGGTGGCGGCATAATTAAGGACGGCTTCCACCCGACCCCGCACCCGCGTTGCCGTCTCGGCCTTGTCCTGCCAAATCGGCTCCAACGCGGCCAAGACATGCGACGTTCCCACCTCAGAAACCGGCAGGTCTCCGAAATGGGGATAGGCGTAGGTTTCAAGGGTGGCAGTCCATTGCGCCCGATGCTTGGGGTTCGACCATTTCCGCTCATGCGCCGCGAGGAAGAACCCGGCGCAGGTGCGGAACGTGATCGCGCGTGCGGCCTCGGCTTGAACAGCGGCCTTCGCGGCGACTTGCTCGGCTTCACGGGCGGCGAGGGGATCAATCCCGGCCTTGTGCATACGCCAGAGAGTTGAAGCCTTCTCCCGTGCTTCGGCGAGGCTGACGCTGTTCCTTCCCCGCGCCCGGCCCAGACCCATTTCCCGAATGCGCCCGGCTCGCTTGTAGCGGAACACCCAAAACGCGGAATCCACGTCCCTGACCAGCAGATAAAGCCCGTCACCATCCCCGTGCTTGCCGGGTTCGGCAGTCTTAACCCTCAGTGCGGAAAGCCCCGGCGTTCTGGCCATGCGAATCCGTCCATTCCTCGGTTCCGCACCATGGCACGCGAACGAGGACGAACGCAAGCGACAAGCTACGGGCGTCGATTGCCCGAAACATGGCTAAATTCAGGGGATTTTTAGGGGAGTTCTGACCGGGTGCGAACGGGTGCGAATGGCGCGCTGGCGGAGAGGGTGGGATTCGAACCCACGGTACCCGTAAGAGCACAACGGTTTTCGAGACCGTCCCGATCGACCACTCCGGCACCTCTCCAGCGTCAGCGGCGCCGCCTTATAGGAAACCGCGCCCCATGCCGCAATGGCCCAAATGCATAGGCTCAATCCCGCAACACGCCGGCCCGCCGCAGGAACACCGGCGCCTGGTGGTTCAGCATCGCGCCCGCCTGCGCCAAAAACGCCGGCAACTCCGCCACCGGCACCACGCGAACCGGGTCATACTCCCCATTCCCCCCCGCCCGATGCGCCGCAAGGATCTCGTCGGCCCGCAATTCGGTCCGCGCAAAAATCCCCAGATCGAGCACATGGCTCCCGCCATGCTCCACAATCCCCAGCGCCCGCGGCTCCCGCACCGCCTCGGCCGGCATCCCCAGTTCCTCCTCCAACTCCACCAGCAACTGCGCCACGATATCCACCACCCCCTCCGCCCGCCCCGCCCCGGGATCGACGCTCCCGGCCGGCGGCAACTGCCACTCGCCGGCCTGATAGATCGCCCGCGCCGGCCGTCGCCCGAACACCACCCCGTCCGGCCCCACGATCACCCCGCCCACCGCCAACGGCCGCGCCCCGATCACCCGGAACAGCTCATGGCAATCCATCTGCGCCACAATCCGGCGAAACTCCGTCCAGTGCCCACAAATCAGGTGCGGCGTGATTACATCCGCGCTGAACACCCGCCCGTTGAACAGCTTGCCGTTCATCCGCACCTGCGCCGCGTCCCACAGGCGGTCGATCTCCGCCTCCAGAGCCGCCGGCAACGGCGCCATCTCGCGCACCACCCGCACCCGCACCTCAGGTGCGATGTCATGAACCGGCCACTGCTGCATCGTCCGCCCTTCCGCCTCGCGCTCCGCCCAGCGTAGCATTCGCCAACATTGGGGCGCCAACCCTGGGAAGGAAACCGCATGGCCCGCAAACTCCGCGTCGGCATCGCCGGCCTCGGCCGCATCTTCGATCTCAACTGCCTCGGCTACCTCAACCACCCCGATGCCGAGGTGGTGGCCCTCTGCGACACCGATCCCGCCCTCCTGCACCGCCGCGCCGCCCAATTCCCCACCGCGCGCACCACCACCTCCTACGCCGAAATGCTAACCTGGGATCTCGACCTGGTGGACATCCTCACCCCCCACCCGCTCCACGCCGACATGGCCGGCGCCGCGCTGGCCGCCGGTGCCCACGTCTCGGTGCAGAAACCCATGGCGATGACCACCGCCGAGTGCGATCGCATGATCGCCGCCGCGGATACGGCCGGGCGGCACCTCAAGCTGTTCGAAAACTTCGTCTTCTACCCGCCCCTCGTCAAAATGAAGGCCCTGCTCGATGACGGCGCCATCGGCGTCCCGCAGCATTTCCGCATGAAGGTGGTGCTCGGCAACCGCGCCCAATCCTGGGATGTCCCGCCCCAAGCCAACGCCTGGCGCCAGGACCTCGCCGCCCGCGGCGCCGGCGGCCCCCTGGTGTTCGATCATGGCCACCACATGATGGCCGTCGCCCTCTGGCTGTTCGGAGACGTGCGGGACGGCTTCGCCCGCATCGAGGAAACCCGCACCCCCGAAGGCCGCCGCGTCGACGCCCCCGCCACCATGATGTGGCGCCACGCCAGCCCGCCCGTTCACGGCATGTGGGATGTCAGCATGGCCCTGAAAATGGAACTCCGCACCGATTATTACCCCGACAACGAACGCTTCGAGATCCAGGGGGACGCCGGCATCCTCCAGGTCACCCGCTGCTCCGATCGCCTGCTCGATGAACCCGTCCTCACCCTGTACCGCGATGGCGAAGTCCGCTCCTGGCACAACATCGATGCCGACTGGGGCGGCAGCTTCCACCGCTCCACGCTGCACTACATCGATTTCCTCAGGGGCCGCGTGCCGCAGATCGTGCTCACCGGCGCCGAGGGCCGCCGGGTGATCGGCCTCTACGACATGTTCGCCGCCGCCAGCCGCACCGGCCGCGCGATGGAAATGGGCGCGGCCGATGGGAGCGCAACAGCAACCACCCATTGACCCGCCCCTCCCCCGGCCGCACGCTGGCGGGAATGACGATCCCGGTCTGGCTCATCGCCCTCAGTGCCACCATGCTGGCGCAGACGATCTCTTCCTTCATGGGGCAGTGCCTCCCTGTGGTGGCCCCCCTGCTCACCGCCAGCACCGGCGTGGCGCCGGAACGCATCGGCAATCTCTCCTCGCTCACCTCGCTCGGCTCGGTGCTGTTCCTCGCTTTCGGCAGCCCCTTCCTCGCCCGCTTCGGCCCGGTCCGCTCGCTCCAACTCGGCGCCGCCTGCGCGATTGTCGCCATGGCCATCGCCGCCCTCGGCTGGTGGCCGGCCCTCATCATCTCCTCCCTTCTCCTCGGCATCGGCTACGGCCCCACGCCCCCCTCCGGCAGCCGCATCCTCGCCGCCACCGCGCCGAAGCAGCACCGCACGCTGATCTTCTCCATCAAGCAGGCCGGCGCCCCCGCCGGCGGCGCCCTCGCCGGCCTCATCGTCGCCCCCTTTGCCGTCGCCTTCGGCTGGACCTGGGCCCTCCTCCTCGCCGTCGCCGCCGGCGCCATCACCCTGGTCGCCATCAACCCCCTGCGCGCGATGATGGATGTCGAACGAGACCGCTCCCGCTCCATCCACCCGCGCGACGTCTTCCGCCTCTCCACCGTCCTCGCCCCCCTCGCCACCCTCACCGCCGAGCGCAGCCTCATCTCCCTCACCGCGCTCGCCTTCTCCTTCTCCTGCACCCAGGGCACCCTCTACAGCTTCTCCGTCACCTACCTCACCCAGCGCGGCCTGGTCCTCACCGATGCCGGGTTCGCCTACGCCTGCCTGCAAACCGCCGGCGTCTTCGCCCGCATCCTGCTCGGCTGGCTCGCCGACCGCACCGGCCGGCCCGCGATGAACCTCACCGCCCAGGCCTACGTCGCCGCCGCCTGCGTCCTCGCCTACGCCCTCATGCCGCTCGATCTGCCCCTTCCCCTCGTCGCCGTCATCACCACCCTGTGCGGCTTCTTCGGCGCCTCCTGGAACGGCATCTACATGGCCGAGGTCGCCCGCCTCTCGCCGCCCGACAAAATCGCCGACGCCACCTCCGCCTCCACTCTCCTGGTTTTCCTCGGCTACGTCATCGCCCCCAGCCTGTTCGCCTTCGCGGTGCCCATCTGGGGCTGGAGCATCCCCTACGTCTTCGTCGCCGCCCAACTCACCCTGATGGCCCTTCTGCAAACCGTGATTCTGCTGCGCGCAAAGTGATTCCACGCACGAAGTGAATATGCGTCATTGACTCCCGCAGAACCCCTCTGCACAGTTTCGGGGTAGAGGGATTTTCGCGGAGGCGATGTCGTCTCGGCGCGGTCCCCGGCAAGTATTCCGTGGGGGCGGACAACAATGACCAATCGGAGACAGACTCTGCTGTGCGGCACTGCGATCATCGCGGCCGCACTCACCTTCGCCGCCGGTGAGGCGAACGCGCAGAAGCGCGGCGGCAACCTTACCTACGCCAACGTCTCCGCCGTCGGCACCATGGACCCCATGGTCGCCAACGCGGTCGTCGATCTCGAAACCATCCACCATGTCTACGAAGGCCTCGTCGCCATGGGCGAGGACTACAGCGCCACCCCGATGCTGGCCTCCAAGGTCGATATCAGCCCGGACGGCCGCGTCTTCACCTTCTCGCTGCGCAAGGGCGTGAAATTCTCCAACGGCAAGGAGATGACCGCCACCGACGTGCTGGCCAGCTTCGAGCGCTACAAGAAAGTCAGCCCCAACGCCCCCGCCCTGGCGGATGTCGCGGCCATGGAAACGCCGGATCCTTACACCTTCATCATCAAGCTCAACAAACCGAACTCCCTGTTCGTCGAGGTGATGAAAACCCCCACCTATTCCTTCTCCATCACCCCCGCCGAACTCAAGGACCAGCCCGCCCGCGAACTGGAAATCATCGGCACCGGCCCCTATCAGGTCGCCGAATACCGCAAGGACAGCCACATCCTGCTCAAGCGCAACGAGGGCTACACGCCCGACATGAGCGCCAAGGGCCCGGACGGCTATGCCGGCAAAAAGACCGCCTATCTCGACACCATCCGCTACAACTCGGTGCCCGAAGCCAACACCCGCATCGCCGCCCTGCAATCCGGCGGCGCGGACTTCATCGCCACCATCCCCGGAGACATCGCCAAGCGCCTGAAAGGCCGCACCGACATCACGGTGATGAGCGTCATCCCGTTCTGCCAGGCGACGTTCATGCAACACGCCAAGAACCCGCCCTTGTCCACCAACCGCTTCCTCCGCCAGGCCATCGCCTCCCTCGTCGATGCCGAGGAAATGATGGAAGCCGCCGGCCAGGTGTGGGACCGCAACCCCTCCCTGATGTTCAAACCCAGCGCCTACTATTCCGATGTCGGCGCCCCGTTCTATGACCTGCACAGCGTGGACAAGGCCAAGGCGCTGCTCAAGCAAGGCAACTACGCCGGCGAAAAAGTCGTCCTCGAAACCAACAACAACTACGCCTACATGCGCGACAGCAGCCAGGTGCTGGTCGAGCAGATGAAAAAAGCCGGCATCAACGTCGAACTCAAGATGGTCGACTGGACCACCAACGCCGGTGACATGGCGCGCGGCACCGGCGGCTGGAACGTCACCATCACCGGCCTCTGCTCCGGCCCCCTGCTCGGCCCGCAACAATGGCGCCTGTCGCTCGCCTATTCGCAGAACCCCGATGACCCCGTCGTCACCGAGGGCTACGCCAAGATGTTCGCCACCACCGATTTCGCCGAGCGCAAGCGGATCTGGCAGGGCATCGAGAAATACTTCATCGAGGAAGGCTACATGATGAAAGTGGCCGACATCGCGGACCTGCGCGGCATGAACGACAAGTTCGTCGGCATCAAACCCTACTACATGCAGCGCTTCTGGGACGTATGGGCGAAGTAACGGCTTGATGAACCTGCGTGTCCTGAACCGCCTGGCGCTACGTCTGGCCCAGGCGGTTCCCGTGCTGCTGGTCGTCGCCGTGGTGACCTTCCTGCTGATGCACCTCCTGCCCGGCGATCCCGCCGTGGTGATCGCCGGCCCCGAAGCCGGCGCGGAGGCCATCGAACGCATCCGCCACCAGCTCGGCCTCGATCGCTCGTTGCCCGAACAACTCCTGCTCTGGCTCGCCAGCCTCGCCCGCGGCGATTTCGGCCGCTCCCTGATGCTCAACCAGCCCGTCCTGGTCGCCCTCGGCGAACGCCTGCCCGTCACCCTCTCCCTCACCCTGGTGTCCTTCGCCATCACCGTCCCGGTCGGCGTCGCCCTCGGCGTCCTCGCCGCCCGCTTCCGCAACACCTGGCTCGATTCCGCGGTGATGTTCCTCGCCCTCGTCGGCGTCTCCGTCCCCAGCTTCTGGATCGCCATCCTCTCGGTGATCCTGTTCAGCGTCATCCTCGGCTGGCTCCCCGCCTCCGGCTACGTGCCGCTGAGTGACGGCCTGCTGCCCTGGCTGCTCGCCCTCCTGCAACCCGCCGCCATGCTGGCCCTGTTCCAGATCGGCTTCCTCGCCCGCATGGCGCGCTCCGCCACCCTCGATGTGCTCGACCAGGACTACATCCGCACCGCCCGCGCCAAGGGCGTCTCCGAATGGAGCACCATCGCCAAGCACGCCTTCCGCAACACCCTCATTCCCGTCGTCACCGCCACCGGCATCATCCTGAGCCTGCTGATGGGCGGTTCGGTGGTCATCGAACAAGTCTTCGCCCTGCCCGGCGTCGGCCGCCTCATCGTCCAGGCCATCCTCACGCGGGACTACCCCCTCGTCCAAGGCACCCTGCTCGCGCTGGCCTTCCTCTTCGTCGCCATCAACCTGCTCGTCGATGTCATCTACACCTGGGTGGACCCCCGCGTGCGCTATGGCTGAGGAGACCGATGACGCCCTTGCCCCCCGCCGCCGCTTCCAACTCATCCGCCGCCTGGCCCGCCACCGCTCCTTTCGCATCGGCTTCATCATCGTCGCCGCCCTCACCCTGGCGGCCATTTTCGCCCCCCTGATCTCGAAGTTTGACCCCTTCGAGATGCGCGCCCGCATCCGCTTCCGCCCGCCCCAGGCCGCCTACTGGTTCGGCACCGACAATTTCGGCCGTGACGTCTTCACCCGCTGCCTCTACGGCGCCCGCCTGTCCCTCACCATCGGCCTCGGCACCGCCCTCCTCTCGGGCGCCATCGGCGCCGCCGCCGGCATCGCCTCCGCCCAGTTCCGCCGCATCGACGCCGTAATGATGCGCCTGATGGACGGGCTGATGGCCTTCCCCGCCATCATCCTCGCCATCGGCCTCGCCGCCGCCATGGGCCCGCAAATCGGCAGCCTCATCATCGCCCTCTCCGTCGCCTATATCCCGCGCACCGCCCGCATCGTCCGCGCCTCCGCCCTCGTCGTCCGCGAACTCGAATTCGTCGATGCCGCCCGCGTCGCCGGCGCCTCCTCGCTGCGCATCATCTGGCGCCACCTCCTTCCCAACTGCATGGGCCCCCTGCTCGTCCAACTCACCTTCGTCTTCGCCTACGCCATCCTCGCCGAAGCCGCCCTCTCCTTCCTCGGCATCGGCCCGCCACCCCCCGCCCCCTCCTGGGGCAACATCATCGCCGAAGGCCGCGACCAGGCCGTCGATTCCTGGTGGATCATGTTCTTCCCCGGCCTCGCCATCAGCCTCGCCACCCTCGGCATGAACCTCCTCGGCGATGGCCTGCGCGACGTGCTTGACCCTCGCCTCAAGGTCGAGACATGACCGCCGAACCCCTCCTCTCCGTCGACAACCTCACCGTCCAGTTCCGCACCGACACCGGCTGGCTCACCGCCATCGAGGATGTCGGCTTCAGCCTCGGCGCCGGCGAAACCCTCGGCATCGTCGGCGAGTCCGGCAGCGGCAAATCCGTCACCGCCCTCTCCCTCCTCCGCCTCCACGCCACCGCCACCACCCGCATCCCCACCGGCACCATCACCTTCGCCGGCCAGAACCTCCTCCGCCTGCCCTCCCGCGCCCTGCGCCGCATCCGCGGTGGCGAAATCGCTATGATCTTCCAGGACCCGATGTCCTCGCTGAACCCCGTCCTCACCATCGCCGACCAGATCGGCGAAACCCTCGCCCTCCACCAGGGGCTCGACCGCGCCGCCGCCCGCCGCCGCGCCATCGAACTGCTCGATCTCGTCCGCATCGCCGACGCCGCCCACCGCGTCGACGCCTACCCCCACCAACTCTCCGGCGGCCAACGCCAACGCGTCATGATCGCCATCGCCATCGCCTGCCGCCCCAAACTCCTCATCGCAGACGAACCCACCACCGCGCTGGATGTCACCATCCAGGCCCAAATCCTCGACCTGCTGCGCGATCTCCAGGCCGAACTCGGCATGTCCGTCATCCTCATCTCGCACGACCTCGGCGTCATCGCGGAGTTCGCCCGCCGCGTCCTCGTGATGTACGCCGGCCGCGTCGTCGAAGCCGCCCCCGCCACCACCCTCTTCCGCCGCCCCATGCACCCCTACACATCCGGCCTGATGCAGGCCATTCCGCCGCTCGACGCTGACGTCCACCGCCTGCCCACCATCCAAGGCAGCATCCCCGACCCCGCCCGCCGCATCCCCGGCTGCCGTTTCTCCCCCCGCTGCGCCGAAGCCCAGCCAACCTGCCGCATCACCGCCCCCAGCCTGGTCCCCGTCGGCCCCGACCACCTCGCCCGCTGCCCACCCCGCGCCGGGGCCGCCCGATGACCGCGCCTGTCGTCGCCGTCCAGAACCTGGTCAAAGACTTCGCCACCGCCCCCGGCCGCGTCCTGCGCGCCGTCAATGGCGTCACCTTCGAAATCGCCCCCGGCGAAACCCTCGGCCTGGTCGGCGAATCCGGCTCCGGCAAATCCACCACCGGGCGCATGCTCGCCGGCCTCATCCCCGCCACCACCGGCACCGTCACCCTCTTCGGCCAAACCATCACCGGCCCCCACGGCCCCGCCCACCTCGCCGCCGTCCGCCACCGCATGCAGTTCGTCTTCCAGGACCCCAACGGCTCCCTCAACCCCCGCATGCGCGTCCGCGACGCCATCGCCGAACCGCTCGACATCAAAGGCCACATCGCCCGCCCCGACCGCACCGCCCGCATCGCCGAACTGCTCGACATGGTCGGCCTCCCCCAAGCCGCCGCCGACCGCTACCCCCACGAATTCTCCGGCGGCCAACGCCAACGCATCGGCATCGCCCGCGCCCTCGCCCTGCAACCCGATTTCATCGTCGCCGACGAACCCGTCTCCGCGCTCGATGTCTCCATGCAGGCCCAGATCGTCAACCTGTTGCTTGACCTGCAACAAAACCTCGGCATCGCCATCCTCTTCATCGCCCATGACCTCGCCGTCGTGCGCAGCATGTCCCACAACGTCGCCGTCATGTACGCCGGCGCCCTGGTCGAAATCGCCCCCCGCGCCGCCCTCTACGCCGCCCCGCAACACCCCTACACCCGCGCTCTGCTGGACGCCGTCCCCCGCCCCGACCCCAACCGAACCCGCCCCCGAGCCCTCGCCGGCGAGGTCCCCAGCATGCTCAACCGCCCCCCAGGCTGCCCCTTCGCCGCCCGCTGCCCGCTCGCCATGCCGCAATGCCACGATACCCAGCCGCCCCTGCGCGAAATCGCCCCGGCGCATCAGGCGGCATGTCACGCGATCTGACGCGCAAGCAAGGCTCCGCCGGCAAAGGGCCAAAGGCCCTTTGATCCCGCCACTTCTCGCGGCTGGATCAGCAGCCTTCAGGTGATATCGCCTGCCTTCGCCCCTCCCCACCCCCGAAGGCCATCACCGCAGCCGCGAGAAGTGGCGGGTTGCAAGGGGCGAGCCCCTTGCCCGGCGGAGCCTTGCTACCCCTGCGCCACCGCCTTGAACCGCCGCAACGTCTCGATATGGTCCTCGAACTTCGCCATCCGATACATCGGATACAGCATCACCATCTGCGCCCCCAGCCTGCGCCACCCCTCCACATAGCTGCCCCAAAGCGCCTCATCCGCCTCGTACATCCGCAGCCACCCCTCCAGCCCGAACGTCGCCGGATCGCGCCCGAACGCCCGCAGATGCTCGTGCAGCATCCCCAGCTTCGCCTCCCCCGCCGCATCCGGCGCCATGATCGGCATCCACCCATCCCCGATGCGCGCCGCCCGCTTGATCACCGCATCCGCTGACCCGCCGAACCAGATCGGAATCGGCCGCTGTACCGGCGGCGGCACGACATTCACCGCCCGCAGGTCATGAAACTTGCCCTTGAACGTCACCAGGTCCTCGGTCCACAGCCGCCGCATCACCTCGATCTGCTCGGCCTGCCGCGCCCCGCGCGTCGACCACTCCGCATCGAGCGCCTCGTATTCCACATGGTTCCAGCCGACGCCCACGCCGAGCCGCAACCGCCCGCCGCTCAACAAATCCACCTCCGCCGCCTGCTTCGCCACCACCCCGGTCTGCCGCTGCGGCAGGATCAGCACCCCGCTCGTCAACCCGATCGTCTTGGTCACCGCGGCGAGAAACGCCAGCAGGGTGAAGGTCTCATGGAATGGATCGGTCTCGTTGTAGGTCGGCTTCCAGCCATCCCGCGCGGTCGCCCCGAACACATGGTCGGGCACCTCGATATGGCTGAACCCCATCCCCTCCGCCGCCTGCGCCCAATCTCGAATTTTCGCCGGATCGCTGCCGATATCGCGCGTCGGAAACATGGCATTGAGCTGCATGGAGGCCCCCTTGGTTTGCCTCCCCGCTAACACGCCCAGCCCAACCGCGACAGAGCCCCCTCAGCCCTCGCCGATCAGCTTGCGCCGGATCAGTGCCGACAACTGATCGATCGCCGCCACCATCACCAGGATCAGGATGATGATGAACAGCACCTGGTCCCAGTACCCCACCCGGATACGCTCGGAAATCTGCAACCCGATGCCGCCCGCCCCCACCACGCCGAGGATACTGGCGCTGCGGGTATTGCTCTCCACCTGATACAGGAACTGCGCCAGCATCACCGGCGCCACCTGCGGCAGCAGCCCGAACCGCATCCGCAGCACCGAATTCCCCCCAACCGCCGTAATCGCCTCCGGCTGCCGCGTATCCGCGTTCTCGATCGCCTCGGCGAACAGCTTCGCCAGAATGGCAATCTCGGCGGCCATGATCGCCATCACCCCCGCCAACGGCCCCAGCCCCACCGCGCGCACAAACGCCAGCGCCCAGATCAACTGGTCCATCCCGCGCATCCCGTCGAAAAACCGCCGAATGGTGAAATGCGCCAACGCATTCACCACCACATTACGCGCCCCCAGGAAACCCAGCGGCACGGCGATCAGCATCGCCAGGAACGACCCCAGGAACGCCATCGCGACGGACTGCGCCAGCCCGTTCAAAATATCGAGCCACTGCTCCCCCGGGCTCGGCGGAAACATCAGCCGCAAAATCTTGCCCAGCCCGCCAATGCCCGCCCACAACCGCGCCGGCGTCAGGTCGAACCACACCAGATCAGCCACCAGCCACGCCACGGCCAGCACCGCCAACACCACCCGCCCCACCCGCACCGCCAGCGAAGCCCCGAACGCCGCCGGCAGCCGCGCCCGCAGCGCCGCGATTTCCGCCGGTGCCACCCTCATCGGTCCGCCCACCCGATCGCCCAACTCCGCAACCGCTCGGAGAAAATATCGATCGCCGCCACCGCCAGGATGATCAAGACAATAATGGCGCCAATCTCGTCATAGTAGTTCTTCGAAATCACCAGATAAAGTTCCTGCCCGATCCCCCCGGCGCCAACAAACCCGATCACCGTGGAACCACGCACATTCACCTCGAACCGCAACAACAAATACGACAGGAAATTCGGCAACACCTGCGGCAGGATGGCAAACCGCACCCCATGCAGCCACGTTCCCCCCGCCGCCCGCACGCCCTCCCACGGCCGCATGTCGGCGTTCTCCACCACCTCGGCGAACAACTTCCCCAGCGCCCCGGTCGTATGCAGCGCAATCGCGAACACCCCCGCCGGCGGCCCCACCCCGAACGCGTAGACCAGGATCAGCGCGTAGACGATATCCGGCACCGTGCGAAACAACTCCAGCACCCGCCGGCACACCAGATACGTCGCCCGGTTCGGCGCCAGATTGGCCGAAGCCGCAAAACACGCGCAAAACGCCGCCACTGACCCCAGCAACGTGGCCAACGCGGCAATCTGCGTGGTCTCGAACAGCATCCAGCCCCAGGAATCGATCCGGTAGAACCAGTACGCCAGCGCGCCCTCGGTCTTCGGCCCCTCGAGCAGATGCTCCCACCGCAGCGCCGGCACCAGCTTGCCGAAATACACCCCCACCTGCGGCAACCCGCGCGCCAGCGTCTCGGGAAACGCCTCCGAAACCCACGCCGAAATCGCCAGGCACACCAGCAGCAGCGAGCCATACCCAAGCGTCGCCGCCCGGCGCTGCCGGTGCCGCTCCTGCCAGCGTTGCTCGACGGCCTCCGTCAAGGCTTGCGGCGCTGCGTGGCCTCGGCCTGCAACATGTCAACGAACACCTGGTAGTCCGAATGCTTGATCGGCACCCAGTCGATGCTCGAACCCATGTCCATCGAATGGAAAATATCCGGGTTCGTCTTCGGGATCGCCCGATGCAACGCCAGCATATCCGCCTTGAACTCAGCCGGCGTATCGCCCCGCACCGCCAGCGGCCCATTCACGATCGGGCGTGACTTCCAGATGATCCGCAGGTCCTTCATGTCGAGCAGCTTCTTCTCAACCATGATGCGCAGCGCGCCCCGCGTGTACCCCTCGTTCACATCCCCAAGCCCCGAAGCCCAGGTCACCCCCGCATCGTACTGCTTGTTGAGCACCGCCACCACGGCCTGCTCATGCCCGCCGCCAAACCCGGTCCGCCCGAAATACTTGCCCGGCTCCGGATCAATCCCCATCGCCCGGAACTCCGAACGCGGGATCAGATACCCCGAGGCACTATTCGGGTCCGCCCACGCCAGCGACTTGCCCTTCAACTGCTCCAGCGTCGTGATGCCCGAGTCAGCCCGCACATACGCCACCGCGACATACGAAATCCCGCCGTCCTTCTCCTGCGAGGTGGTGAGCGGCACGATGTTGCCCTTGCTCTCCAGCCACGCCGCCGCATAACTCGCCGGGCTCATATAAGAGAGATCAACCTGCCCGGCCGCGAACGCCTGGATCACGCCTGAATAGTCCGACGCCATCAGCAGCTTGGTCGGCACCTGGAAGGTGCTCTCGATCAGCTTCTTGTAGCCATCCACCCGCTGCAACCGATCGGCATCGTTCTCGCCCCCCAGCAGCCCGATCCGAACCACCGGAACCTGCGCCGCCCAGGCGCGCTTGCCCGGCTTGGGCAGCTCGCGGGCATCCTGCGCCCGCGCGGATGTGGCAATGGCGAGACCGCCGGTGGCGGCCAGAAGCGTGCGGCGCGTAAGCATGGCAGGGGCCCTCATGTGCGTGATGACAGTCGATACTATGAACGTTTTATGGCAGCGGCCAAGGATCAAGCCAGCATCAGATCCCCGGCCGGCATCGCCGCGCCGTGGAACTCATCCTCGCTCACCCCATAAATCTCCCGCACCCGGTCCGACGTCAGCTCCCCCGCCGACCCGTCGAACACAATCCGCCCGTCCTGCATCGCCACAATCCGATCGCAGTAGGAGCGCGCGGTATCGATATGGTGCAGGTTGCACAGCACCGTCAGCCCATCCTCCCGGTTGATCAGCCGCAGCGCATCCATCACCACCCGCGCATTATGCGGATCAAGGCTGGCGATCGGCTCATCGGCCAACAACAACGCCGGCTCCTGCAACAACGCCCGGCAAATCGCCACCCGCTGCTGCTGCCCGCCCGAAATCTGCCCCGCCCGCCGCAACGCCGTCTCCAGCAGATCGAACCGCTCCAGCGCCCGCAACGCCATCGCCCGCTCCTCGGCGCTGAACATCCCGAACAACGACGACAACACCGGCCGATGGTTCAACCGACCCATCAACACATTGGTCAGCACATCCAGCCGCGGGATCAAATTGAACTGCTGGAAAATCATCGCGCACCCGCTGCGCCAATCCCGCAACGCCTTGCCCGTCAACGCCGTCACATCGGCGCCACCATACCGGATCGTCCCCGCGGACGGCTCGATCAACCGATTGATCATCCGCAACAACGTGGACTTCCCCGCCCCGGATCGCCCGAGAATCCCCAGCATCTGGCCCGGCGGAACGCTCAGCGTCACCCCGTCCACCGCCACCTTGGCACCAAAGCGACGCGTCAGGCCGCGCAGTTCGAGAGTTGAATGTTGCATGTCGATGACAGCATGGCCCGCCCGACGGCCATCCCGCAAGCCCGGCAGCAACGCTTCGCCACACCCGCGGCCTCACCTGATGACCAGCGCCCCAGCCGCTCAAATGAAATGGGTCCCAACGGGCGAGCCCCTTAGCCGGCGGAGCCTCGCTGCCTTCATGAAACCTTCACGTCCACCACCCCCGCGCAATGACATAACCCCGCCACCCACGATGGCATGAAAGCAGGACCGATGCTGGTGATTGACGGCGTGAGCAAAGTCTTCGGCACCACCCGTGCCGTGGACAAGGTCAGCGTGTCCATTCCGGCCGGCCAGTTCGTCGGCGTCATCGGCCGTTCCGGCGCCGGCAAGTCCACCCTGCTGCGCATGATCAACCGCCTCGCCGAACCCACGGAAGGCCGCATCACCCTCAACGGCGCCGACGTCACCGCCCTCACCGGCCGCGAATTGCGGGACTGGCGCCGCCGCTGCGCCATGATCTTCCAGCAGTTCAATCTCGTCGGCCGCCTCGATGTGCTCAACAACGTCCTGATGGGCCGCCTCTCCCACACCTCCCCCTGGCGCGCCTTCCCCCGCCTGTGGTCCCGCGAGGACCGCGCCATCGCCCTCTCCGCGCTCGACCAGATGGACATCGCCGGCCTCGCCGCCCAGCGCGCCGAGGATCTTTCGGGCGGCCAGCAGCAGCGCGTCGCCATCTGCCGCGCCCTCGTCCAGGAGCCCGAGATCATCCTGGCCGACGAACCCGTGGCCTCCCTCGACCCGCGCAACGCCAAGATCGTCATGGACGCCCTGTTGCGCATCAACAAGCATTTCGGCCTCACCGTCCTGTGCAACCTGCACTCGCTCGACCTCGCCCGCACCTATTGCGACCGCCTGGTCGGCATGGCGCAGGGCCGGGTGGTCTTCGATGACGTTCCCGAGGCGCTCACCGAGAGCGTCGCCCGCGAACTCTACGGCATGGAGGCCCACGAGGTGCTCGATGCCGATCTCGGCCCGGGCCTGATGTCGCCCGTTCCGGTCTCCGCCGCGGCCTGAGCCGCGCACAACACGTTCCAGATCAAGAGGTTAAAAGCATGATGAACCGTCGCACCCTGCTCGCCGGCATCGCCGCCACGGCAGCCGCCGCCCCCGCCTTCGCCCAATCCTGGAAGGCCAAGTACCCCGAACTCGTCTACGCCGCCGTCCCCGCCGAAAACGCCTCCGGCGTCACCGAGCGTATGACCCCGTTCGTGAATTACCTCAGCCGCGAACTCGGCACCAAGGTCACGCTGCGCATCGCCAATGACTATGCGGCCGTCATCGAGGGCCAGCGCGCCGGCAACATCCACATCGGCTACTACGGCCCGGCCTCCTTCGCCCGCGCCCGCGTCATCGGCGTGAAAACCGACGCCTTCGTCATCGATGTGAATTCCGACGGCACCAAGGGCTACTACTCGGTCTTCTACGTCCGCGCCGACAGCCCGTACAAGACCATCGAAGACCTCAAGGGCAAGAACCTCGGCCTGGTCGATCCCAACTCCACCTCGGGCTACAACATGCCGATGTTCGCGCTCGACAAGCGCGGCATCGCCGCCGAGAAGTTCTTCGGCAAGGTCCAGGTCACCGGCAGCCACGAGAACGCCGTCATCGCCCTCGCCCAGGGCACCGTCGATGTCGCCGCCAACTGGTGGAACGCCGATGACGACAGCAACCTCACCCGCATGCTCACCAAGCACATGGTGAAGAACGCCAACGGCGTGGAACTGAAGCAGTCCGATTTCCGGGTCATCCTGAAGTCCGACCTCATCATCAACTCCCCCACCGCCGTCCTCGAAGACCTCCCCGCCGACCTCAAGGCCGCCATCAAGAAGGCCTTCCTTGACGCCCCCACCAAGGACAAGGCCGCCTTCGACAAACTGTCCGACGGCAAGGCCCTCCCCTGGCAACCCATCGACAACGCCGCCTATGACGACACCATCAAGCTGATCAAGTTCGTCGATGGCCTCAAGAAGCGCCAGGCCTAGCCCAACCCGGGCAGAACGATGCCGCACGTCATCCACACGGTTCCCGTTCTGCCCGCGCCCCAACTGGCCCCGCTGACGGACGCCTACGCCGCCGCCATCGCCGCCAAGCGCCGCCAGATGATCCTCGGCATCGCCATCACCCTCTTCCTCCTCGCCCTCTCGGGCCTGGGGGCGGAGGTTGATCCGGCGATGTTCTGGAACAAGATCGGCAACTTCACCGACTATTTCAGCCGCCTCGCCCACCTCGACAGCGGCGAATACGTCTGGACCGACCCCGCTGAATGGTTCTGGGGCCTGCGCCGCTGGACCCGCCTGCTCGGCGAAACCCTCCTCATCGCCTATGTCGGCACCATCACCGGCGCCGTCGTCGCCTTCTGCACCGGCTTCCTGTGCAGCGCCCGCCTGGTCAAATCCGCCACCCTGCGCGCCACCGTCCGCCGCCTGCTCGAATTTTGCCGCACCGTGCCGGACCTGGTGTTCGCCCTCATCTTCGTCGTCGCCTTCGGCCTCGGCCCCTTGCCCGGCGTGATGGCGCTGGCCATCCACACCGCCGGCGCGCTCGGCAAGCTGTTCGCCGAGGTGGTCGACAACATCGATCTCAAACCCGTCGAAGGCATCGCCGCCTCGGGCGGCTCCTGGTTCGCCCAGGTCCGCTTCGGCGTGGTGCCCCAGGTCCTGGCGAACTTCACCAGCTATACGCTGCTGCGTTTCGAAATCAACGTCCGCGGCGCCTCCGTCCTCGGCTTCGTCGGCGCCGGCGGCATCGGCGAGGAACTCATCATCGCCATCCGCCGCTTCTACTACGCCGACGTCAGCGCCATCCTCGTCCTCATCGTCCTGTGCGTCATGCTCATCGACATCGGCACCGAAAAACTCCGCCACGGCCTGGTCCGCATGGAGGGCGCCCGATGAGCGAGCGCCGCCTCGAAATCCCCCGCTACGGCTGGCGCACCCACGGCCCCGGCTTCGCCATGATCGCCGTGCTCCTCCTCCTCTACGCCGGCGGCCTCACGCTGCTCGAAATCAACCCCGCCCGCCTGATCACCGGCTTCGCCCGCCTCGGCGACATCGTCATGCTGATGCTGCCGCCCACGCCCGAAACCTGGAGCCGCTTCCTCGTCTATCTCGACGCCCTCGGCCAAACCCTCGCCATCGCCTTCCTCGGCACCCTCACCGCCGCCATCCTCGGCCTCCCCCTCGGCTTCCTCGCCGCCCGCAACATCGTCACCAGCCGCATCATCCACTTCCTCGCCCGCCGCGGCCTCGATACCGTGCGCAGCGTCGATACCCTCATCTGGGCACTCATCTGGATCAACGTCGTTGGCCTCGGCCCCTTCGCCGGCGCCCTCGCCATCGCCAGCTCCGACGTCTGCGCGCTGGCCAAACTCATGAGCGAAGCCATCGAAACCGCCGACCGCCGCCCCGTCGAAGGCATCATGGCCTCGGGCGGCACCCGCGCCGAAGCCATCCGCTTCGGCATCCTGCCGCAAATCATGCCCGTCTTCGCCAGCCAGATCCTCTACTACATCGAGTCCAACACCCGCTCCGCCACCATCATCGGCATCGTCGGCGCCGGCGGCATCGGCATGCACCTCTCCGAACAAATCCGCGTCCTCGAATGGCAGCAAGCCGCCTTCATCATCCTGATGGTCCTCATCACCGTCGCCATCATCGACGCCATCTCCCGCGTCCTGCGCCGCAACATCATCGGGCGGGCCTAATTCACGTCGAATTTTGTATATTACGCACCGATTGTAGAAATCATGAATGCACCCTATGTGACGTGAAATAGCCACGTTCACCCAGGAACCCCGCGCCATGAGCCGCATCCACGTCATCCACGAAAACGCCGCCTGGCTGCCCCCCCTCGCCGAGGCGCTCGATCGTCGCGGCCTGCCCTGGACCGAATGGTTCCTCCACACCGGCACCTTCGATCTCGCCGCCCCGCCCCCCGAAGGCATCTTCTACAACCGCATGAGCGCCTCCTCGCACACCCGAGACCACCGCTTCGCCGCCGAATTCACCGCCAGCGTCCTCTCCTGGCTCACCCGTTGGGGCCGCACCGTGGTGAACGGCCCCGCCGCGCTCGATCTCGAAATCAGCAAGGTCCGCCAGTACTCCGCCCTCGAAGCCGCCGGCATCCGCACCCCCCGCACCGTCATGGTCGCCGGCCGCGCCGAAATCACCGAGGCCGCCCGCCGCCACTTCCCCGGCCAACCCGTCATCCTCAAGCCCAACCGCGGCGGCAAAGGCCTCGGCGTCCAACTCTTCCACACCCTCGAAGGCCTGCAGGACCACGTCGACGGCCCCGCCTACGTCGAACCCGTCGACGGCATCCAACTCCTCCAGGAATACGTCCGCGCCCCCCGCCCGGTCATCACCCGCGCCGAATTCACCGGCCGCCGCTTCACCTACGCCGTCGAGGTCGATACCAGCGAAGGCTTCGAACTCTGCCCCGCCGACGTCTGCGCCATCGGCGAAGCCGCCTGCCCGGTCGGCGAAATCCCCGGCCGCCCCGAACACAAATTCACCGTCATCGACGGCATCGACCCCGCCCTGCAAACCCGCCTTGAAACCTTCCTCAACCGCGCCCAGGTGGACGTCGCCGGCATCGAATTCATCATCGGCGCCAACGGCCAACCCCTGGTCTATGACGTCAACACCAACACCAACTACAACCCGGACGCCGAAACCCGCGCCGGCTTCGCCGGCACCCCCCGCTCCGGCATGGGCGCCCTCGCCACCTACCTCGGTACCCTGCTCGCCCGCACCGAAAAACGCGCCGCCTGACCGATCCTCGGCGTTGCATCAGTGCTGGAAGCAAGTCACCAGCAAGGCTCCGCCGGCAAAGGGCCGCAGGCCCTTTGAACCCGTTACTGCTCGCGGCTGGGGCAATAGCCTTCAGCCGCGGGGACGGGCGAAGCCAATGAAATTGCTTGCACTTGGCGAGATGGTGCCGCGGTCGCAGGATCGATTGCCTGCGGCGCCTGCAAGAACAGCGATATCACCTGAAGGCCATCGCCCCAGCCGCGAGCAGTAAAGGGATCAAAGGGGGAGCCCCTTTGCCGGCGGAGCCTTGCTTACCTCGTCCCTCACCAACAGATCGCGCATCACTCCGCCGCCTTCGCCCGAACCGGAAAGAACCGATTCTCCGGACGCGGCAGCCCGAGGTGCTCGCGCAACGTGGTGCCGGCATACTCGCGCCGGAACAGCCCGCGCCGCTGCAATTCCGGCACCACCTTGGTGGCGAAATCATCGAGCCCCTCCGGCAGGAACGGGAACATGATGTTGAACCCGTCGCACCCGCGCCCCTCGAACCACGCCTCCATCTCATCGGCGATCGTCTGGGGGGTGCCCACCATCGCCAGCCCGCCGTACCCACCCAGCCGCTGCGCCAACTGCCGCACCGTCAGGTTCTCCCGCTTCGCCAGCGCGATCGCCCGTTCCCGTCCGCTCTTGCTCTGGTTGCTCTCCGGGATTTCCGGCAGCGGCCCATCCGGATCGAACTTCGCCGCATCCGTCCCCAGCGCGATCGACAGTGCCGCGATCGCGCTATCCGCGTGGACGAAGCTATCCAGCAGCGCCCGCTTCTCCCGCGCCTCCGCCACGCTCTCCCCCACCACCACGAAGCACGCCGGCAGGATCTTGAGGTGATCCGGATCGCGCCCGATCGCCGCCATCCGCCCCTTCACATCGGCATAGAACGCCTGCCCATCCGCCAGCGTCCCCGCCGAGGCAAACACCGCCTCCGCCGTCTCCGCCGCAATCTGCCGCCCCGCTTCGGAGGCCCCGGCCTGCACAATCACCGGCCACCCCTGCACCGGCCGCGCCACATTCAGCGGCCCGCGCACCGAAAGCTCCGGCCCCTTGTGGTTCAGCACATGCACCCGGTCCGGATCGAAATAGATCCCGCTCTCCGTATCCCGGATGAACGCATCATCCGCGAAACTGTCCCACAGCCCGGTCACCACATCGAAAAACTCGCGCGCCCGCTGATATCGTTCGCCATGCGCCATATGTGCGTCATGCCCGAAATTCAGCGCCGCATCGGGGTTGGATGTCGTCACCAGGTTCCACCCCGCCCGCCCCCCGCTGATATGATCCAGCGAGGCGAACTTGCGCGCGATATGGTACGGATCGTTGTAGGTGGTGGACGCGGTGGCAATCAGCCCGATCCGCTCGGTCACCATCGCCAGCGCCGGCAACAGCGTCAGCGGATCGAAGGACGTCACCGTCGCGCTCCGCTGCAACGCCTCGCGCGGCATATTCAGCAGCGCCAGGTGATCCGCCATGAAAAACGCATCGAACTTCGCCGCCTCCAGCGTGCGGATAAACCGCACCAGCGCCGGCAGATTGAAATTCGCATCCGCAATCGCCCCCGGATACCGCCAGGCGCCGACATGAATGCTGACCGGGCGCATGAACGCCCCAAGATGTAGCTGACGACGCTCGGCCATGACGCGCTCCATGGAAGGAGATTGTGTTTCACGAACACAATCAGTGATATAAATCATATGCGATCACACACGCGGAAATTCCAGGCCCCCGCCCGACAAAACCGCTATGCCGCCAGCTTTGCCCGGTGCAACATCCCGCCAGGGAGAACCACCATGACCGAAAAAACCTTGCGTGAAAAAGGCGCCGAAGTCCGCTCCGCCCTCATGGGCCCGGCCTACGCCGGCGCGCTCGAATCCACCGTCTACGCTGACCCCGGCATGCGCGAATTCCGCGACCTCGCCCAGGAAATCGCCTTCGGCACCGTCTGGTCGCGCCCCGGGCTCGATCTGAAAACCCGCACCCTCATCTGCGTCGTGTCCGACACCGCCACCGGCCGCGCCCCCGAACTCGCCATCCACCTGCGCATGGCCATCCGCCAAGGCTGGACCGAGACCGAACTCACCGAAACCCTGCTGCACCTGTCCGTCTATGTCGGCCTGCCCCTGGTGCGCGAAGCCATGCTCACCGCCCAGGAAACCTTCGCCGCCATCCGCGCCGAGGGCTAACCCAGCACCCGCAACGCCGAAACCCCGCCCGAAAGCACCGCCGCCAAATCCCCGGGCGCCAACGCCACGCACCCATCCGTCGGCGCATAATCCGGCCGCGCGATGTGCAGGAAAATCGCGCTCCCCCGCCGCCGCACCACCGGCTCATCGTTCCAACCCAGCACGCCGATCACGTCATAAACCGCGTCCCGCCGCCACAATTCCTCATGCCGCGCCGAATGCGGCAACCGGATATGGGTGTTGTATTCCCGCCGCGTCGGGTCATCGCACCACCCGTCATACGGCGCCAAAGCCTCGCGCGGCACCGAACAGGCCGGGATCGCCACCCGATCCGCCCGATAGAACACCCGCCGCAACGGCAGCACCCCCACCGGCGTCGCCCCGTCACCCTCTTCCTTGTCGGCCCGCACGCCGCCCCGCCCCAGGGCGCAGCGAAACACCTGCCCCTTGAACACCAGCCGCCCGTCGGCATGCACCACGGCTTCCATCAGTCGAGCAGATGCCCGAAACGCGCCGCCTTGGTCGCCAGATAGTGATTGTTCACCCCATTGGGCGCGAACACATGGCTCTCCCGGCTCACCACCTCCACGCCACACGCCACCAGGGACGCCACCTTCTCCGGATTATTGGTCAGCAGCCGAATCCGCGGCACCCCAAGCTCCGCCAGCATCGTCGCTGCCAGCAGGAAGTTGCGCTCATCCGCCCCCCATCCCAGCGCCCGATTGGCATCCAGCGTATCCAACCCACGATCCTGCATCGCATAGGCCCGCAACTTGTTGACCAGCCCGATGCCGCGGCCCTCCTGCGCGAGATAGAGCAGCACCCCCGCCCCCTCCTCGCCCATCCGGCGGATCGCGCCCTTCAACTGCGGCCCGCAATCGCAGCGCAGACTGCCCAGCAGATCCCCGGTGAAACACTCCGAATGAATGCGCACCAGCGGCGCCGCCTGCCCCTCCGGCCGCCCCACCAATATCGCCAGGTGCTCAATCCCGGCATCCGGCTCGCGAAACGCCACCACCCGGGCATCCTCGGCGCCATCCAGCGGCACCGCCGCCTCCGCCACCCGGCGAATCCCCGCCCCCATCGCCGCCGGATGCGCCAGCACATCGGCGCCCGAAACCACCATCAGCCCGGCCCGCGCCGCCAGTTCCGCCACATCCGTCCGCACCGCGGCCACCACCGCCGCCGGCAACAGCCGCGCCAGCTTCACCAGCGCAATCGCCGCCGTCGCCTGGCCAGGCGCCTCCACCAGCACCGGCTCCTCGGGCAGCAATTGCGCCGCCGTCGGGTCCGCCAGCCCACGCAACACCGAAATATCGGACAACAGCGCCGTCAGCCGAACCGCCACCACCGGAGACGTCACCGGCCGCTGCAACGCCGCCGCCGCCCGCGAAGCGGCCAACAACAGCACCGCCGGCCCCGCCGCCATCTCCGCGATATCGCGCAGCCCCGCGGCCCCCACCGTCTCGGCCGGCACCACGATCAGCGGCGCCGCCCCGCCCAACAGCACCGGCGTGCCCCGTCGCAGCTCCGCCGCCGCGCGATGTACCGCGCGCGCGCGCAGCACCGCGGCCGGCGGCGTTCCCTCTCCAGCAGAAATGGCGTCAACCTTGTCGCGCAGCGGCACGTGATTCATAAGCTCCAGCGTCCAGTGGCTATACGCTCTTAAGTTTGTGGCGGAAATCCTGCGCACAAGCGCCCGACCCCTTTTACAGACGGATGAGCGGCACAGATAATTTCGCGTATCTGTGATCGAAAAATGCCAACACGACCTGTTGACAGTGCGTGCAACGTTGCCGGGTCACCTGTTAGTATGGATCGGCGGATACCGCTCGCGCAGGCGAGTCCGTATGTCTACCATCGGTGCCAGCCCGCGCGCGGGCACCACGAACGAGCAAAGGAAGCGCCACATGGCCGGTGATCGGCCCATCCTGATCGTTGACGATGATCGTAAACTCTGCGCCATGCTGGTCGAGCAATTGGCGGTTGACGGGGAATTTTCCGCGGTCGCCGCCAGCAGCATAACCGAAGCGGAAACCACCATCGGCGGGCGAACCCGCTTTGACGCCATCATCCTCGATGTCTCCCTGCCCGAAGGGGACGGCCGAGACTTCTGCCTCCGCCTCCGCCGCCAAGGCATCAAAGTCCCCATCATCATGCTCACCGGCTCCGACGAGGAAGCCGACGTGGTGCGCGGCCTCGATTCCGGCGCGAATGACTATATCGCCAAACCCTTCCGCCTCGCCGAACTCCTCGCCCGCCTGCGCGCCCAACTCCGCATCTTCGAAAACAGCGAAGACGCCGTCTTCACCATCGGCCCCTATACCTTCCGCCCGGCGGCCAAACTCCTGCAGGAACCCGCCAAAAACCGCCGCATCCGCCTGACCGAAAAAGAAGCGGCCATCCTCAAATACCTCTACCGCGCCGGTGCCAACGCCGTGCCCCGCCAAATCCTGCTCAACGAAGTGTGGGGCTACAACGCCGCCGTCACCACCCACACCCTCGAAACCCATATCTACCGCCTGCGCCAGAAAATCGAACCCGACCCCACCAGCGCCCGACTCCTCATCACCGAAGGCGGCGGATACCGCCTCGATCCCGAAGGCACCCTGCGGGCAGCGTGAGGAAGGCAAGGCGGGGGCTTTGCCCCTCGACCCCACCAGGGGCCAAGCCCCTGGACCTTTTTCCATGAGCGAATTTTAGCCTAACGTCTGGAACAATTGTTCTAAAATGCCACCTTTCAACAACCACTCAACCTAGAAGCTGAAAACTGCAGCCGCCCCCCCTTGCCACAACTCATTGCAAATT
>CAIMWH010000076.1 GCA_903845065.1 uncultured Rhodospirillales bacterium | reverse complement strand
TTTTAAGGATGGCAAGAAGAACGACGCGGGGGAATTTCATGTCCGAGGCTGATTTGCGCACCCAGGTGGGGATTATCGGGGCCGGGCCGGCGGGGTTGTTGCTGGCGCGGGTGTTGCAGTTGCAGGGCA
Organism: uncultured Rhodospirillales bacterium; assembly: GCA_903845065.1. Lineage (GTDB taxonomy): Bacteria > Pseudomonadota > Alphaproteobacteria > Acetobacterales > Acetobacteraceae > CAIYPH01. The sequence continues at coordinate 39,304 of CAIMWH010000076.1, read as the reverse complement.
TCGACAGCGTGGTGATCGAGGCGCAATCCCGCGCATACGTGGAGCAGCGGGTGCGGGCGGGGCTGATGGAGCACGATGCCTGCCAGCAGATGCGCGATGCCGGGGTGGGGGCGCGGATGGATCGCGAGGGACTGCTGCACGAGGGGATCGTGTTGCGGTTCGATGGGCGCAGTCATCGGATTCCGCTGACGGAGTTGTCGGGCGGGCGGCAGGTTCGGGTTTACGGGCAGCAGGAGGTGGTGAAGGACTTGATCGCGGCGCGGGTGGCGGATGGGTTGCCGCTGTATTTCGGGGCGCAGGCCTCGGCGATCGAGGGGATCGACGGGGCGCGGCCGGTGATACGGTTTCGCCATGCGGGGGTGGAGAAGAGCATCGCGTGCGATTTTGTCGCGGGGTGCGACGGGTTTCATGGGATCAGCCGGGCGAGCATGCCGGCCGACGTGATGCGGGTGTTCGAGCGGGTGTATCCGTTTGGGTGGCTGGGGATATTGGCGGAGGCGGCGCCGGCCAGCCATGAGTTGGTTTATGCGAGCCATGCCAATGGGTTCGCGCTGCTGAGCATGCGCTCGCCGACGGTGAGCCGGCTGTATTTGCAGTGTGCGCCGGATGAGGATGTGGCGGCCTGGCCGGATGCGCGGATCTGGGGGGAGTTGGAGACGCGGCTGGCGGATGATGCGGGGTTTGCGCTGACGCGGGGGCCGATTTTCCAGAAGGGGGTGACGCCGCTCAGGAGTTTCGTGGCCGAGCCGATGCGGCATGGGCGGCTGTTTCTGGCAGGCGACGCCGCGCATATCGTGCCGCCGACCGGGGCGAAGGGGCTGAACCTCGCGTTCGCCGATGTGCATGTTTTGGCCGGCGGGCTGGTGGAATGGTACCGGCGGGGGAGCATGGTGGGGCTCGATGCGTATTCGGCGACGGCGTTGCGGCGGGTGTGGAAGGCCGAGCGGTTCTCGTGGTGGCTGACGACGCTGATGCATCGGTTTGATAGCCATTCGGCGTTCGAGGCGCGGATGCAGACGGCGGAGTTGGATTATTTGACGTCATCGCGGGCGGGGATGACGACGATCGCGGAGCAGTATGTGGGGTTGCCGTTGCTTTGAGGGATTGTGCGGTGGAAGCGCCCGCCCCCCGGCCCCCTCCCGGAAGGCCGGGAGGGGGGGAGTGGGTTAGACGCTGCCCCAGACTTCTCTTGCGACTTCTACGCAGAGTTCCAGTTTGCGCCACTGGTCATCTTCGGTGAGGAGGTTGCCTTCTTCGGTGCTGGCGAAGCCGCATTGGGGGCTGAGGGCGAGTTGTTCGAGGGGGACGTATTTGGCGGCTTCGTCGATGCGGCGTTTGAGGGTGTCTTTGGTTTCGAGTTGGCCGGTTTTGCTGGTGACCAGGCCGAGGACGACGAGTTTGTGGCCTTTGGGGACGAAGCGGAGGGGCTCGAAGCCGCCGGCGCGTTCGTTGTCCCATTCCATGAAGTAGGCATCGACGTTGATGCGGTTGAACAGGGTTTCGGCGACCGGTTCGTAGCCGCCGGAGGCGACGAAGGTGGAGCGGAAGTTGCCGCGGCAGAGGTGCATGGAGACGGCCATGTCGGCGGGGCGGCCGTCAATGGCGCGGTTGATGAGGGTGGCATAGATGTCGAGCAGCCCGTCGACGTAGTCACCGCGTTCCTTGAGGGCGGCGATTTGTTCGGGGTCGCAGAGGTAGGCGATGTTGACTTCGTCGAGCTGGAGGTAGCGGCAGCCGGCGGTGGCGAAGGACTGCACGGCGTGGTGGTAGGCTGTGCCGAGGTCGTCAAAGAACTGGCCGAGGTCCGGGTAGACGGTGCGGTCGATGGAGGAGCGGCCGCCGCGGAAGTGCAGGACGGAGGGGCTCGGGATGGTCTGCTTGGCGACGGCGGTGGTGACTTTCGAGGCGGTGTATTTGTAGTCCTCGATGAAGACCGGCTGTTTCCAGGCGATGCGGCCGTTCACGCGCAGGCGGTGTTGCAGCAGGACGCCGCCTTTGAATTCGACCTTGTTTTCGGGGACGTAGAGCTCGGCGCCTTCGAGGCCGGCGACGAAATCGTAGTGCCAGTAGGCACGGCGGTATTCGCCGTCGGTGGCGGCGCGCAGGCCGATGCTTTCCTGTTTGGCGATGGCGGCGGCGATGTGGGTGTCCTCGATGGCGCGCAAGGCGTCGGCGGGGAGGGCGCCGGTGGCGTGGGCGGCGCGGGCCTCGCGGAGGGCGACGGGGCGCAGGAGGGAGCCGACGTGGTCGGCGCGGAAGGGGGGGCGGGTGCGTTGGGGCATGGTGTGCTCTCCGGGGTTGGTGGGGTTTTGGCGCGGGGACGGGGTTTCGTCAAAGCCTGGCGGATTACCGCGAGGTTATTGGACGACGCGGCGGGGGGGGAGTAATCGGGGCGTATGACTCTCTCATATCTGCTCGCCTCCGTGGCCGACTGGTGCCGCCGGCACGCCACGCGCGTGGTGCTGGCCGGGGTGTTGCTGGCGATGTTGTCCGCCGGGTTGGCCTGGTTCCGGCTTGGGGTGACCACCGATACCGATGCGCTGTTTGCCGCCGACTTGCCGTGGCGGCAGCGGGCGGTGGCGTTCGACCGGGATTTTCCGCAGTTTCGCGACATGCTGGTGGCGGTGGTGGATGCCGATACGCCGGAGGCGGCGGATGCGACGGCGGCGGGGCTGGAGGCGGCGATGGCGAAGGATACGGCGCATTTCGCCTATGTGCGGCGGCCGGATGCCGCGCCGTATCTGGAGGCCAATGGGCTGCTGTTTCTCGATCAGCGCGAGTTGCAGGATTTGCTCGATCATACCATCGATGCGCAGCCGTTCCTCGGGCAGCTGGTGGCCGATCCTTCGGCGCGGGGGTTGTTCGCGGCGCTGTCGCTGTTGGCGATGGGGGCGGAGCATGACGCGGACCTGGCGCCGTTCGCCGGGCCGATGCGGCGTTTTCATGTGGCGTTGGCGGATGCGGCGGCGGGGCGGGCGCGGCCGTTGTCCTGGCAGTCCCTGCTGGGCGGCGGATTGGCGGAGAAGGCTGGGAAGTTCCGCTTTGTGCTGGCGCAGGCGAAGCTCGATTTGACGGCACTGGAGCCGGGGGCGGCGGCGGGCGAGGCGGTGAGGCGGGCGGCGGCGGGGCTGGAGTTCGTGAGGGATGGCAGCGCGCATGTGCGGCTGACGGGCGCGGTGGCGTTGCAGGACGAGGAGTTCGCGACGGTGGCCGAGGGGGCGCTGGCGGGGGCGGTGGCGAGCGTGCTGCTGGTGGTGCTGTGGCTGGTGCTGGCGGTGCGAAGCTGGCGGTTGATCGTGCCGATTATCGCCACGCTGGGGCTGGGGCTGAGTGTGACGACCGGGTTCGCGGCGCTGGCGATCGGGACGTTGAATTTGATTTCGGTGGCCTTCGCGGTGCTGTTCGTGGGGATCGCGGTGGACCTGGCGATCCAGTTCTGCGTGCGGGCGCGGGAGCAGCGGCAGGCGGGGGATATCGCGGAGGCGATCGCGGCGACGGCGGCGAAGGCGGGGCCGCCGATCCTGGTTTCGGCGACGGCGGCGGCGGCGGGGTTCCTGGCATTCGCGCCGACGGATTTTCGCGGGGTGGCGGAGCTGGGGCTGATCGCCGGGTTCGGCATGATCGTGGCGCTGGTGTGCACGTTGACGTTTTTGCCGGCGCTGCTGGCGTTGACGCATCCGCGCGCGGATCGGGCGCCGATCGGGCTGGCGGCGGGGGCGTGGCTGGAGAGCCGGCTGTATCGGCGGCGCTGGGCGGTGCTGGGTGGCTTCGCGGTGTTGCTGGTGGTGGCGGGGGCGATGGTGCCGCGGCTGCGGTTCGACAGCGATCCGCTGCACACCAAGGACCCGACGACGGAGGCGATGACGACGCTGGCGGACCTGGCGGCCTCGCCGCTGACCAATCCGTACAGCATCGATATCGTGGCGCCCTCGCAGGCGGCGGCGGATGCGTTGGCGGAGCGGATCGGCAAGCTGAAGACGGTGGGCGAGGTGGTGACGCTGTCGAGCTTTGTGCCGGAGGGTCAGGCGGGCAAGCTGGAGGCGATTGCCGATGCGGCGGGGCTGTTGCGGGCCTCGTTGACGCCGCGCACGCCGGCGGCGCCGGTGACGCCGGGGGATTTGCGGCTGGCGGCGACGGCGGCGCTCAAGCAGATCGAGCATGCGGCGCCGAAGATCAAGCCGGGCGATCCGCTGCTGGACATCGCCGGGGATTTGAAGGCGCTGGCGGTGGCGCCGGATGGGGTACTGATGGCGGCCAATGCGGCGCTGACGCGGTTTTTGCCGTTGCAGCTCGATCGGTTGCGCACCGGCCTGGCGGCGGGGCCGGTGGCGGCGTCGGCGGTGCCGGCGGAGATCGCGCGGGACTGGAAGCTGCCGGATGGGCGGGTGCGGGTGCTGGTTTCGCCGGCCGCCGATGTGGTGGGGACGGAGGGGCTGCATGCGTTTGTGGCCGATGTGCAGGCGGTGGCGCCGGAGGCCGGCGGGTCCGCGGTGCAGATCGTGGCGACGGCGGATACCATCGTGCGGGCGTTTCGCAATGCGGCGCTGGGGGCGGTGATCGCGATCACGATCCTGCTGGCGGTGATCCTGCGGCGGACGCTGGATGTGCTGATCGTGCTGCTGGCGCTGGCGCTGTCGGCGCTGCTGGCGGTGATGGTGGCGGTGCTGCTGGGGATGTCATTGAACTTCGCCAACATCATCGCGCTGCCGTTGTTGCAGGGCGTTGGGGTGTCGTTCAATATCTATTTCGTGATGAACTGGCGTTCCGGGCATCCGCGGTTCCTGGGCACGGCGACGGCGCGGGCGATATTGTTCTCGGCGTTGACCACGGCCACGGCGTTCGGGTCCCTCGCGTTGAGCCATCATCCGGGCACGGCGAGCATGGGGGCGTTGCTGCTGCTGAGCCTGGGCGCCACTTTGACGGTGACGCTGCTGTTTCTGCCGACGCTGTTGCGAACATTGATGCGGGAGACCTGAATATGCGCGCACTCGTCGCGGCTTTGGTGCTGGTGGCGGGGGCGGCGCGGGCGGACCGGCTGGAGTTGCCGGCTGCGGTGGAGCGGGCCGGGAGCGTCGAGGGGCGCTATGTCATCGAACCCGCGCGGGGTGGGCGGGAGAATTTCACGGTTGAATGGACGGATAGTCTCGGGCGGCTGGTGAGTCGGACGTCGGGGGAGGTGGTGCTCGATGGGGTGTCGGCGCTGCCGGTGCGGCTGGAGGCCGGGCGGGCGCGGGCGATGCTGAACACGGTGCGGGTGACGCTGGGGGCGGCGGGGGCGAGCGGCAATTTCGTGGCGCGGCCGGGGCTGGGGTATTGGGACGATTTCCACGTCATCATGTACCAGGAGCACGCCGGGGCGCGGCTGGCGGTGCTGCGCGGCATGGGCGTGGACGCGATGAAGGTGCTGGGGTTCCGTGTGCCGTTCACGCGGGCCGATGTGGCGGGGCGGATCGCGCCGTACCTGGCGGCGGACCAGCGCTGGTATGTGGAGAATATCGCGACGGATTTCTATTCGGCCTACCACATCTGGACGCCGGAGCATCCGGTGGAGGTGCATTTCCGCTTCATCGAGGCGCAGCGGTTGCACCAGGCCAATCCGGCCGATCCGACGGTGTTTATCCGGGAGCCGAGCCTGGAGGACCCGGTGTGGCTGGGGCGGGTCGTCGGGCGGTTGGAGGATACCGTGCGGGCGCATGCGGATTATCGGCCGCTGTACTATTCGCTCGGCGACGAGGTGGGGATCGCGGACCTGGCGGCGAATTGGGATTTCGATCGGGCGCCGGTGGCGCTGGCGGCGTTCCGTGAGTGGTTGCGCGGGCGCTATGCCTCGGTGGCGGCGCTGAATGCGGCGTGGGGGAGCGGGTTCGCCGATTGGGATGCCGTGGAGCCGGAGGGCACCACGGCGGCGATGGCGCGCACGGATGGGAACTATGCCGCGTGGAATGATCATAAGCGGTTCATGGATTTCAGTTTCGCGCGGGCGATCGCGGCGGGGCGGGATGCGGTGCATCGGGTGGACCCGGCGGCGCTGGCGGGGATCGAGGGCGGGCAGGTGGCGGGGTGGGGCGGCTGGGATTACGCGCTGCTGGCGCCGGCGGTGGATCTCATGGAGATCTATGAGAACGGGCCGAATGTGGAGATCGCGCAGGCGGTGAACCCGGGGCTGGTCACGCTGCTGACGCTGGGCGGGGGTGGGCCGCTGGAGCAGCGGCAGTTGTGGCGGGCGGTGTTGAAGGGCAGCCGTGCGGCGCTGCTGTGGGACGAGGCGGGCGGGATGGTGGGCGCCGATGGGGCGCCGGGGCCGTGGGCCGTGGCGAATGGCGCGCTGTTCGGGGCGTTGCGCGATGGGCTTGGGGCGTTGCTGATCGCCAGCCCGCCGGCGCCGGCCGAGGTGGCGGTGTTGTATTCGCCGGCGAGTTTTCGCATCGACTGGCTGCTGGCGCATCGGGCGGAGGGGGACGCCTGGACGCGGCGGACGGCGGAGACCGAGAACGGGGATACGCCGGTGCGGGTGGCGATGCGGGCGGCGGCGGCGGACCTGGCTGCGCTGGGGCTGTCGCCGCGCTGGGTGACGGAGGAGGAGATCGCGGCGGGCGGGCTGGCGGGGCAGGGCGTGCGGATGTTGGTGCTGCCGCTGGTACCGGCGTTGGGGGATGCGGCGGCGGGGGCGATCACGCGGTTTGCCCAGGGCGGCGGGGCGGTGGTGGCGGATGGGGCGGTCGGGGTTTTCGACGGCGATTTGCGGCGGCGGGTGGGGCCGGCGCTGGCGGAAGGGGTGGTGCGGGCGTTGCCGGCGCAGGGGCGGCGGGCGGTGCTGGCGGCGGCGTTCGAGGGCGCGGCGGGGCATCCGACGCCGGTTGCGGTGAATGCGCTGGCGGCGCCGGTGGTGGCGCATCGGATGAACGGGCGGGTGGCGCTGGTGGCATTGGCGAACGGGGAGGGCAATCCCCGGGTGCTGGGCGGGGCGCGCGAAATGGTGCTGCCGGCGGCGGCGTTCGTGCGCGATATCCGTGGGGCGGGGCCGTGGCAGCGGGCGGATCGGCTGGTGTTTCCGCTCGATGGCGATGGGCCCGCGGTGTTCGCTATCGCGCCCGAAATTCCCCCTGGGCCGACGCTGGAGGCGCCGGAGACGGTGCGGTTGGGCGAGACGGCGCGGCTGCGGCTGGGCCTGGAGGGGCCGACGCCGGCGGCGGTGAGCGTGTTCAATGTGGCAGTGCGCGATCCGGCCGGGCGGGCGGTGGCGCTTTATTCGGGTAATGCGCTGCTGCGCGGGGTGGCGGAGGCGTGGGCGGTGCCGTTCGCGCTCAATGATCCGGCGGGGGTTTGGACCGTCACGGTGCGCGATGTGCTGGGCGGGGCCGTGGTGTCACGCGCAATTCGGGTGGTGCCGTAGGTTATTCGACGACCTTCCGCTCCGCCTCGCTCTGGGGGGAGATGGAGAACTTGAGGATGACGTCGGGCTTCAGTTTGCGGTGAAATACCAGGCTGTGGCTGTTGGTGAGGAGTTGGCCGGGCTGCTGCTCGGCATCCGGCAGGGCGGAGCCGGTGAGGGTGAAGCGAAGGGTGGTGTTGAAGCGGGTGTTGGGGCGGAGCTTGAGGAAGGTGGGGCCGACGGCGGCGGCCTCGAAATCGACCACCTTGGAGATTTCCTTCTGCATTGGCTGGAGGGCGAAATAGGCGCCCTTGGGCACGAAGGTGAGTTCGATCAGGAAGGAGTAGGGCTTGCCCGCGATATCGAGGCGCAGGGCCTGCTCGCAACCGGAGGCGGTGCAGGGGAATTCGATGGGGCTGCCGATGAGGGTGCCGAGGGGATCGACCTGGAACAGCGCGACGTTCCAGCCGACGCGGGCGGCGCGTTGCGGCGCGGCGCGGGGCGGCGGAGGGGCGGGGGGTTTGGCGATGGCGGTGGGTGGGGGTGCGACGGGCACTGGTGTTGGCGCGGCGGGCGGTGGCGGGGGTGGTGGCGCGGTGGGGTCGGCGGTCGGGGAGGCGCTCAGCATGCCGGACGACAGGCCCTGGGCTGCCGCCGTGGCGAGCGGGGCGGCGGCGAGGGTTGCCGCGAGCAGGAGGCGGGGGACGATCATGCGGCCGCGGCGCGTCGCCGGCGGGCGCGTTCGGGCACCGGGGCGGGGGCGGGCTCCTCGGGGCTTTCGAGGGCGGCGAGCAGGGCTGCGCGGAGTTGGGCGAGTTTGCGCTCGTTCTCCACTTTCAGGCCGAAGACGTCCTTGACGTAAAACACGTCCACCGCGCGGACGCCGTAGGTGGTGACGTGGGCGGAGGCGATTTGTAGGCCCTGGTCGGAGATGGCGGCGGTGACGTCATGCAGGAGGCCCGGACGGTCGCGGCCGTTCACTTCGAGCACGGTGTAGGTGTTGGAGGCGTGGTTATCGATGACCACGCGGGGCGGCACGTTCATGGCGCGGATGCGGCGGCCGAGCAGGGTTTTGGAGGCTTTCTTGATTTCGGCGGCGAGGCGGATGCGGCCGGAGAGGGCCTGTTCGATCAGCACGTAGAGGCGGGCCAGGCGGTGGGGCTGGTCGAAGGCGCCGCCGGCGGCGTCCTGCACCCAGAAGGTGTCGAGCGCCATGCCGTTGGTGAGGGTGTGGATGCGGGCATCGACGATGGAGGCGCCGGCTACGGCCAGCGCACCGGCGATGCGGCTGAACAGGCCGGCATGGTCGGCGGCGTAGACGGTGACCTCGGTGACGGCGCGGGCGGGGAGCGGCTGGGTGACGACGGTGAGGGGCGCGTTGCGGCGCTCGGCGTCGCGGATCATGCGGGCGTGGCGGACGTGGGATTCGGGATCGAAGGAGAGCCAGTAGCCGGGGTAGCCGAGGCCGAGGAAGTGATCCACCTCGTCCTTGGTCCAGCCATCGAGCATGGCGGCGGCGGCATCGCGGGCGCGGGCGACGCGGGTGTCGCGCTCGGTGGTGGAGAGGCCGCCGGCGAGGACTTCGGCGACGCGGGCGTAGAGTTCGCGCAGCAGGGTGGCTTTCCAGCCGTTCCACACCTTGGGCGAGACGGCGCGCATGTCGGCGACGGTGAGGACCAGGAGGAGGCGGAGGCGTTCGGGGGATTGGATGACCTCGGAGAGGTCGAGGATGGTTTTGGGGTCGTCGATGTCGCGCTTGAAGGCGGTGGTGCTGAGCAGGAGGTGGTGGAGGACGAGCCAGGAGGCCATTTCGGTCTCCTCGGCGGAGAGGCCGAGGGTGGGGCCGATTTCGAGGGCGAGTTCGGCGCCGAGTTCGGAATGGTCGCCGCCGCGGCCTTTGCAGATGTCATGCAGGAGCATGGCGACATAGAGGGCGCGGCGGGATTGCAGGTGATCGACCAGGCTGGAGGCGACGGGGGCGACTTCGGCGAGTTCGCCGCGTTCGAGGGTGTTGAGGACGCGGATGGCCTCGATGGTGTGCTCGTCGACGGTGAAGATGTGGTAGGTGTCGAACTGCATCTGGCCGACGATGCGGGCCCAGTCGGGCAGCATGCGGCCGAGGATGCCGCTCTCGTTGAGGATTTTCATCCACTGCGCGCCGTCGATGCGGTTGTGCTCGGTGTCACGTCCGCAGAGCAGGTCGAGGAAAAGGGCGGCGGCTTCGGGGTTGCCGCGCAGATCGACGGCGCGGCGCTCGTTGCGGATGAGGGCGCGGACGGCGAGGGGGTGTAGTTTCAGGCCGCGATCGCGCGCGATTTGCAGGAGGCGCAGCATGCGGATGGGTTCGTCGTCGAAGTTCTGCGACGCGGCGGGCATCAGCTTGCCGTCAAGCAGGAGGAAACCGGCCTTGACGAGGGCGGCGTCGGTTTCGGCGGCGCGGGCGGGGGGGCCGAGGGCGGCGCGTTCGAGGGCGGGTTCGAGGACCTGGGCGAGGCGGATGACTTCGCGGGCGGTGAGGAAGTAGTGGCGCATGAAGCGCTCCACGCCGTCCTGGCGGCCGTGGCGGGTGTAGCCCATGCGGGCGCCGACGACGGGTTGCAGGTCGAAGGTGAGGCGTTCCTCGGCGCGGCCGGCGACGTAATGGAGGTGGAAGCGCAGCGTCCAGAGGAAATCCCACGAGCGGACGGCGAGGCGGGCTTCGTGCTGGGTGATGATGCCACCGGCGGGGCCGGCGGGGTCGGCGAGTTCCATCAGGGTGGAGGTGCCGAAGATGTAGCGGGCGATCCAGTAGAGGGTTTGCAGGTCGCGCAGCGCGCCGCGGCCTTCCTTGATGTTGGGTTCGACGACGAAGGGGCTGTCGCCGAAGCGGCGATGCCGGACTTCGCGTTCGGCGCGCTTGGCGGCGAGGTAGCCGGCGGCGCCGGCCTCGCGGCAGGCCTCGCGGAAGCTGGTGGCGAATTCGGCGAAGAGCTCGGTGTTCCCGGCCAGCGGGCGGGCATCGAGCAGGGAGGTGCGGATGGTGGCGTCGCCGCGGGCCTGGACCAGGCAGTCCGCCACGGAGCGGGTGGCGTGGCCGACCTTGAGGCCGAGGTCCCAGAGGAAATAGAGGATGAACTCGATCACCCGCAGGTCGGCCGGGGAGGCGGCTTCGGCGGTGATGAAGAGCAGGTCGATATCGGAGAACGGGGCGAGGACGCCGCGGCCGTAGCCGCCGGTGGCGGCCATGGAGAGCTTGATGGCGCCGCCGCCGGTGTTGGTGGCGTAGATGAAGAGTTCGCCCATCAACCCATCCATCAGGGTGGCGAGGAGGCGGGCGGCCTTGAGGCCGGGCAGGGTGCCGAGTTCGAAGGCCTCGCGGACATGGGCCTGGATGCGGGCGAGGTGGCGGCGGAAGGCGCCGAGGGCGTCCTCGCGCGGGATCGGGCCGTCATCGCCCGAGGTGGGGCCTTGCACGAGGTTGTTGAGCGCCGCGCGGAGTTGTGCGGTGGCGAGGACGGGGTCAGCGGGGAGGGGCGTGGGTGCTAGCATTATCGTGATGTTAGGGGCTATTCGCTCGCCTCGCCAAGCAGCAATCCCCGCAATCTGTAGAGGGTGGCCTGCGCCTCGCGCGGGGAGAGGGTGTCGGGGTCGATCGTTGCGAGTGCTTCCCGTAACGGATCCGGGGTTTCCTCGATGGGTTCGGGGGTGGGCGTGGGGGCGGCCTGGGCGAAGAGGGGCAGGGCGGCGGCATCGGTGAGGCGGCCGGCGCGGCCTTCGAGATCGCGCAGCAGGGTGCCGGCGCGGCGGACGGTGGCGGCGGGGACGCCGGCGAGGCGGGCGACGTGGACGCCCCAGGAGCGGCCGCCGGAGCCTTCGGCGACTTCGTGGAGGAACACCACGTCCTGCTTCCATTCCTTCACCCGCATGGTGTGGGGCTTGAGGCGGGGGAGTTCGCCGGTGAGTTGCGAGAGTTCGTGGAAATGGGTGGCGAAGATGACGCGGCAGCGCTGGACGTTGTGCAGCGCTTCCAGCACGGCCCAGGCGATGGCGAGGCCATCCAGCGTGGCGGTGCCGCGGCCGATTTCGTCCACCACGACGAGGGATTTCGGGCCGGCCTGGTGGAGGATGGCCGCCGTTTCGACCATTTCGACCATGAAGGTGGAGCGGCCGCGGGCGAGATCGTCCGCCGCGCCGACGCGGGAGAACAGGCGATCGACGATGCCGATGCGGGCGGTGCGGGCGGGGACGGGGAGGCCGGCCTGGGCGAGGATGGCGATGAGGGCGTTCTGGCGCAGGAAGGTGGATTTGCCGGCCATGTTGGGGCCGGTGAGCAGTAGGACGCGGCGGTCGGGCGAGAGGTCGCAGTCATTGGGGACGAAGACGGCCTGACCGGCGAGAGCGGCTTCGACGACGGGGTGGCGGGCTTCGCGGACGAGGAAGTCGACGCCTTCGGTGATGTCTGGGCGACACCAGGTGCCGGGTTCGGCGAGGCGGGCGGCGGATTGGGCGACATCGAGGGTGGCCAGGGCGGCGGCGGCTTCGGCAAGGGGGTCGGACTGGCGGAGGGTCTGGTCGAGCAGATGGGCGAAGACCAGGCGTTCGCGGGCGGTGGCGCGATCGCCGGCTTCGCTGATGCGGCGATCGAGTTCGGAGAGGTCCGGGTGGGTGAAGCGGGCGCCGTTGGCCATGCCCTGGCGGAGCACGAGTTCGGGGTTTTCGCGCAGTTTTTCGACCGCGACGGCGGGGGCCTCGATGACGTAGCCGAGTTGCTGGTGGTGTTTGATCTTGAGGCTGGCGACGCCGTATTTCTGGGCGAAATCGAGTTGCATCGCGGCGATGACGCGCTTGCTGTCGTCGCGCAGGGAACGCTCGGCGTCGAGTTCGCCGTCGAAGCCGGGGGCGATGGCGGCGGCGGTGGGATCGAGGCGGAGGGGGGCGGGGTCGGCCAGGGCGGCGGCGAGGAGGGTGTGGAGGGCGGGGGGGAGATCGAGGGTGGCGCGGAGATGGGCGAGGAGGCTGGGGACGGGGCCTTGCAGGGTGGCGGCGGCGGTGGCGGCGGCGGCGAGGCCGTCACGGATGGCGGCGAGATCGCGCGGGCCGCCGCGGTTGAGCGAGAGGCGGGCGAGGGCGCGGGCGATGTCGGGGGCGCCGCGTAACGCTGCGCGGATGGCGGCGGCTTCGCGGGGCGTGTCGCGCAGCCAGCACCAGGCTTCCTGGCGGGCGGCGATGGCGGCGGGGTCGGTCAGGGGGCCTGAGAGCCATTCGGCCAGCATGCGGGCGCCGGCGGCGGTGAGGGTGCGGGCGACGGCGGCGAGGAGGGTGTGGGCAGTTCCGCCATCGCGGGCGCGGGTGATTTCGAGGCTGGCGCGGGTGGCGGCGTCGAGTTCCATGCGGCCGGTTTCGCCGACCGGGACGGGGTGGGAGAGGCGGGGGAGTTTGCCGGCGGGGGGGGCGCGCACGGTGTCGAGCGCGATGGCGGCGGCGGTGGCTTCGGCATCGGTGAAGGTGCCGTAGGCGTCCAGGCTGGCCACTCCGAAGGCGGCGGCGAGGAGGGGGCGGGGGTTGGCGGGGGCGGGCGGGGTGGGGGAGCGGCGGGGGGTGAAGTCGGCGAGGGGGAGGTCCTCGGCGGCGAGGATTTCGGCGGGGTCCAGGCGACCGAGGAGGGCGGGGAGGGCGGTTTCGGTGAGGGATTGGGTTTCGAACAGGCCGGTGGAGACGTCGAGCCAGGCGGCGCCGATGCTGGTGCCGATGCAAGCGAGGGCGAGGAGGAGGTTGGGGCGGGAGGAGTCGAGCAGGGCATCCTCGGTGAGGGTGCCTGGGGTGATGAGGCGGACGACTTCGCGGCGGATGGGGGCTTTGCCGATGCGGGATTTGGGGTCTTCCATCTGCTCGCCGACGGCGACGCGGAAGCCGCGGCGGATGAGGCGGGAGAGGTAGGCCTCGGCGGCGTGGACGGGGACGCCGCACATGGCGATGGGCTGGCCGAGATGGGTGCCGCGATGGGTGAGGGCGATATCGAGGGCTGCGGCGGCGGCTTCGGCGTCGGCGAAGAACATCTCGTAGAAATCGCCCATGCGGAAGAACAGCAGGGCGTCGGGGTGGATCTGCTTGGCGGCGAACCACTGCGCCATGGCGGGGGTGGCGCCATCGGAGGGTGGCGGGGTGAGGTCTATGCTGAGGGCTGCGGCGCGTGCTCGATCCATGGCCCTATCATCCCTTGCGCCGCCGCCGCCGTCACCCTGCGATTGCGAACGGCTTTCCCTCATGCCGGCAACCAGCCATGATGCCCGACCAATACTGCTGCTCCGAGGGGAAACAACGCCATGGCCGACGGAAACGACTCGCGGACTGCCCGGATTTCGGGCGAGGAAGCCCTGGCGATGCATGCGGCGTATCCGCCGGGGAAGCTGGCGACGCGGCTCACGAAGTCCCTGGCGACGGCGCGGGATTTGTCGCTGGCGTATTCGCCGGGGGTGGCGGAGCCGTGCCTGCACATCGCGAAGGACCCTTCGCTGGCGTATGACTATACGTCCAAGGGCAACATGGTGGCGGTGGTTTCGAACGGGACGGCGGTGCTGGGGCTGGGCAACCTCGGCGCGCTGGCGGGCAAGCCGGTGATGGAGGGCAAGGTTGCGCTGTTCAAGCGCTTCGCCGATGTGGACGGGATCGATTTGTGCGTCGATACCGAGGACGTGGACGCGCTGGTGAATTGCGTGCGGTATCTCGGGCCGTCCTTCGGGGGGATCAACCTCGAGGATATCAAGGCGCCGGAGTGCTTCATCATCGAGCAGCGGCTGCGCGAGTTGATGGATATCCCGGTGTTCCATGACGACCAGCACGGCACCGCGATTGTGGCGGCGGCGGGGTTGATCAATGCGTGCCATCTGACCGGGCGCGATCTGCGCAGCACGAAGCTGGTGGTGAACGGGGCGGGGGCGGCGGCAATTGCGTGCGTCGAACTGCTCAAGGCGATGGGGATGCGGCCGGAGCACATCACGCTGTGCGACACCAAGGGGGTGGTCTACCAGGGCCGCACGGAGGGGATGAACCAGTGGAAATCGGGGCACGCGATCGCGACGAATGCGCGGACGCTGACCGAGGCGCTGGAAGGGGCGGACGTGTTCTTCGGGCTGTCGGCCAAGGGGGCGTTGACCGGGCCGATGGTGGCGAAGATGGCGGCGAACCCGATTATTTTCGCCATGGCCAATCCTGATCCGGAGATCACGCCCGAGGAGGCGCGGGCGGCTTCGCCGACGGCGATCATCGCGACGGGGCGGAGCGATTATCCGAACCAGGTGAATAACGTGCTGGGGTTCCCGTATATTTTCCGCGGCGCGCTGGATGTGCGGGCCTCCACCATCAATGAGGCGATGAAGATCGCGGCGGCCGAGGCGCTGGCGCAGTTGGCGCGGGAGGATGTGCCCGATGAGGTGAACGCGGCCGGCGGGGGGAAGCGGTTGCAGTTCGGGCCGGAGTATATCATTCCGAATGCGTTCGATCCGCGGCTGATTTCGCGGCTGCCGCCGGCGGTGGCGAAGGCGGCGATGGATAGCGGGGTGGCGCGCAAGCCGCTGGCGGATTTGCGGCGGTATGAGCGGGAGTTGTCGGCGCGGCTCGATTTCACCGCCAATGCGCTCGACGCGATCGGCGAGCGGGTGCGCACGCAGCCCAAGCGGGTGGTGTTCGCGGAGGGCGAGGAGGAGAAGATGGTTCGCGCCGCCGTGCAGTTCCGCAATGGCGGCTATGGCACGCCGGTGCTGATCGGGCGCGAGGACCGGGTGCTGGCGACGATGGCGAGCCTGGGGCTGGGTCTGGGCGAGGGGATCGAGATCCACAACGCGCGGCTTTCGACCCATAACCGGGCCTATGCCGATTTCCTGTATGGGCGGTTGCAGCGCAAGGGCTACCTGCTGCGGGATTGCCAGCGGATGGTGAACCAGGATCGCAATGTGTTCGCCGCCTGCATGGTGGCGACGGGGGACGCGGATGCGATGGTGACCGGGCTGACGCGGTCGGCCGCGGTGTGCCTGGAGGATATCGGGCATGTGATCGATACGGCGCCGGGCGGGACGAGTTTCGGGCTGACGCTGATGCTGGGGGAGCGGGGGCGGACGATCTTCATCGCCGATACGCTGATCCATTTCCGCCCGTCCCCGCAGGAGATGGCGGATATCGTGGTGGGGGCGGCGGCGGCGGCGCGGCGGCTGGGGCATGAGCCGCGGGTGGCGCTGCTGTCGCATTCGACGTTCGGCAATCCGCAGCATGCGACGTCCGACCTGATGCGGCAGGCGGTGGCGCTGTTGGACGCGCGGCATGTCGATTTCGAATATGATGGGGAGATGAGCCCGGATGTGGCGCTCGATCCGTCATTCCGGGCGCTGTATCCGTTCTGCCGGCTGACCGGGCCGGCCAATGTGCTGGTGATGCCGGGGCTGCATTCGGCCCATATCACCTCGCGCCTGGCGCCACGGCTGGGCGGCGGGAGCACGATCGGGCCGTTGCTGATCGGGTTGACGCATGCGGTGCAACTGTTGCCGATGGACGCCTCGGTGAACCAGATTGTCGATATGGCCACGTTGGCGGCGCACCAGACGGTTCGCGCCTGAAGGAGAGTTGCGATGCAGACCTTGCTTCCTGTTGCCCATCGGATTGCGGAGTTGCTGAAGGCGCGCAAGCAGACGTTGTGCGTGGCGGAGGGCTCGGCCGGCGGGCTGGTTTCGGCGGCGATGCTGGCGGTGCCGGGGGCGTCGGCTTATTTCCTCGGTGGTGCGGTGGTTTATACGCGGGTGGCGCGGCGGGTGCTGCTGGGGTTGTCGGACGAGGACATGGCGGGCATCCGGGCTTCCACCGAGGCGTATTCGATGATGATGGCGCGGGCGGCGTGTGCGCGGTTCGGGACGGATTGGGCGATCGCGGAATCGGGCGCGACGGGGCCGACGGGCAACCGGTATGGCGATGCGGCCGGGCATGCGGCGATCGCGGTGGCGGGGCTCGCCGAGGCCGGGTTGACTCTGGAGACGGCGAGCGGGGACCGGGAGGGCAATATGCGGGCGTTCGCGGCGGCGGCGCTGGGGTTGCTGGAGCGCTGCCTGGTTGGATGAGATCACGTTTCATCGGGCGCTGTTCCGGCCCGGCACGATCCTGGATATCGGGGCGCATGACGGGCTTCTGACGCTGCCGCTGGCGGCGTTGCCGGGGGCGCGGGTGCAGGCGTTCGAGCCGTTGCCGGTGGCGTTCGCGCGGTTGCGGGCAGCGGTGGGGGCGCGGGATGTGGCGCTGCATGACTGCGCGCTGGGAGCGGTGGACGGGGAGATCGTGTTGGAGGTGCCCTCCGTGGGCGGGGTGGCGCAGGAGCAGTGGGCTTCGGTGGCGAAGGACTACGCGGCGATCCAGCGCGATGATCCGCGGGTGGACGGGATTGCGCGTATCCCGGTGCGGCAGCGGCGGCTGGATGGGTTCGGGCTGGGCGATGTGACCGCGATCAAGCTGGATGTGGAGGGGGCGGAGGAGGAGGTGATCCGCGGCGGGGCGGCGACCATTCGGGCGTGCCGGCCGGTGATGACGGTGGAGATCGAGGAGCGGCACCGGCGGGGATCGACGCGCGATGTGCCGGCGTTGCTGGGCGCGCTGGGGCTGCGGGGGTTTTTCGCGCTCGATGGGGGGTGGCACGATATCGTGACATTCGATGCGGGGCGGATGCAGGTGGCCTCGCCATCGCCCGCCAACTATGCGGCGTCAGATCCTTATGTGTTCATCTTCTATTTCGTGCCGCCGGAGCGGGTGGCGGAGCTTATGGCAGTTGCCGGTTGATTTGGGCGGCTGGATCGTTCAGAGGACGTGACTATCAGTCGGGCGCCGGCAGTGCGGCGCCGGACCGCAAGCGGGAGAGCTGACATGTCTGAGTCCACCATTCCCTCCGCCGTGATGGAGGCTGTGCCCGCCCCGGCGGTGCAGGCGATGCCGCTGTTCTTCAGCCGCGTCGTCGGCGTCAACCCGGCGATCCATGGCAGCAAGAAGATCGACCGCGATGTCGGCTTCGGGTTCAGCCGCAAGGCGCAGTCGGTGCCGATCGGGCTCGGCGAGTTCGATGTGGTCTGCCAGCACTACCCGATCGTGTTCGCCTCCGGGCCGACGCCGACTCCGCTGGCGCTGCTCGGGCTGGGCGAGGGGAGCAACCTGTTCGTTGAGCCGGACGGCACGTGGCGCAAGGATTCGTATGTGCCGGCGTATGTGCGGGCGTTTCCGTTCATCTTCGTGGAGGAGCCGAACTCGCAGACGGTTTATGTGGGGATGGAGGCGGATGCCGAGTGCATCCGCGAGGATAGCGGGCTGGCGATGTTCGAGGACGGCAAGCCGACGCCGGCGCTGAGCGAGTCGATCAATTTCTGCGTGGCGTTCCGCGATAACCTCAATGCCGCCAACACCTTCGCCCGCGCGCTGGATGCGGCGGGGCTGCTGGAGGAGGAGGAGGCGACGGTGAATTTCTCGGCCGGGGGCGGGACGCGCATTCGTGGCTTCAAGATCCTGCGGGCGGACCGGTTGGACCAGGTGAGCGATGAGACGTTCATCGACTGGCGCCGGCGGGGCTGGCTGGGGCCGTTGTATGCGCATCTGCATTCGGCGGCGCGCTGGGGCAAGCTGATCGAACTGGCTGCCGCCGGGCGCTGAGGGTTCGGCTGTCGATGGGAAGGCCGGCTGCCCTGGGGCGGCCGGCCTTTTTTTTGCCTGGGCGGCTTTATGTGAATAGTCGTTGATACCTTGCAGCGAAACTGGCGATTTTCCTTGATGGTTGCGTAATCGGCGAGTAAAACGTCGGGCCATACGGTTGCTTTTGGCAGACATGTTGTGGGAGGGACGATTGCACGTCTTGCTCATCAATGAGGAACCGGCGCTGTGCAATGCGCTTGCGATCTCGCTCAGGCATTGCGGCCATACGGTCACGGTCATGGGTTCGGCGGCCCGGGCGCGGGCGGTGGTGCCGAATGTGGCGCCGCCGGAGTTGCTGATCGCCAATACGGAATTGGGCAAGCCGGGCTGCGGGTTGGCGATTGCGGAGTGGATACGGAATTTCTGGCCGCGTTTGCCGGCGTTGCTGATCAGCGCGGGGTGCGCGACGGAAATTCCCGAGGAGATATGCGCGCCGACGACACTGCTGCGCATCCCGTTCACCCTGACAGAGATGTCTGCCGCCATCCTGGAGGTGGCGGCGCCGCTGGTGGGCGCGGGGATGATCTGAAAGGATCGGCGCGGGAAGCTGTAACGAAAAAGGCCCGGGGACGTATCCCTGGGCCTTTCGTTCGTCTGGCCTGCCGCCCGCTGTCGCGGAGGGCTAAGCCTCGGGAATAGTTGGTCGGAGTGAGAGGATTCGAACCTCCGGCCCCTGCGTCCCGAACACAGTGCTCTACCAGGCTGAGCTACACTCCGGCCGAGGGGCGGCATATAGACGCACCTTGCGGGGAGGGCAACCCACCCTGTGCAAGGAATGTCATTTAGAGCAGCGAGGACGCGCCGCCGCGGGCGGTGGCGAGGTGGCGGACGCGTTCGATGGTGGCATCCACCCCCTGGACGACTTCGAACAGGCTGCGGGCTTCGGAGCGGGCGAAGCCCTGGGCGATGGCGGCCTCGATGGTGGCGACGAGGGGGCCGAAGGCGCCGGCGATGTCGCAGAGCAGGATGGGTTTGTCGTGCAGGCGGAGTTGGCGCCAGGTGATGATCTCGATGGTTTCGTCGAAGGTGCCGAGGCCGCCGGGGAGGGAGACGAAGGCGTCCGCGAGATCGAACATGCGGCGCTTACGGGTGTGCATGGAGTCGGTGATCACCATTTCGGCAACCCCGTCATGCGCGACTTCGAGGCGGCGGAGGAATTCGGGGATGATGCCGATGACGGTGCCGCCTTCGGCCAGCGCGCCGTCCGCCACGGCGCCCATCATGCCGACGCGGCCGCCGCCGTAGATCAGCCGCATGCCGGCGCGGGCGAGGGCGCGGCCGAAGGCGTCGGCGGCGGCCATGTAGGCGGGGTTGGTGCCGGGGCTGGCGCCGCAGAATACGCAGACTGAATGCACGTCGGTCATTTCGGTTCTCCTTCGCCGCTGTGTGCCTGCTTGGGGTGGGGCGGGCAAGCGATCAGAGGATTTTCACCACCACGAACATGATGGCGGCGGCGGCGGCGAGCACGATGAGGCCGAGGATGGGATGGACCATGCGCGGCGCCGGGGTGGCGGCGGGGAGGCGTTTGCGGCCGGTGACCATGGGGCGCACGAGATCATGCCGTTTCACCACGGCGTAGGCGATGACGGCGAGGATGTGCAGGGTGACGGCGATCATCACCAGCTTGAAGTTGATGTCGTGGATTTTGGAGAGCTGGTCGGAGAGGGATTTGCCGACGAACTTGACCAGGGGGCCTTCGGTCTCGCCGTCATCATTGGCGCACAGGCCGGTGGCGGCCTGGATGACGAGGAGGCCGAGGAGGCCGAGGACCATCCAACCGCCGGCTTCGTTGTGGCCAACCTGGGTATCAGGCTCGCGGCGGGGGAAGTGGGCGAGGTGGCGGAGGGCGGCGAGGGGGCTTTTGAGGAAGAAGGTGAAGCGGGCGGTGTCGCTGCCGATGAAGCCCCAGACGATGCGGAAAATCAGCAGGGTGGCGACCGCGTAGCCGCTGAGGACGTGGATATCCATGCGGTCGGATTTCACGCTGACGTAGCTGGTGATCATCAGGATGGGCAGCAGCCAGTGGAACAGGCGCACCGGGAGGTCCCAGATGGGCATGGGCAGCTTGATGCCGGCGGTGGTGGGCTTGGAGGCCATGGTGTTCTCCGTGAGGGCGGGTTGGGGGCAGTATGGCCGGAGTTGGCCTTGGTGGGCGAGTGGTAGACCGGAACCGGTGCGCCGGTATTCCGCATCGGATGGTGAACATCTTTCCATGTGACAACGGGGAACGCGCCGCTTACCTTCGCCGGCATGACGGAGGTTAGTCCGAACCTGTCGAGAGGGATGTCGCCGCGCGCGGTTGCGTTGGGCGTGGTGGTGCTCGGCGTGGCGATCGGCGGTGGGTGGTATGCGCTGCGGGGCGGGGCGCCGGGGGTGGTGGTTTCACCGTCGCCGGTGGGGTCGTCGCCAGTGGGGCCTGGGCCGGTGGTGACGTCTCCGGTGCCGACGGTTCGCGGGGTGGCGCCGGCGGTGGTTCCGCAGGCGGTGCCTCTGGCTGTTGCGCCGCAGGCTGCCGCTCCGGCGCCTGTTGTGCCGCCGGTTGCGGCGCCGAGTTTCGATATCGTGCGGGTGAATCCGGCGGGGGATGCGGTGCTGGCGGGGCGGGCCGAGCCTGGCGCGACGGTGAGCGTGACGGCGGGGGGGCAGGAGATCGGGCGGGCCACGGCGGACAGCAGCGGGCAGTGGGTGGTGCTGCCGGGGGCGGCGCTGCCGGCGGGGAACCAGGAATTGCAGCTTTCGGCGCGGGGCGCGGATGGGGTGGCGCATGCCGCCGAGGCGCCGGTATTGATATTGCGGCCGGCGGCGCCGGCTTCGGCGGCTGCTCCGGTGGCGGGTGCGGCGCCGGTGGTGGCGCCCGCCGCGGTGGCTCCGCTGGCGGTGCTGGTGCCGCCCACCGGGGCTGCGCGGGTGTTGCAGGGGCCGTCGGCGCCGGCGGGGCGGCTTGGGATCAATGTGGTGGACTATGACGACGCCGGGCATATCCGCTTTGCCGGTTCGGCGCCGGCCGGGGTGACGGCGCGGATCTATGTGGATGACCTGCCGATCGGCGATGCGGTGGCCGATGCGACCGGGCATTGGGTGCTGGAGCCGGCCAAGGATATCGCGCCGGGGGACCATCGGTTGCGGATCGACCAGATCACCGCGGACGGCAAGGTGACGACGCGCTTGGCGTTGCCGTTCACCCGGGCCCAGATGTCACCGCAGGAAGTGGCGAACGGGCGGGTGGTGGTGCAGCCGCGGGAGAGTCTGTGGCGGATTGCGCGGGCGGCGTATGGGCAGGGCGTGCGGTATACCGAGATCTATGAGGCCAATCGCGACCAGATCCGTGATCCGAACCTGATTTTTCCCGGTCAGGTGTTCACCGTGCCCACCGGGGTGGCGCCGGATTCCACCGTCAAATCCAGATAGGGCGCGACGTCCAGCAGGAAGCGGGTGACCTGGGTGACCAGGGTGCGGCTGGTGAGCGGCAGGGCCATCGGGGTTTCGCCATGCAGGATCACCCGGTGATCGGCGCTGAGGCCGCAGGACAGGCCGGGCTGTAAGTGGTGGGTGATTTCGTGCAGGGCCGCGAGGAGGGCGCCGCGCTGGGGGGCGCCGGCCTCGGCGCTGGAGGGCACGCGGCCGAGGATGGCCTGCAGGCGCAATGCGATGCTGTCGGGGGCGGTGGGGTTGGCGCCGGTGGGGCGCAGGGCGGCGTTCACCCGGCAGCCGCGCCAGCGCAGGGTGAAGCGGGCATCGCGGTCGGGCGGCGGCATCAGGCCCCCGGCTTCGTCAACCAGGAAGGGGCCGAGGCGAAATGGGGTGTCGAATGGCATGGGGGTTCCCGGGTTGAAAGCGGTTCAACTTGAACCCTGGGGGTGAAGCATCCATAAACGGGGCTGCAATTTTCAGAGACTGTCATGGCGCTCGCCGCTTCCCTCCGACTTGTGCTTGCCCCGCCGCATCCCGCCGGCCGGCCGTTCATCATCGGCGGCGCGGTTGCCGCGCTGATCGGGGTGTTCCTCGGCCAGTGGCTGATCTGGCTGGGCGGGTTGTTCGTGCTGTTCTGCCTGTATTTCTTCCGCGATCCGGAGCGCAGCGTGCCGGAGCGGGCGGGGGTGCTGGTGGCGCCGGCGGATGGGCATATCGTCTCGGTGATGCTGGCGGTGCCGCCCGAGGAGCTTGACCTGGGGGCCGAGCCGCGCTGGCGGGTGGCGATTTTCCTCTCGGTGCTGGATGTGCACGTCAACCGGGCGCCGATTGCCGGCACGGTGACGCGGATTGCGTATCGGCATGGCAAGTTCCTCAGCGCCAACATGGACAAGGCGAGCACCGATAACGAGCGCAATGCGCTGGCGATCCGGCTGGAGGATGGGCGGGATATCGCCGTGGTGCAGATTGCCGGGCTGATCGCGCGGCGCATTCTGTGCGATGTGCGCGAGGGCGAGACGGTGGAGACGGGCGGGCGGTTCGGCATCATCCGCTTCGGCAGCCGGACGGATTTGTATCTGCCGCACGGGGTGTTGCCGCTGGTGAGCGTGGGCCAGACGATGATCGGGGGCGAGACGGTGATCGCGGAGCTGGACCGGTGAGCGGCAGCCGTCCGCGTCCGATGCCGTTGGTGGAGGCTTCGATGCGCAAGCTGCGCACACGGTTGCGGCCACGGTTGCGGCCGCGGTTCCAGGGGCCGTCGTTCAACCGGATGATCCCCAATATCCTGACGATGCTGGGGCTGTGCTCGGGGCTGACCGGGATGCGGTTCGCGCTGGAGGGGCGGTTTGGCGCGGCGGCGGTGGCGATTGTGGTGTCGGCGGCGATCGACGGGCTGGATGGGCGGATCGCGCGGCTGTTGAAGGCGACGTCCCGGTTCGGGGCGGAGTTCGACAGCCTGGCGGACTTCTTGTGCTTCGGCGTGGCGCCGGCGTTCATTTTGTATTTGTGGACGTTGCAGTCGGCTGGGGGGTTCGGGTTCGTGCCGTGCCTGATGTTCGCGGTGTGCATGGCGCTGCGGCTGGCGCGGTTCAATGCGGCGCTTGATGCGCCGCATCCGGCGTATACGTATAATTTCTTCACCGGGGTGCCGGCGCCGGCGGGGGCCGGGCTGGTGTTGTTCCCGTTGTTCGCCGGGCTGGAGGCGAAGGCGCTGGGGTGGGACTGGTTGCTGCGGATTGTCCATGCACCGTTGTTCTGTGCGGTGATGCTGGTGGGTACGGCGCTGCTGCTGGTGTCCACGTTGCCGGTGTGGAATTTCAAGAACTTCAAGATGCGGGCCAGCATGGTGCTGCCGACGATGCTGGGGATCGGGTTGTATGCGGCGCTGCTGGTGGCCGATCCCTGGGGGGCGCTGGCGATCGGCGGGTTGATTTATATCGGTATGCTGCCGTTCAGCGCGCGGAGCTATCGGATGCTCAAGCAGGCGGCGGAAGCGGTGCCGGAAGCGGCTCCGGAGGGGTGAGCCAGCCGATCAGGCCGCAGAGGGCGATGGCGCTGAGGGCGTTCATGCGGCGCAGGCTGGCGTAGGCCTCGGGGCTGAAGGGGCCGGGGGCGAAGGTTTCGGACAGGAGCCAGGCGGCGGCGGAAACGGCGACGATAGCGATCATCGCGCGGCGTTCGGTGCGGCGGAATAGGACGGCGCCGAGGGCGGCGCAGGGGATGAAGAAGGCGGCGAGGCCGGCTTCGGGGCCCATCACCCAGGAGGCGAGCAGCGTATTGAGGATGCCGGCGATGGGGAGCAGGGCGCGGGCAGCTTTTCCCGAGGCGCGCGCCACCAGGGGCACGGCGAGGAAGACCGGGACGGCGGCCAGCACGATGGCGGCGCGGCCGGCGCCTTCGCCCGCGATCAGCCAGACGTAGAGCGGGTAGACCGGCTGGTTGGACGCCAGGAGGACGGCGAGGAACGCGGCGGCGGCCACCAGCGGGTCATCATGGGTGAGGAGGCGCTTCACGCGGGAGCCAGCCGCCAGTGGCTGATGCCCCATTCATGGCCGTTGGCGTGGCCGAACAGGCCGGCGGTGGCGAGGAAGAACAGGCGCCAGCGGCGGGTCCAGACCGCGGCGTCACGGCCGTAGACCTGGCGCATGATGGCGGCGACCTCGTCGGCATGACGGTCCATGTTGGTGAGCCAGTCCCGCGCGGTGCGTTCATAGTGGACGCCGTTCCACTGCCATTCGGCCTCGACGGTGAAGATATCGGCGAACTGGCGGATGAGGCCGTGGCTGGGCATGACGCCGCCGGTGAAGAAATGCTGGGCGATCCAGTCGTCCTTGTCGGCGGGGTCGAACCGGTAGGGCTGGCTGCGGTGGCTGAAGACGTGGAGGAAGAGGCGGCCGTCGGGGCGGAGCCAGGCCTGGATGCGGCCGAGGAGGCTGCGCCAGTTGGACATGTGTTCGAACATCTCGACCGAGACCACGCGGTCGAACCGGCCGGTGGTGGCGAACTCGTTCATGTCGGCGGTGATGACGGTGAGGTTGCGCAGGCCGCGGGCGGCGGCTTCGGCGGTGATCCAGGCGCGCTGGGAGTGGGAGTTGGAGACCGAGGTGATGCGGGCGGCGGGGTAGCGTTCGGCCATCCACAGCGAGAGGGAGCCCCAGCCACAGCCGAGTTCGAGGATGTCCTGGCCGTCGGCGAGGTCGGCGCGGGTGCAGGTTGCGTCGAGCGCCAGTTCCTCGGCTTGTGCCAGCGTGGTGGCGGGGGTGGGGTAGAGGCAGCAGGAGTATTTCTTGCGCGGGCCGAGCACGATATCGAAGAAGGCGGCGGGGACTTCGTAGTGCTGGGCGTTGGCGTCGGCGGTGAATTCGGCGATGGCGCGGCTGTCCATGCCGGCGGCGAAGCTGCGTTCGGCGGCGGCGGCGTCCACCAGGGAGCGGCGGCGTTGGCCGACGAGGCGGGAGATGCCCCATTCGGTGAGGCTGTCCGGCAAAGGGAGGCGTTCGGCCAGGATGGTGGCTTTGGCGATCATGCTCATGGGGTTGCCTCGCGGGTGGGAGGGCGGGGGAAGAAGATGCTGACGCGGGCGGTGTAGGCGGCCCAGGCGGGGCCGTAGCGGCCGGCCATGTGGGCTTCGAGCGGGGGGACGCCGGAGGCGTGGCGGAGGGCCCAGAACATCAAGGCGGGGCCGGAGAGGGCGAGCCAGCCCCAGGGCCAGCCGCTGGAGATCGCCAGCAGCGGGTAGGCGAGCCAGCCGAACCATTCGAAGAAGTAGTTGGGGTGGCGGGACCAAGCCCAGAGGCCAATGTCGCAGATGCGGCCGCGATTGGCGGGGTTGGCCTTGAAGCGGCGCAGGGTGCGGTCGGCGGCGCCTTCGCCGGTGATGCCGATGATGAGGACGGCGATGCCGAGGATATCGAGCGGGCCGCCGCCCTGGGGGTTGCGGGCGGCGAGGGCCATGGAGGCGGCGAGGCCGAGGGCGACGGAGGCCTGGATGAGCAGAAAGACGGCAAGGCGCCACTGGAAGGCGGCGGCCCATTCGACGCGCAGGGCGGCGTAGCGCGGGTCATCGATGCCTTGGGCGGCGCGGGCGGCGATGTGCAGGCCGAGGCGGAGGGACCAGGCGGCGATCAGGGCGGCGACGGCCCATTGGCGCCAGTCGGGCGTGTGGCCGTCGAGGGGGGCGAGGGCGAGGGTGATGCCGGCGAGGCCGGTGCCGAAGCTCCAGGCGACATCGACCCAGCCGCAGTTGCCGGTGCGGTACTGGGCGAGCCAGGCGAGGGACATCGCGGCCAGGAGTTCGAGGGCGGCTGCGAGGGTGATGGTGGTGAGGGTCATGACATGGCGGCCGGGTCGGCGATGAAGCGGAGGCAGTCGGCCAGGACGGGGGCGGCGACCTGGAGCGGGCGGGCGATGGCGCCGAGGACAAGCTTGTGGCCGATGGCGCGGTAGTGGCGTTCGGTGATCGGGGTGCCGTGGGCGCGCAGCGAGGCGGCGAGGCGGATGGTGTTGCGGGGCAGCACGGTGCGGTCGCCTTTGCCGGTGGCGAGCAGCATCGGGGGGGCGCTGGTGAAGGCGTGGTTGACCGGCATGGCGGCGGGGAGGTCGGCGCCGGTGGGGAACATCGCCTCGCGTGCGGGGGTGTCGGGGAGGAAGTCGTAGGGGCCGGCGAGGCCGATCACCCCGGCGAGGGGGGCGCTGCGCCAGGGCGGGGCGAGGGCGAGCATGGCGGCGATGTAGGCGCCGGCGGAGTGGCCCATGAGGAAGATGCGGTTGGGGTCGCCGCCGGCATCGGGCGCGAAGGCGCGGGCCCAGGCGAGGGCGGCGGCGGCGTCATCGAGGAAGCCGGTGTGGGTGACTTCGGGGTGGAGGCGGTAGTCGGGCAGGATGACCATCACGCCGCGGGCGGCGAGGGCGGCGCCGACGAAGCGGTAGTCGCGGCGTTGGCCCTCCTCCCAGCCGCCGCCGTAGTAGAACACCACGACCGGGACGGGGCCTTGCGCGTCGACGGGGAAGTAGACGTCAAGCGTGTGGCGGGGGTGGGGGCCGTAGCGATGGCCGCTGACGAAGCGGACTTTGCGGCGGGGTGCGAGGGCGTTGATGACGTCCACCGCGCTGGGGACGCGCAGGCGGGGCGGGGCTGGTTGCATGGTGAGGCTCATCAGATGCCGAACAGCGGCTGCACCAGCCGCGCCAGCCAGTGATCGAAGCGCAGGCGGCCGGCGACGGCGGTGAGGCAGATGCAGGGCTCGGCGCCGTGGGCGATGGGGGTGTGGTGGGCGTCCTCGGTGCATTCGGACACGTCACCAGCGTGGAAAATGCCGTCATCGTCGGCGAAGGCGCCGGAGAGGACGGCGGTGAGTTCGAGGCCGCTGTGGCCGTGGGCGGGCATGGCCATGCCGGGGGCGACGCGGAGCAGATGCAGGCCGGCGCGCTGGGCGGTGGGGGGCAGGATGGTGATGAGGCCGAGGCCGGGGGCGGGGCGGCGCCAGCGGCCGATGCGGTACGCGGCCAGGCTGGCGGGTAGGCCGGCCGGGAGTGGCGGCGGTGGCGGGAGGGCGGGGACCGGCTCGTCGAGGCGGGCGAGGGCGGCTTCGAGGGCGCCTTTGGACATTTCGGCGGCGGGCAGGGCGGCCAGCATGGTGCCGCCGAGGCGTTCGGCGCGGCGGACGGACTGGCGGCAGGCGGGGCAGCCGGCGAGATGGGTGGCGATCACCACGCGGTGCGCCTCGTCGAGGCCGCCGCTGGCGTGGGCGAGCAGGGTTTCCTCCGAGGGGTGGTGGTGGTCGCTCATGGTCTGTCCTCCAGCGCCGCGCGCAGCCGGGTGAGGGCGCGGCGGAGCTTCGATTTCACGGTGCCGAGCGGCATGCCGAGCTTGCGGCTGATGTCGCCGTGGGCATGGTCCTCGAAGAAGGACAGGCGGAGCAGCATGGCTTGTTCATCGGGCAGTCCGGCGAGGGCGGCGCGCAGGCTGCGTTCGGCCTGGGCGGTTTCGAGCATGGTTTCGGCGCCTGGGCCATCGGCCGGGGTGTCGGCGAGTTCGTCCACCGAGGCGACCGGGCGTTCGCGGCGCAGGGCGTCGATGCGCAGGTTGCGGGCGATGGTGAACACCCAGGTGGCGGCGCCGGCCATGGCGGGATCGAAGCGTTCGGCCTTGCGCCAGACGGTGAGCATGGTTTCCTGGGCGAGGTCTTCGGCCTGGGCGGAGGGGGCGCCGAGGCGGAGCATGTAGGTTTTCACCCGGGGCGCGAAATGGGCGAACAGGGCGGCGAAGGCCTGGCGGCTGCGCAGGTTCGCCACCGCGGCGAGCAGGGCCGCGAGGTGTTCGGGGGTGATGGCATCGTCGGGCACGCTCATCGGCCGCCTGGCGGGGCAGGCGGGGGGCGGTGGCGGCGCGAGATGGCGGACGAAACTCTCATGCATGCTTCCGATACGCGCGATGGGGCCGGGTGGATCACCGGGTGCGAAAACTTTTGCCGGCGTCATCCAACGCGATGCGGCTTGCGTATAGGAGCACAGCACGAACGCGCGACAAGAGGTTTGCATGGCTCTGGACGGATACGATCGGGACTTGGCGACGCCGCAGCGCATCGCGGTGATCGGCACCGGGATATCGGGGCTGTCGGCGGCGTGGCTGTTGTCCGGGCGGCATGATGTGACCGTCTATGAGGCGGAGGACCGGGTGGGCGGGCATTCGTGCACGCTGACCTCGCCCACGGGCGTGCCGGTGGATGTGGGGTTCATCGTTTATAACGAGGCGAATTATCCCAACCTGACCGCGATGTTCCGCCATCTTGGGGTGGCGAGCCGGGCGACCGAGATGTCCTTCGCGGTGTCCCTGGATGAGGGGCGGCTGGAGTATAACGGGACGGATCTGCGCGGGTTGTTCGCGCAGAAGCGGAATTTGTTCAGGCCGCGGTTTTTGCGGATGGTGCGGGATATCCTGCGGTTCTATCGCACGGCGCCCGGGCATATCGCCGAGTTGTGGGATACGCTGGAGCCGCTGGGGGCGTATTTGGATCGCAACGGCTATAGCCGGGCGTTCCAGCAGGATCATTTGTTGCCGATGGCGGCTGCCATCTGGTCGACGCCGTGCGCCGAGATGCGGGCGCATCCGGCGGCGGCGTTCCTGCGGTTCTGCGACAATCATGGGTTGTTGCAGGTGGATGGGCGGCCCGAGTGGCGCACGGTGCTGGGGGGCTCGCGCGAGTATGTGCGGCATCTGGCGGCGCCGCTGGAGGGGCGGATTTTGACCGGGCGGCGGGTGCGCGGGATCAAGCGCGATGCTGGCGGGGTGTCGGTGCTGGATGGGACCGGCGATGTCCGTCGGTTCGACCAGGTGGTGGTGGCGGCGCATGCGGACCAGGCGCTGGGGATGCTGGCGGACCCGGATGCGCAGGAGGCGGCGCTGCTGGGCGCGTTCCGGCCGAGCCGTAATCGGGCAATTCTGCACGGGGATGCCAAGTTGATGCCGCGACGGCGGCGGGCGTGGGCGAGCTGGAACTATATCGGGTCCTCGACGGACTCGGCCGATCCGGGGATGCCGTGCGTGACGTATTGGATGAATGAGTTGCAAGGGCTGCCGGGGCCGGATTTGTTCGTGACGCTGAACCCGACGATCGAGCCGCGGGCGGAGACGGTGCTGTTCGAGGGGAACTTCAATCATCCGGTGTTCGATACCGGCTCCATCCGGGCGCAGCGGCAGTTGTGGTCCTTGCAGGGGGTGCGGCGGACCTGGTTTGCCGGGGCGTGGTTTGGCGCCGGGTTTCATGAGGACGGGTTGCAGTCCGGGCTCGCGGTGGCGGAGGCGATCGGCGGGGTAAGGCGGCCGTGGTCGGTGCCCGATGAGTCCGGGCGGATTCATTTGCCGCCGCTGGCGCATCGGCGCGCGCATGAGACGGTCGCGTGATCTCGGGGATTTATCCCGGGCTGGTGACCCATGCGCGGGTGCGGCCGCGGCGGCATGCGCTGGCGTATCGGGTTTATAACATGCTGTTCGACCTGGATGAATTGCCGGAGCTGGGGCGGCGGTTCCGGTTTTTTTCGGTCGATGGGTTCAATCTGTTGTCCTTCCATGAGCGGGACCATGGCGATGGATCCGGCGTGCCGCTGCGGGAGCAGATCGCCGGGCGGCTGGCGGCGGCGGGGATTGTGGCGGATGGGCCGATGCGGCTGCTGTGTTATCCGCGGGTGCTGGGGTTGGTGTTCAATCCGATCAGCACGTATTTCTGCCATCGCGCGGATGGGGTGCTGGCGGCGATTTTGTACGAGGTGAACAACACCTTCGGGCAGCGGCATTCGTATCTGATCCCGGTGGTGGACCCGGACGCGCGGCCAATCCGGCAGCATTGCGACAAGGCGTTCTATGTCTCGCCGTTCATGGCGATGGATATGGCGTACGATTTCAGCGTGCGGCCGCCGGGGGATGAGGTGGCGCTGACGGTGCGGGGGAGCGATGCGGTGGGGACGATGATCACCGCGACGTTCACCGGGACGCGGCGGGAAATCAGCGACGGCGCGTTGCTGGGCACCTTCCTGCGGCATCCGTTGTTGATGCTGAAGGTGGTGGGGGGCATTCACTGGGAGGCGCTGAAGCTGGTGGCGAAGGGGATGCGGCTGCACAGCCGTCCGGCGCCACCCGCCGAGGCGACCACCGTCGTTCGCCACGGGTAGGGGGCGAGGTCACAAGGGCGGATTGTTGGTGTAAGCCGGGTTTCCGATCGAGGAGACCGACGATGTCCGATGCCGCCCTGCAACGCCGCCTGGAAGCTGCCACCGCCCTTGCCACCGAGGCCGGGGCCCTCGCTTTGCGGCTGCGTCCGCCGCCTGGCGCGCCGGCGGCGACGTGGAAGGGGACGCAGGATTGGCTGACCGAGGCGGATGGCGCGGTGGAGGCGTTCCTGTCGGAGCGGCTGGCGGTGCTGTTTCCCGAGGATGGGTTCCAGGGCGAGGAGACCGGTAAGGGGCGCTCGGGGACGCTGCGCTGGGTGGTGGACCCGATCGACGGGACGTCCAACTACGCGCGGGGGAGTGCGCGGTTTTGCGTTTCGCTGGGGTTGATCGAGGGGCGCACGTCTCTCGCGGGGGTGCTGGTGGCGCCGGCCTTGGGGGAGACGTTCGCGGCGCGACGGGGGGGCGGGGCGACGCTGAACGGCGTGGCGATCCGGGCGGCAGAGACGACGCAGCTTTCGCGGGCGATGGTGGAGTGCGGCTGGTCCCACCGGCGGTCTAACGATGGGTTCTACCGGATTGTGCAGGGCGCGATGGGGGCCGGGGCGGCGCTGCGGGCCGGGGGCTCGGGGGCGCTGGGGCTGGCGGATGTGGCGGCGGGGCGGATCGACGCGTATCTCGAACTGCACATCAATCTCTGGGACGTGGCGGCGGCGATTTCCATCCTGACCGAGGCGGGGGCGGAGGTTTCGCCGTTCATGGAGGGGGATGGGTTGAATTCGGGCAATCCGATCTTTGCCGCGGCGCCGGGGATTGCGGCGGCGCTGCGTGAGGCGACCGGCTTCCCCGCATCGTGAACGCAACCCCCCGGCGCCTCGCGCTCGCGCTGGGGACGACGCAGACCCTGGCCTGGGCGACGACGTTCTATATTCCGGCGACCATGATGGGGGCGGCGGCGGCGGAACTGGGGACGTCGCGGACGACGTTGCTCGCCGCGTTCTCGTGGTCGCTGCTGGTTTCGGCTGCGTGTGCGCCGCGGATCGGGCGGTTTATCGATGCGCGCGGGGGAAAGCCGATCCTGATCGGCGGGGCGCTGGTGACGGCGGTGGGGCTGACGGCGCTGGCGTTGTCCCAGTCGCTGTTGCAGTGGTTTCTGGCGTGGACGGTGCTGGGCGTGGGGATGTCGCTCGGGCTGTACGACACGGCGTTCGCGACCATCGGGCGGATTCTGGGGCGGGATGCGCGGCCGGCGATTATCGGGGTGACGCTGATGGCGGGGTTCGCCAGTTCGGTTGGGTTTCCCTCCGGGACCTGGCTGGTGGGCCACTTCGGGTGGCGGGATTCGGTGTTTCTCTACGCCGCGTTGCAGATACTGGTGATCCTGCCGGTGATCCTGGTGTTCATCCCGGCCTCGCCAGGCACGCCGGCGGTGGGGCCGGCGCGGGTGGCGCCGGAAGGCGGGCGGTTGCCGGGGCGGGGGGAGTTTCTGCTGCTCGCGGTGTTCTTCACCAGCCGGGCGGGGATCGGGGCGGTGATCTCGGTGCACGCCCTGGTGTTGCTGCAAGGACTCGGGCTGTCGCTCGATGCGGCGGTGGCGACGGCCTCGATCATCGGGGCGGCGCAGGTGGGGTCGCGGGTGGTGGACTATTTCCTCGGGCGCAATCTGAGCCCGGTGACGTCAGCGCAGGTGGGGGCGGTGCTCCTGCCGGTGGGGATCGTGGCGACGTTGCTGGGGGCGCCGGGGTTCGTGTTCGCGCTGAGCTACGGGATGAGCAATGGCATTTTCACCATCAGCCGGGGGACGCTGCCGATGCATGTGTTCGGGCCGGCGGGGTATGCGACGCTGCTGGGGCGGCTGGCGCTGCCGAGCCTGATCGCGCAGGCGGCGGCGCCGACGCTGCTGGCGCCGCTGATCGACGGGGCGCCGGCGGTTTGGACGTTCGCGGCGATCGGGGCGTTGGGGTTGGCGGCGTTCGGGTGTTTGTTGCCGTTGCGGCGGTAGGGGGGAAGCAAGGCTCCGCCGGCCAAGGGGCTCGCCCCTTGGAACCCATTACTGCTCGCGGCTGGGGCTATGGCCTTCGGGTGTGGGGACGGGCGAAGCCTATGGGTTCCGGGTGCTCGGCATGACTGCGTTGGTTGATTGCCTGCGGCGCCCGCAAGGACGGGATTATCACCTGAAGGCCATCGCCCCAGCCGCGAGTGGTAATGGGTTCCAAGGGCCTGCGGCCCTTGGCCGGCGGAGCCTTGCTTCTACTGCTTGATCATCCGCCCATCCGTGCCACCCGGGATGATGCCGCGGGCGAAGGCGGCGGTGACGGCGTCTTCCAGGGAGGGGCCGGTGTCATAGGGGTCGATGGCGTGGTCACGCATCACGACGTAGCCGTCACCGCCGGCGCGCATGAAGTTGTTGGTGGCGACGCGGTAGCGGCGGGTGGGGTCGAGCGGGGTGTAGCTGCCGTCGGGCTGGCGGAATTCGAGGGTGGTGACGGTTTTGGTGGTTGGGTTCCAGGCCATGCGGGCGCCGGCGATTTGGGGGAAGCCGCCGGCGCCGGTGCGGCCGAGGCCGTTGGTGAGGGCGGCGATGACATCGGTGCCGGTGAGGGTGACGGCGGCGACGGTGTTGCTGAAGGGGAGCATGGTCAGCACGTCCCCCAGGGTGATGGTGCCGCCGGGCAGGCCGGTGCGGATGCCGCCGGCGTTGATGATGGCGATATCGCCGTCATGCATGGTGGCGAGCATGGCGTCGGCGATGAAGTTGCCGAGTGGGCATTCGCCGGTGCGGCATTCGCCGTTGCCGATGGGGGCGGGGGTTTGGCCGATGACGCGCTTGCGCACGCCGTCGAGCTGGGCGGCGTAGGCGGCGACAATGGCTTTGACGCGGGGTTCCTCGGGGAGGTCGAGCCCGATGTGGCGGCAATCGCCGCCGTACGCGACCGGGCGGCCGGATTCGTCGAGATCGAGGTCGAGCCTTCCGAAATAGCGGCCGAAGCAGGCGGCCTGGACCACCACGGCGGTACCGGCGGTGCCGGTGAGGGCCTGGTGGGCGGGGCCGGCGGCGCCTTTTTCGCGGTCGGAGAGCAGGGTGTGGGAGTGGCCGCCGACGAAGGCGTCCACCCCGGGGACGTTGCCGGCCAGGGCGTAGTCGATGCCGACGCCGAGGTGGGACAGGGCGATGACGAGATGGGCGCCCTGGGCGCGCAGTTCGGCGGCGGCGGTGGCCAGCGCCGGGCCGGGCGGGTTGAATTTCACCAGCGGGCCGGGGGATGAGCCGGAGATGGCCTCCAGCGTGGTGAGGCCGACGACGCCGATGCGCAGGCCGGCTTTTTCGATTATCACATGCGGGCGCAGCTTGCCGGCGAGGCTGGGTTCGGCCGAGGCGTCCACGTTGGCCGACAGCACCGGGAAGCGGGCGGCGGCGGCGAAACTGGCCAGGGTGGCGGGGCCGCGATCGAATTCATGGTTCCCGACGGTCATCGCCTCGGTGCCGAGTTCGTGCATCACGGCGAGTTCGGCCTCGCCGTGCCAGGCGGTGAAGAACAGGCTGCCCTGGAACTGGTCCCCGGCATCGAGGAGGACGACGGTGCGCCCGGCGGCTTCGGCGGCGGCGCGTTCGGTGGCGAGGGCGGTGGCGAGGCGGGCGACGCCGCCGAAGCAGCCGTCGCGCGCCAGGTCGGCGCTACAGGACAGAGCGCGGGCGTCCACCGGTTCGTGGCGGGAGTGGAAATCGTTCATGTGCAGGATGGTCAGGCGGCGGGAGGTGGCGCCGTGGGCGATGCGCTGCATCGGTATGGCTGCCAAGCTTGCGAGCAGCAGGCGGCGTTGCAGCTTCATGCGCGTATCCAGTCCCTGTTCCGCATCGATCATGGCCCCTTGCCATCGGTGGCGGAAGAGACGATGTAGCATCCGGACCGTATCAGTCCCCTTTGAACCCCCCATATGCACCTCGAAGGCACATAAAATGTTCATCGAAACCGAGAGCACGCCGAACCCCGCCACCCTGAAGTTCCTGCCGGGCCGGGACGTGATGGGCGCCGGCACCGCCGATTTTGCCACCGCCATGGCCGCCGATCGCAGCCCGCTGGCGGCCGATATCTTTGCCCTGCCGGGCGTGACCCGGGTGTTCCTGGGCGGCGATTTCATCACCGTGACCAAATCCGACGCGGCCACCTGGCAGGGGCTGAAGCCCCAGGTGCTGGGCGCCATCATGGAACATTTCGTCGCCGGGCGGCCGGTGATCCTGGGCGAGGATGCCGAGGCCGAGGAAGATACCCTCCCGGAGGACGCCGAAATCGTGGCGCAAATCAAGGAACTGCTCGATACCCGCGTGCGCCCGGCAGTGGCCGGCGATGGCGGGGATATCGTGTTCCGCGGCTTCCGCGACGGCATCGTGCGGCTGCACATGCAGGGGGCCTGCTCGGGCTGCCCGTCCTCGTCGGCCACGCTCAAGCATGGCATCGAGAACATGCTGAAGCACTACGTGCCGGAAGTTCGCAGCGTGCAGCAGGTGATGTTCTGATGCCTGTCGACGACGCCGCACTCGACGCCCTGTTTCGCGAAGCCCGCACGCATAACGCCTGGACCGACCAGGCCGTCACCGATGACGACCTGCGCGCGGTGTTCGACCTGATGAAGATGGCGCCCACCTCCGCCAACTGCGCGCCGGCCCGCTTCGTGTTCATCCGCACCCCCGAGGGCAAGGAGAAGCTGAAGCCGGCGCTCTCCTCGGGCAACCTGGCGAAGACCATGGCGGCGCCCGTCAACGTGATCGTGGCGCACGATCCGCACTTCTACGACCACCTCTACAAGCTGTTCCCCCACACGGATGCGAAATCCTGGTTCACCAGCAACTACACGCTGGCCGAGGAAACCGCGTTCCGCAACGGCTCCCTCCAAGGCGCCTACTTCATCATGGCCGCCCGCGCCCTCGGGCTCGACTGCGGCCCGATGTCGGGCTTCGACAAATCCAAGGTGGATAGCGCCTTCCTGTGGGACCGCGGCTGGAAATCCAACTTCCTCATCAACCTCGGCCACGGCGACCCCGCCGCCCTCCACCCCCGCGGCCCCCGGTTCACCTTCGACGAAGCGACCGTCCTGGCCTGACGCGTGGGGGGTGTGGAGAGGTAAGCAAGGCGGGGGCTTTGCCCCTCGACCCCACCAGGGGCCGAGCCCCTGGACCTCAGCCTCTTACTTAAACGGATGGGGTCTGGGGGATCATCCCCCAGCGGGTCCAGGGCAGAGCCCTGGCCTTACTTACCTCTCCACACCCCTCATGCGTTGACCTGGGCGATCCATTCGCCGAGGTTGTAGTGGTTGGAGATGCGGGCGACTTTGTTGTTTTTCAGGGTGAAGAAGGCTCCGGCGGGGAGGTTGTAGGTTTGGCCTTTGGCCGGGGCGGTTGCTGGTGGGACGCCTGGGTCGGTGGCGATGTAGGTGCCGTGGACGGTGAATTCGGCGGCGGCTCGGGTTCCGTCGGGGTTGGTCATCACGACGAGGTCGGTGATGGTTTCCTTGTAGCAGCGGTCCATGTGGGCGACGAAGGTGCGGAAGGCTGCTTTGCCGGTTTCGCGGCTGCCTTGGCTGATGTCGTGGATGACGTCATCGGTGAGGAGGGCGAGGAAGGCTTCGGTGTCGCCGGCGTTGAAGGCGGCGTAGTAGGCGCGGACGGTGGCTTCGGCGTCGGTCATGGTGGTCCTGCTCGAATGTCGGGTGGGGACTATACCAACCCGGGCCGATTCCGGGTATTGCGCGCTGCACCATGGACGCGCCGATCGAACACGAAGACCTATCCGCCGGCCCTTTGCCTGCCTACCGTGCCCGGGTGGCGCGGGGCGAGCTTGCGGCTGATCCCTCGCAGCAGATGGCGGCCGAGCGGCTGCAGGAGTTGTGGCTGAAGCTGCGCGGCTATGATCCGGACCCGCGGCCGGCGGAGGCGCGATCGGGGTTGCTGGCGCGGTTTTTCCGCCGCAAGCATGCCGAGGGCGCCAACGAGGCGCGGCCGAACGGGCTGTATCTGATCGGCGCGGTGGGGCGCGGCAAATCCATGCTGATGGATTTGTTTTTCGCCGCGGCGGATGTGCAGCGGCGGCGGCGGATTCATTTTCATCGGTTCATGCAGGACGCCCATGCGCGGCTGCATGCGTGGAAGCGGGCCAATCCGGACGGGGAGGACCCGATTCCGCCGCTGGCCGATGCGATCGCGGCGGAGGCGGCGCTGCTGTGCTTCGACGAGTTCCAGGTGAATGACATCGCGGACGCGATGATTCTGGGGCGGCTGTTCCAGGCGTTGTTCGATCGGGCGGTGGTGGTGGTGGCGACATCGAACACCAATCCGGACGATTTGTTTCGCGGGCAGCCGGGGCGGGATGCGTTTTTGCCGTTCATCGCGTTGATCAAGCGGCATCTGGATGTGCTGGTGATGGATGCGGGGCGGGATTTTCGGCGGGCACGGCTGCGTGGGATGCCGACGTGGCATGTGCCGGCGGATGGGCGGGCGGAGCGGGCGCTGGACAGTGCGTTCGAGGAGCTGACCGGGCATGCCGAGGCGAAAGAGGCGAAGTTGCTGGTGATGGGGCGCACGGTGAAGGTGCCGCTTTCGGCCGAGGGGGTGGCGCGGTTCGATTTCGCGGCGCTGTGCGGGCAGGCGCATGGGGCGGGGGACTATTTGGCGCTGGCGACGCATTATCATTGCCTGGTGCTGGACGGGATTCCGCGGTTGTCGCCGGATAATTTCGACGAGGCGCGGCGGTTCATCGTGTTGATCGACACGTTGTATGACCATCGGGTGAAGCTGGTGGCTTCGGCGGATGCCATGCCGGACCAGCTTTATCAGCGTGGCGAGAATGCGAAGATGTTCGAGCGCACGGCGTCCAGGCTGGAGGAAATGCAGAGCCAGGAGTATCTGGCGCTGGCACATTTGACGTGATGGGCGGCACAAAGCGGCCACAACGATTTTTTTACCTCTCAACCCCCATAGGCAGCACGCATGAGCATGCATAGCGCCGAGTCTTGCCGCTTGTTGGGGATTGGGCTAGTGACCGGGCGCCTTTCGGGCGGCCGGGCGTGCGAAGGGTGTGGTGCTACGTGGCGCCCGCGCTCGCCATGCGATAACGACTCCCGGCTGACACCCCAGGCCCTCATCCCAAGGATTTCACCCTGATGGCTCGCAACAAGATCGCCCTTATCGGCGCCGGCAATATCGGCGGCACGCTCGCTCACCTGATCGGGCTGAAAGAGCTCGGGGACGTCGTCATGTTTGACGTCTTTGGCGGGGTCGCCGCCGGCAAGGCGCTCGACCTCATGCAGTCTGGCCCGGTGGACGGGTTCGACAGCATGATGACCGGTGGTTCGGACTATGCCGCCATCGCGGGCGCCGACGTGGTGATCGTCACCGCCGGTTTCCCGCGTATGCCGGGCATGAGCCGCGACGACCTGCTGACCAAGAATGCTGGCGTGATCGCCCAGGTGGCCGAGGGCATCAAGACGCATTGCCCGGACGCCT
This sequence comes from uncultured Rhodospirillales bacterium, assembly GCA_903845065.1. GTDB lineage: Bacteria > Pseudomonadota > Alphaproteobacteria > Acetobacterales > Acetobacteraceae > CAIYPH01. The sequence goes on along the minus strand of CAIMWH010000076.1, from coordinate 1,673 downwards.
TCGTGATCGTCATCACCAACCCGCTCGACGTGATGGTGTGGGTGATGCAGCAGAAGTCGGGCCTGCCCGCCAACAAGGTGATCGGCATGGCCGGCGTGCTGGACAGCAGCCGCTTCCAGTTGTTCCTGGCGCATGAATTCAATGTGTCGGTTGAGGACGTGACGGCGTTCGTGCTGGGTGGCCATGGCGATACGATGGTCCCCCTGCCCCGCTACTCCACCGTTGCCGGCATCCCGGTCCCCGATCTGATCAAGATGGGCTGGACGACGCAGGAGAAGATCGACGCCATCGTGGCGCGCACCGCCAATGGCGGCGGCGAGATCGTGAAGCTGCTGGAGCGTGGCAGCGCGTTCTATGCCCCGGCCGCTTCGGCGATCGCGATGGCCGAGGCCTACCTGAAGGACAAGCGCCGGGTGCTGCCCTGCGCCGCGTTGCTGACAGGCCAGTATGGTGTCGACGGGCTTTACGTCGGCGTGCCGGTGGTGATCGGCAAGAACGGCATCGAGAAGATCATCGAGGTTGAGCTGAACCCGGCCGAGCAGGCGGCGTTCGACAAGTCCTGCGGCGCGGTGCGCGGATTGATTGAAGACTTCAAGAAGCTGGGAGTCTAACCGCATGAATATCCACGAGTACCAGGCGAAGGAACTGCTGAAGGGTTACGGAGTCGCGGTGCTCGAGGGTCATGTGGCCTGGACACCCGACGAGGCGGCCGCGGCGGCTGGGAAGCTGCCGGGGCCGATCTACGTGGTGAAGTCGCAGATCCATGCCGGTGGGCGTGGTGCCGGACGCTTCGCGGACGATCTCAACGGCAAGGGCGGTGTTCGTATCGCCAAATCCGCCGAGGAGGTTCGCGCGGCGGCCGAGGCGATGATCGGGCATACGCTGGTCACCAAGCAGACGGGTCCGCAGGGGCGCCGGGTGAACCGGGTTTATGTCGAGGCGGGCTGCGATATCGCGCGTGAGCTTTATCTTTCGCTGCTGGTGGATCGTGCCACCGCCTGCGTGACCATCATGGCCTCGACCGAGGGCGGGATGGAGATCGAGGAGGTGGCCGAGCATCATCCCGAGAAGATCCTGCGGGTGGCGGTTGATCCGGCCGCCGGCATCTGGCCGTTCCATTGCCGTAAGCTGGCCTATGCGCTGGGGTTGACCGGCAAGCAGGTGGGCTCGTTCGGCAAGTTCGTGACTGCCATGTACGAGGCATTCCTCAAGCTCGACTGCGCCATCGTGGAGATCAATCCGCTGGTGGTGACGGGGGCCGGGGATATCGTGGCGCTCGACGCCAAGGTGAGCTTCGACGACAACGCGCTGTATCGGCACCCGGACATCGAGAAGCTGCGCGACGAGGCGGAAGAGGACCCCAAGGAACTCGAAGCCGCCAAGCACAGCCTGAACTACGTGGCGCTGGACGGTACCATCGGCTGCATGGTTAACGGCGCCGGCCTGGCGATGGCCACGATGGACATCATCAAGTTGTACGGCGCGGCCCCCGCCAACTTCCTCGATGTCGGCGGCGGCGCCTCCAAGGATCAGGTCGCCGCGGCCTTCAAAATCATCCTCACCGACAAGAACGTGAAGGGAATCATGGTGAACATCTTTGGCGGCATCATGGACTGCAACGTCATCGCCACCGGCATCGTCGCCGCCGTCAAGGAGACCTCCCTCACCATCCC